>JAFGDK010000109.1 GCA_016932165.1 Anaerolineales bacterium
TAGATAATTTTCTCTGATTGCCAGATCCAATTCCCCGTATGATGACCTGACAATTTTTATTAAATTCTTAAAATCCTTTTTAACCGCCTCCAGGAATTTCTCTGACAAGACCCGGTTGATCACTGCCATTCTCAACTCCTTATTACTTGATCAGCCTCCCAAATTGACCCAAGGTAATAGGGGAGGGTTCTCGAGGGGCGCAGCCCTTGGGAACCCTCCCCTACAGGGACCTGTTTATGGGGTTACCCAACGCTGGGGGTTGAATAGCGCTGAGTTCAGGACGCTTCTGTTAATGATTTGACCAACTCCCGCCGCAGAACCTTGCCCACCGCCGTCATGGGCAGCGATGATCTAAAGATCACTCTGGAGGGCACTTTGTACCTGGCCATGTTTTCCATACAATGGTCAATGATCTCCTGCTCAGTGGCAGCCCTTCCTTCTTTCAGCACCACAAAGGCAATCACAGTCTCGCCCCGATACTCATCCAACATCCCGACCACGCCAGCTTCCTGCACTGCCGGATGCTGGTATAAGACCTCCTCGACGTTACGCGGGTAAACGTTGTACCCGCCGCAGATGATCATATCTTTCTTGCGGTCCACGATCTGGAAATACCCATCCTCATCCATTAATGCGATGTCACCGCTGTGCAGCCACACACCAGGCCCAATGGATGGGTGTTCTCGCAGCACGTTGACCGTCTCGGTGGGCATCTTCCAGTACCCTTTCATCACCTGAGGGCCTTGCATGATCATCTCGCCGATCTCTCCCTGAGGCAGTTCGATCTCTCCGGTGTCAATATCCACGATGCGGGCATCTGTATCTGGCCAGGGGGTGCCGATGGTGCCGATTTTGTTCCGGTTCAGCGGGTTGACGTGGGTTGCCGGGCTGGATTCTGTCATGCCAAAGGCTTCAACCAGCTTGCCCCCCGTGATGGCCTGGAAGTTTTCCTGGACTTCGCGCGGGAGCGGAGCCGCCCCACTGAGGCACACCCGAACAGAGCTGAGATCAAATTCTTTCACCTTTGGGTGTGTGTTGATGCGAGTATAGCTGGATGGTACTGCGGAATAGAAAGTTGCCTTATGTTTGCTGATCGAGCCCATGATGTGCATCACATCACGCGGATCTGGGATGAGTATCATGGTGCCTGCTGTGGCAATGGTCATATTCATCACCGCGGTCATGCCGTAGGAGTGGAAGAAAGGCAAAGCGCCAATTGATATCTCTTCAGCTTCCCGGGAGTGCGACCAGTAACTTCCTGCGACGGCATTTGAGACCACATTGCGGTGGGTGAGTTCTGCCCCTTTGGGGATACCCGTTGTCCCGCCTGTGTAGATCAGGCAGGCAGTGTCACCTGGGTCTGTGCCAGCTGGCTCTGGTTTATTTCCGGCCATGTTCAGCAGAGATTGGAACCAGATATCGTCAGTGTTGGAAATCTTAGCCGCATGCCCGTCCTTTTTTTCCTTGGCAACCGTGAAGAGAAATTTCAGCAATGGAGGGAAATATTCCTTGATATTGGCGACCACAATGTGCCGCAGAGGTGTATCCTTCCGGATGCTGTTAAGCATGTGATAGAACATGGTAAGCGTGACTACAATCTCGGTGCCGGAATCGTTGAGCTGGTCGCCGATCTCTTTGGCGGTATAAAGCGGGTTGCACGGGACTGTGATCCCGCCTGCTCTCAGCGTTCCGTAGTAGGCAATTACGAATTGGGGACAATTGGGCATAAAGACTGCCACTCTGTCACCCTTCTTCACCCCCAGCGATTGCATCGCAGCCGCAAACCGGTCAACGGCATCATCAAGCTCCCGGTAGCTCAACGGTTTGTCCATCACCCGTGAGCCCAGACTTCCGCCAAAAATGATCGCGGGGTGTTCCGGGTGATTGGTTGCAGATTGTTTCAAAAGCTGGTCGAGGGGGATATCGGGGTATTCTATACTTGCGGGGACGCCTTCATCGTAGAACTGGAGCCAGGGTTTTGTACTGCTGGTTACTTCCGTTTTCATCTCATCCTCCTCAACTATTTGGTTTTCTATTTCCAGGGGATCCTTGTGCAGACCTATCCAACTTCTCGTGTCAGGGTGTTATTTTCATTATACAGAAATTTTTCGCTGGGCAAGGATTTTGGTTCTCTTACAGACAAATAGTTGGAATGATTTGGTTCTGCCTGGTTGCATTGAACTGGGTGGGTTTCATTTCCGGGGAAGCTAATTACCCCATCCCCTTGCCCTTTCCCCAGCCACCAGCTTGGGGGGCCGCACCCCTCAAGCCATACGCGCAGCCCGAAATGAAATGCACCCCATTGAGAATAACTCATCAATTTGGAGTTTGTAGAAAAACAATATATAGTTTAATTGCTCTAAGACTCTGATCCGCCAGTCTCGGGCCATTTCTGAACAAAGAAATTCCAGCCAAGCAGAAAGGATATAAAAATGCCAACAAGCATCCTCCTGAACCCCAAAAAACATGACCGGCAATATCCAGACCAAAGATCCCAGGAAATTATGGAAAAAACGATCGCGTTCTTTGAAAATAAAGGTAAACGCAAGCTCAAAGAAGACGATCACGGGCGAGTGTGGTACGCGGATTTTCTGGAATTCATAAAAAAGGAGAAAATTTTCTACACCTTATTAACGCCCTCAGAATATGGGAATGGAGAAACCCGTTGGGATACCTGGCGGAATTGTGAATTCAACGAGATTTTAGCTTTTTATGGATTGGCATACTGGTACACCTGGCAGGTGACGATTCTGGGCCTGGGCCCGATATGGATGAGCGATAATGATGAACTGAAACAAAAAGCGGCGAAGTATCTGCTAGATGGTGAAATCTTTGCGTTTGGTCTCTCAGAACAGGCTCACGGCGCGGATGTATATTCCACAGAGATGACCCTGATTCCGCAAGGTGAGGGGAAATTTATCGCCAGGGGAGAGAAATACTATATTGGGAATGCCAATCAAGCCCGGATGGTTTCCACCTTAGGCAGGGTGGCTGAAAGTGGGGAATACACCTTTTTTGTGGCAGATTCTCAGCATGAGAAATTCGATTGCATCCAGAATGTGACCCAGAGCCAGAATTATGTTGCCCAATATGCGCTGAACGATTATCCGATCTCCGAGGGAGATATTCTGTCGTTAGGGCAAAACGCCTGGGATACGGCGCTAAACACTGTAAATGTGGGCAAATATAACCTGGGGTGGGCTTCGATTGGCATTTGTACGCACGCGTTATACGAGGCGATCAACCATGCTGCCAACCGCCGTCTGTACCATATGTTTGTCACCGACTTTCCCCACGTAAAACGGATGTTCACAGACGCATACCTGCGGTTAATTTCGATGAAATTATTTACCCTGCGCGTCGCTGATTATCAACGCGCGGCATCTCGTGAAGACCGGCGATACCTGCTCTACAATGCGTTGGTGAAGATGAAGGTCACCACCCAGGGCGAGGAAGTGATTGATCTGCTTTGGGATGTGATCGCCGCCAAGGGCTTTGAGAAGGACACCTACTTTGAGATGGCGGCCAGGGATATTCGCGCCCTGCCCAAGCTGGAAGGAACTGTGCATGTCAATATTGCCCTGATTGTGAAGTTCATGCCCAATTATCTCTTTTTCCCGGCAGAGTATGCGGAGGTGCCCCACTGTGACACGGCAAAGGATGATATGTTTCTCTTCGACCAAGGGCCAGCCAGAGGGTTGGGGAAGGTCCGCTTCCATGATTTCAATCCTGTTTTTGCGCGCTGGGATCTTCCGAATGTCAACCTGTTTCAGGAACAGATCAAGGTCTTCCGGGAATTCCTGATGGCGGCAACACCCGATGAAGACCAGCAACGGGATATTGATTTTCTTCTGGCAGTGGGTGAAATATTCTCGCTGATCGTGTACGGTCAATTAATTTTGGAAAACGCAGAGATATTGGATATCTCGCCAGAAGTTGCCAACCAAATCTTCGATATCATGGTGAGGGACTTTTCAAAATATGCGCTAGAACTGCACAATAAGCCCAGCAGCAGTCCGAAGCAAATGGACTTTTGTATGAAGATGCTGCGCAAACCTGTTACCGACCAAAACCAGTATGCGCATGTGTGGGAAGAATATGTGCATGCCCTGAACGGCGAATATGAAATGAACAAGTGAATATGGTTTGCGGTTCCAGTCTTGCCCGAAGAGTTGTGAGAATCATTAATGCCCGTTTCATAGAGGCGGGCACTATAAGTTATATAATTTTTCTCAGTGGCCAAAGATACTGAGCTCAGCATGCGGGACTAACCATGGGAATCGATACGCTTGAGCCGAGATCATTCAGCCTTCAACGAATTTACACAGTATAGGGCCTAAAAATGGTATTTCGTAACAGCATGCGGAGCATCTTCCGCTCAATGGGCAAAACGGCCCTGTTCACCCTGCTCATCTTCGCGCTGACGCTGGCGCTCTCGTTGGGTGTCAGCGTATGGACATCTGTGGCACAATTCCTTGACGAGTGCAACGAATACTTCACCACTATCGGCCTGATCGAATACATGGGCACGGACTACCCTGGCGATACCAGATACGACCCCGCCATGGATCAAGCTCTCGAAACCCTCGATGCCGCCGCAATCGCCAGTGATGAGGCCGCCTTGCTGTGGCAAGAGACCACCCGCTCTATGGGCTACATCGACGGGTTCTGGCGCACAGATAATTTTGTACCTGGCCGGGGGAATTCTGTGTTCGTGGTCGGCAACATCAGCTACAACGAGAGACATGACCAGTACAACGCCTTTGTGATTGAGGTGCTGTATTCCTTGCAGATCAGGCCCAACACAATCATCCTGATAGATGGAGATTTTGGCGCCTTTGAGAAAGACCATTACTACCTGGTGTTCGGCGAGGTGTATGACGTCGGTTCACCACTGTTGAACTTGCGCGGGCCGGCGTTCGATCATGCGATCGCCACATCATTGGGGATAGAGGTTCCCCGGATTCAAGATATCAGCTCCAGCGAAACAGACCAGAACTACCTGATCCCCGGAGATTCCTTGCTTGTGAAAGCCGCCGACACACTGCAAGTGACGAATAACAGTGTCCTCGTTTCGGAGACAGAAGACCTGATGTCGGGGCTGCCTTTCCACCAGGAGGAGTTGTGGATCACCAGCGGGCGGGCATTTACACCCGACGAATATGCACGCGGCGATCAGGTCATCGTGGTCTCAGAGTTAATTGCCTCCAGACTGGGTATCGGCATCGGAGATAAAATCGCTCTTTCCATCGCGGTGGCAGACCAGCCAGGGGTATACAGCAGCTACTGGGTAGAGAGCGGTTTCTCATACCAGTCGGCTTTTGAAGTGGTCGGTATCACGAATACAATTGCGGATAAGAGCTGGTATGTGTACGTCCCGAAATCAGCAGACATGCCCTCATCGCCTTTCCCGGTAGGATACACGGTTGGGCATGTCATCGTTCGCAACGATGAGGCAGCTGCCTTCAATGCCCGCATTGAATCCATGCTGCAGGACCGCTTCCGGCTCACGATCTACGACCAGGGCTACTCTGATGTGGCGATTCCATTCAAGACCATCCTGAGGGTCTCGAAAATTGTGACCGGTGTCTGCGTACTGGTGGAACTGGCCGTGATCATCCTGTTTGGTTTCCTGTTCGTTTACCGCCAGCGGGAGACGAGTGAGACTATGCTGTTCCTCGGCGCTGGAAGGCTGCGGGTCACCGGACACTTCCTCTTCGGCGCCGGGCTGATCTCGCTGATCGCTTCCTCGGCGGGCGCCGTTGCCGGCTACTTCCTGCATGATGGCATCATCGCCCTGGTCGCCGGGGCAGCTGAACGCTTCACCCTGATCGACTCGCGCTACAGCAACGGCAACCTTTCGATCTCACGGACGTTGGAATTCGCCCCGCACCTAGAGATAGAGCTGTTCCTATATGTTGGCGCGGCCATATTCGCCATGGCGCTCCTCGCCTGCATGACCTTCGTTATCACCACGTTCCCAAGCAGGAGGCTGAGCCAGCGGAATCCAAAGGGACCCAAAAAGGGGCGGAAAACCTCTCTCCTGCGCGGAGGCAGCCTGAAATACGCCGTGCTTTCCACCTTCCGTGGGGGCACCCGCACCCTGGTAGTGCCCGTCCTTGCGATGGTAGTGGTGATCTTTTTCGGGCAGCTTGCCTCGACAGTGTTGCGCTACCAGGAGCAGCTCGAAACGATCTACGACAATACCACCATCACCGGCAGCTATACCGACATCAAGGGCAAGCAGATCGGCGGGCTGGTGCTCAGCGCTTATGACATCGCCAACCTGTACCACTCCGGCCAGGTCAGCACGCTGACTGCCTCGATCAGCAAGCCGTATTACTATCTTGGTACCAGCATCCTCGCAGACGGCACCGACCTGAACATCCCCCCGCTGTATGTGCCGGCCAGCGGTTTCGCCGCTGAGTCGCTGGAGGGGGAGATCATGCGCGGGCCGGACCTCACGGCGATCAACGACATCCGCACCTCCCCCGAATTCCTCTTCGCCGATACGATCCTGATGGACTTCATGGAGGGTTACGACGAATCATTCCTGACCGTCCCCTCTGGGGATCCGCGCGTCTTCAGCTGTCTGGTGCCAAGTTCGCTGATGGAGGAGCAGAACATCCACTTCGGCGACACGATCCGTGCCGCGATCAACGACCCGTACAAAAGCCAGGAATACGTTGACAAGATCCACCGCCACTACGATTTGAAGGTGATCGGCAGCTACGAAAAGCAGGGCGCCACAGATACGATCTATGTGCCGCTCTCGCTTTTCTTCGACACTTCGCTGATCTGGGGGGCGGGACAGGTTTCTGCAGGCGCGCCGGTAGAGACAATTTCCACCGGGTATACACTCAACGAGGCACACAAGGAAGAGCTGCTCTCCACCACTTTCAACAGCACACACTTCACTCTCGCCGACACACGCTCGCTCTCGGTGTTCAAGGATTATCTATCAACTTACGGCTACTCCCAGGTGCACAACATCGGTTCAGTACGCGCTTTCCTTGTGTTGGATGATGCCTCGTTTAACAACGCGGTCGCCAGTGTCAAGCAGCAAATCAACTACATCAACACACTGTATCCTTTCCTTTACTTGCTGGTCGGAATTATTGCAATCGTGACCTCATATTTGCTTGTGGTCAGCCGAAAAATGGAGTTGGCGGTCATGCGCGGGCTCGGAACGACGCGAATTCGCACTTTCCTCAGCTTCTTCCTTGAGCAGAGCCTGCTGTGCCTCCTGGGAACAATCATCGGTTTTTTGGTCTGGTTTCTGGTTTGGGGGCCACCAATGCGATTGCACCTTGCCCTCACAGCAGGTTTTATTGTTTGCTATTTCCTCGGAAGTGCCGTCTCTGTGAGGATCATGAATCATGCCAATGTGCTGACCATTCTGACGGACAAGGACTAAGGAGAACATGATGGCAATACTTGAGATGAGAGACGTTTGCTACAGCTATAAGAGCAAATACCAGCAAATTGAAGCCGTTAAGCACGTCAATTGCAGCTTTGAACAAGGCAAAGTGTATGCCGTGGTCGGGAAATCGGGGAGCGGAAAAAGCACTTTGCTGTCACTTCTCGCAGGCCTCGATTTACCCGTTTCAGGGGATGTGCTCTTTGAGGGGATTTCTACCGGGGCGATGGATTTATCCAAGTACCGCCGTGAATGCGCCCCGATGATCTACCAGAGTTTCCGCCTGTTCCCGCTGCTGACAGTATCGGAGAACATCACCTATCCAATGGAACTGCGGGGGTTCACCGGAAAGAAGGCTCGCGACCGGGCGCGGGAGTTAATTGGGCGCGTGGCGCTGCCTGAGTCGACGCTTGACCGTTTTCCCAGTATGCTGTCTGGAGGTGAACAGCAGCGCGTGGCGATCGCCCGTGCCCTGTCTATGGATTCCAAGCTGCTGCTTGCGGATGAGCCAACCGGCAACCTTGATGAGGAAAACAGCATCAATATTGTTGATATCCTGGTCCGTCTGGCTCACGCAAACGATTACTGCGTGGTTATTGCTACGCACGATTTGAGCATCTTGCCAAAGGTTGACGTCGTCTTCCGGATGAACAGTGGGGTTCTTTTTCAGGAAAAATTCTGATGGGCGATCTGCTCTTGGCTCAATATTGACCTTTTTTGCATGGGAGGGCTCAGAACATAAAGTTTAGAACCTGCCCGACCCCAACGTTTTTTTCACCAGATCACCATACAAAGTAGCATTCCGGAATATGTGAATTTTTTCTATACTGGTGTTGTTACAGAATAAAAGGAAAGGAAAAAAATAATGTCAAAGATAGATCAATTACTGGCAGAGAAATTCGTTTGCTCTCACTGCGATAACACCAATGGTCATGTGGAACATTTGGCCATGTCCGGCACCGGGCTCTCCCGCCTGCTGGAGATCCAGGCGCACCGATATGCCTTCGTCTCCTGCACCAACTGCGGTTACACTGAGGTCTTCAATCTGCGGATGCTGGAGGGCAAGGATGACCTGGGCAAGTTCCTGGAAATCCTGTTCATGGACTAGGCCGTCTAAGACTTAATTAACCCGTTATTATCCAGCCTTCCTCCCGATGGGGTATGAGGCCGGTTTCTGCCCGAAAAGACAAAACGCAACTGCCTGCTTGATGTTATCAACGGGCAGTTGCGTTTTCAATTCCGGGTAAAAAAAAAGCACCCATTTGGAATTGAGTGCTTTGCATTTATATCTTATCGCCTAGGCCGCAGACTAGTCGTCATCTTCCCAGTCATCATAATCGTCGTCGTAATCATCATCCTCATAATCATAATCTTCGTCCTCGTCATAATCATCCAGAGGCCAATCCAGTTCAACTGGTTTGAGGCTGACGATTTCCAACTCGGTTCCACAGGCCTTGCAAACGACCAAATCGCCTTCTTTTGCTGTCTTTTTCAATTCAACAGCTTCTTTGCAGAATGGACACATGCCAGTCACTTTTATTCTCCTAACCTAATAGAAATTTGGACCGATTCCACCCCCTAGACTATTCGATTTGATACTTTATTCCTTCGCCTTCATCCTCCAAATGTTCTCTTGGTTGCCAATTTTTGCTAGAATATACCCCCTTTTCCTGAAAAGTCAATAGCAAAATTACCAAGTTAAAAGCAGTTGAATTCTCTTATCAATAAATCAATTTTGGGACCGCACTTCTAAAGATTCTATTCTTTGAAAGAAACCAAACCGGCTTCGATCCTGGGATGGAGAAGGAAGAAGACAAGGAGTTTACAAGCTGATACACCCCCCGCTAATCTGAAAATTGTGCCGCCTGTACTGAGCCTGCCATGCTCCCCAGGGTGGTCAAAATCCATGCTGATAGGCAAAAAAAATCGGCCCGCGAAATTCGCGGGCCGATTCTTCTGTTTCTGTCAGTCGGTTTAGAGAGCTTTGACTTCGGAAGCCTGCGGGCCTTTGGGGCCTTCAGTCACCACGAACTCAACGCGCTGTCCCTCGTCCAGGTTGCGAAAACCATCGGAAACGATAGAACTGTGATGTACAAATACATCCTTGCCTTCTGCTCGTTCGATGAAACCAAAACCTTTGACGCTGTCAAACCATTTCACAGTGCCTTGTTCTTTTTCAGACATGATTTAGAACTCCTTTCATAAATATTTGCCGACTCAAGCATGGGTTCTAAATCAAAAATATAAATTTCTAAATCAGAACATCTCTTAATCAAGCGTCTGATTGTACCTCAGTTTTGCGATTTGTGGGGAATATGATTATATGAATTTAGTTAGAAACGAATTCTGTGTTTATCGTTTGCGAACTTCTTACACAGTGATTACTACTCCAAAAGGGGATTTGGTTATCGGATCCAAGAGATATCTCCCCTTTTGATCGATGCGGCTATCAACCTGGGGCTGAGACTCCCGCTGCAGTTTGGAGTGCTGTCACAGCCAGTGCGAGGGCGGTGTTCCTGTGGGGATTGATCATCCTGCTGGAGGGCATCTCGAGTACTGGATTAATAACAGGGTGGGATATGGCGTCTCAAATAAATCAGCAGAGGTATAATTTGTGGAGGTAATCAATTAGTGAAAAGACCGGACGAACAACTCCCCAATAACTGGATCAATTCACCCAGCAACCGTTTGGTCCTGAGTTTGCTACTCTTTGGCTTATTTGGGATCATATTCAGCCAACTAAATATTCCCGCAACAGACTGGCGAGGCACTTTTTACCCGGTTTCAAAAAACATCGGGGAGCCATACGCCATCCAGTCATTCCTCAATCCTCCCTGGATCACATTTTTTCTTTTTCCTTTTAGCTTCTTTTCCGAGAATATAAGTTTGGTAATCAATGCCAGCCTTACTGTCGTCATCTGCTGGATGCTGCTGCAACAAAAGCAAGGCAAACTGCTCTCGATATTATTAACCTTTACCTCTTTTCCATTCATTTCTCTGATTGGCAACGGGAATATCGAATGGGTGACTGCATTAGGGTTAATGTTTCCCAACTCTCTAGGGGCCATAATTCTGCTGACAAAGCCACAAGCGACGATTTTCATCCTTGCTGACTGGTACCAAAAACAAGAAAAAAAATTGACCTTTGTGGCAATTCCATTTCTGTGGGTAATTATCTCTTTGCTGATCTGGCCAGACTGGCCGATTGAGATGTACGCCAATGTTAGATCTAATCTGTATCCAAACGCCAATATGTCCTTGTTTCCATGGACGGTTCCGGTTGGGATTGGGTTGGTAATCTACCTTCTTCGATATAAACCAAAAGATGGTGAACTAGTAGGTTCTCTGGCATCCATTTGCTTTACCCCCTATTTTGCACCCCATTCGCTGATCATTCCATTTATCCTCCTCAGCGCCCGATACCCCCGGGTATCAATTGCGATTTGGGTTATGCTGTGGTGTTATATCATTTTCATCTAGTGATGATAAGGTTCATTAAAGAAAGAATCTAAACATGCCGCACATCAGCCACACCGCCCTCTGGACACAGGACCTCGAAAGGCTGCGAGAGTTTTACCAGCGCTGGTTCGGCGCAGGATCCAACCAGAAGTACACCAACCCCAAGACCGGGTTCCAATCCTATTTCCTCAGCTTCGACAAAGGGCCGCGCCTGGAGATCATGCTTGCGCCGGATGTGGCTGAAAGAGGCAGCGGGCAGCAGGTGGGATACGCCCATATCGCCCTTTCGGTTGGGTCGGAGGAGAATGTGCGCTCGCAGACCACCCGGATGCAGGCTGCCGGGGTGCCAGTTTTCAGCTCGCCGCGCACCACCGGAGACGGATACTTTGAAAGCGTGGTGCTGGACCCGGACGGCAACCATGTGGAGATCACCACATAACTCCCGGTAAAAATAATGATCCAAAACCAAACCTCATAAGGTTATAATGGCTTTTATATGGTATTAGAACCTGCTTTTATGATCGGAGAGATTCCGGTCTACGGCGACAGTATCCTGGCGCCGATGGACGGTTACTCCGACCAACCCTTCAGGGGATTGGCCCGGCAGCTCGGATCGGCGATGAGCTACACCGAGTTTGTCAGCGCGTTGGATGTGCTCAACCGGCTGGAATCGATCCTGCCGCGGCTGGTGTTCGAAGAAGCCGAACGCCCGGTAGCTTTTCAAATCTATGATGACGACCCTGCCCGTATCTTGCAGGCAGCTGAAACTCTGATGCAGTACCAGCCTGATATTCTGGATGTGAATATGGGCTGCTCGAGTAAATCGGTAGCCAATCGAGGGGCTGGGGCCGGACTGCTACGCACACCGGACAAGGTGGCAGCCATTATCCGCCAGCTTTCGGATGAATTCGATCTGCCGGTCACAGCGAAGATCAGGCTGGGATGGGACGAGGACTCGCTCAACTATCTTGAGATCGCCAAAAGTGTGCAGGACAACGGAGGCCAGTTAGTGGCGGTCCACGGGCGGACCAAAAAACAGGCCTACAAAGGGGCAGCCAGTTGGCCCCCTATCCGGGAGATCAAGGAAGCCTTGCGCATCCCGGTGATCGGCAATGGGGATATCCGCACGATTGCGGATAAAAAACGCATGCTGGATGAAACCGGCTGCGACGCCGTGATGATCGGGCGCGGGGCGGTCGGCAACCCGTGGATCTTTGTCGGCAAAGACCGGCCAGAGGTCTCGCCGGAAGAAGTGCTGGATACCATGCTGCAGCATCTGCAGCGGATGCAGGATTTCTACGGCCCAGACGAGGGACTTGTGCTTTTCCGCAAGCATGTCACTCGCTATATCAGCCTCGGGCCGTTAAGCAAAGGCCAACGCACCCGCCTGCTGACCTGCACCACCGCTGAAACCTTCACCCAGTTCCTGGATGAACTCATCCAGGAGCCGGTGATCTTCCAGAATTCAGGAGGCTTCTAGTACTTTGTCAAAACAAAAAGGTGTATTTAGAAGAAAAGCGGTTGATAAAAAATTCGATTTTAAAACGCCTGGATGCAGCCTTTGATAAAGTATAAAGTGTTCTGTTAATTAACAATCCAACTATTCAAAAGACCTTTGACAGAACACTAGCACTCATCGAAACGATTATACAGCCGGGCCCCAGAATGATTCCCGGCTCGCCATAAAAACAAGGGGACAGCACCCCGCCATTCAAAAGGAGAATGAAGATGAAATGGAAACAACGTTTGACATTGACGACTGCGCTGCTGGTGATCCTGGCGCTGGCCTGCAATCTGTCACCGCAGCCCAGCCAGCCCGCTGCTGACCCTGGCGCAGTGGACACCATGGTGGCGCAGACGGTGGCAGCCCAGATAGGCCAGAACCCGCCAACTGTTGACCCAAGTGATGACACTCCGGACGACAGCCAGCAGCCCTCTACGCAAGAACCGCCTACCGCAGACTCCACTGCCACCTTCACCCCGGAACCTAGCGCAACAGCGACCCCCACCGAGACACAAGCGCCGCCACCTTCGGCGGTATCGGAATTAAATCTCGGCAGCCCAGACGCCTCCTACTCGTTCGACAAGGTAGGCACCTTCTTCACCTATTCAGGCGCAGATTCAAAAGTGGAGATCAAGGACGGCAAGCTGCAGTTCACCATCTTTGATCCCATCGGCTGGACGATCTGGTCTTTCTCGGCGCTGGAACTGAAAGACTATTATTTCGAGATCAATGTGAGCATGCCGGGCGATTGTGTCGGCAAGGACCGCGGCGGGATCATCTTCGGCACCAAGCCGGGTGATACCGGTGACGGGATCAATTACCAGGTCTCGTGCGATGGAGATTACCGCCTGTTCATCTATGACGGGGCGGATACCATCCACCTGGTGCCATGGACCGAGGATAATTTGATCAACAGCGGCCCGAATGCCACCAACCGGCTGGGCGTGCTGCATGAGGGAAACAAAATCACGCTGTATATGAACGGGAGCAAGCTGACAACCGTCACCGACGACACCTATGTTGGCACCGGTCGGATTGGGATCAACATGGGTGTGGACGATCACGACAACGTCACGATTTTCTTTGATGATGCCGCCTATTGGACCTCGATCCCTTAGACAGACCCTGCTGGCAGGAGTTATGCTCCTGGCACTGATGGCCGGGGCAGCAGGCTGTGCCCCGGCTTCACCTGAAGCCGCCCCAACCGAGGTGAACCTGCTGGAAACGATGGTGGCGGAAGCAGTGGAAACCCAGCGGGAGGCCGGGCAGGAGGAATCTGCCAACCTGGACGCCACGCTGACCATGGCTGCCGAACAGCCTGCCGTGCTGGCCGCCCAGACGCTGACCCCGACGATCACCCCGACGGCGACACCCACCGCCACACCGGCGCCGGTGCTGCCGACCCTGCCGCCGCTGCCCACCCGCACGCTGGCGCCGCCCAGCGCACCAGACCGCAACCCGGATGACCCAGCCCTCAGGCTGGGCGACCCTGATTGGGTCGATTCCTTCGACAGCAGCGTCAACTGGACCACATTCACGGGGACCAACTCACAGGTGGAGATTACAGACGGGGTATTGCGCTACACGGTATTTGAAGCCACTCCGGCCCCCACCTGGACGACCTCCTGGCCGCAGGTGAGCAATTTTTATATGGAGGTGCAGGCCCAGATGCCGGCAGCTTGCCGCGGCAAAGACCGCCTGGGACTGATCTTCCGAGCGCCAGACCCCTCCAGCGGCTACCGCTTTGAAATCTCCTGTGATGGGCAGTACCGCCTGCTGGTCTTTGGGCCGGAGGGCGCAGAAGTGGCGGTGGCCTGGGCCAGCAGCGAGTATTTACTGGCCGGGCCAAACCAGATCAACCGCCTGGGGGTCTGGGCGCAGGGGAAAGTGATCGCCCTGCACATCAACGGCGCGGCTGTGGCCGGGCTGGAACAAAATGATTACCGTTCAGGCACCTTTGGCTTTTCGGTCACCGCCGAGGAGACCGACTACTTCACGGCGGTATTTGATGACCTGATGTACTGGACGTTTGAGTGATCAGAAAATAAACCTATCCGAAATGGATGCAGCGGAGGGTTCTTGATTGGGCAGCCTTTGTGAAATAAGCGGAACCCTCCTCAAATTTTAATCACAGTAAAGGCGGGTTCTCTGATTGGCTGAAATCGGGAACCCGCCACAATATGTTTTTCTCATTCCTAAAGGATTACCCCACTTAATCACCCTGTATTGCGCAGGCCGGCAGCGATCCCGTTGATGGTCAGCACGATGATGTTTTGCAATTCCTCAGCCTGGGGGCTGCTAAGATCCTCCAGTCCCCGCAGGCGGCGGAGGGTCTCCACCTGGACGAAGTTGAGCGGGTCGATATACGGGTTGCGCAGCTGGATCGAACGCAGCAGACCGGGTTCATTTTCCAGTAGATCAGCATGCCCGCTGACCGCCAGGATGGTTTGCCTTGTGCGTACAAATTCATCCTGGATGATCTGATAAAATTTTACGGCCTCTTCCCGGTCCTCGGCGAGGGTCAGATACAGGCGGGCAATCTCCAAATCCGCCTTCTGAAGAGACATCTCGGCATTGCCCAGAATCGCCTTGAAGAACGGCCAGCCGGCATACATCTCCTGCAGCACTTCCAGCGAGGAGGCCGCTGATAACCCGGTTCCCAGGCCAAACCAGCCGGGCAGGTTGAAGCGGCTTTGCATCCAGGAGAATACCCAGGGGATCGCTCTGATCTTGTCCACCTGGTGGGCTCCGGGCTGCCGGTCGGGTTTGCGGGCCGCCGGGCGCGACCCAATCCGCAGCCGGGTGATCTCGTGAATCGGCGTGACCTGGTGCCAGAACTGCATGAACCCCGGGGTGTGGTAGACCAGCTGGCGGTAAGCCTGTTGGGCCGCTTCACTCATTGCGCCCATCTCTTGCCGCCATGATTGGGGGACCGGCTGCTTATCATCTTGCGGCAGGGAGGCGCACAGCACAGCGCTGACCACCTGTTCGAGATGTTGGTTGGCGATCTCGGGGTTGGAGTAGCGGGAGGCAATCGTCTCCCCCTGCTCAGTGAGCCGGAACCGCCCGTTGATCGTCCCCGGGGGCTGGGCCTGAATCGCCCGGTTGGCAGGACCGCCGCCGCGCGCCACTGTACCCCCGCGCCCATGGAACAGGGTCAGTTTGATGCCGTAGTGGCGGCAGACTGCGGCGATCTCTTCCTGGGCCTGGTAGAGGTTCCAATTGGCGCTGAGATAGCCGGCATCCTTGTTGCTGTCTGAATAGCCGATCATCACCATCTGGTGGTCACCGTTGGCCTGCAGGTGCTGGCGGTAGGCGGGATGCTTAAACAGATCGCGCAGCACATCCGGCGCATTGCGCAGGTCATCCACCGTTTCGAATAAAGGCGCAATATCCAGGGTCTCCCGGCAGCCTGCCCAGCGGCTTAACAACAGCACGCTGAGCACATCCGCCGGGCATTGAGTCATTGAGATCACGAATGCGCCGAAGAGGTCTTTGCCGTAGACTTGCTGGGCGCGGCGGATCAACTTGAACACCGACCAGGTCTGAGCAGTTTCCACAGTCACCCCGGGGCGGTCAGCCAGATTGGACGGGGGCTTATCCAGCAGCCTGGAGAGATATTGACTGCGGTCATGACTGCAAGACTCGGCAAAATCCGGCATCAGGTCCAGGGCCCGCAGGATCTCGCCGACCACGGCGTTGATGCGGGCGGCGTCCTCACGGATATCCAGGCGGGCGGCATGCAGGCCGAAGATGCGCAGCTGCTTTTCCAGCACCTGGATCGTGGTTTTGCCCAGCTTCTCCGGCAGGTGCCGGGAGATGATCTCCACCGGGGTGGTCAGCGCTTCAAGCTGGGCGTGGGCCTGGTGGGGATAATCGGCCAGCAGGTGGGTGGTCATGGCTTCCTGCGATGCGGATTGAAGGTCGGAGGCCAGCAGGGAAAGGGCCAACCGATAGGGTTCATTCTGGTAGCGGGAGGCGAGGTAAGCGACATGATCGGGTAAGGGCTGGCGGCCCTGGAACCATTCTGTCAGGGAGCCGGGCGGGGGAAAAAGCCGCGCCGAGAAGGTGAATCTTCGGGCCAGGTCCTGGACTGATTTGCGGTGGCGCTCGATGGCCAGGCCGCGGTGCAGACGGAGGGTCTCGGCGGTGATCTGGTAGGTGACGTTGGGATTGCCGTCCCGGTCGCCGCCGATCCAGGAAGCCAGCCGCAGCCATTTGTGCGGGGCTGTCACCCCCGGGTAATGTTCCGCCAGCGAGTCTTCCAGCTCCCGGTAAATTTGAGGCAGCACATGCCAGAAGACTTCATCAATGAAGTACAACCCGGTGCGCACCTCGTCGGTCACCTCGGGCTGGTCGGTGCGCTCGCGCTCGGTCAGCCAGTAGGTGCTGATCTCGGTGTACAGTTCGTCAAGGAGGTCATCTGGGTGTGAGGAGGCCGCCCCGCTTCCGGTCAGTTCCTTGAGCAAGCCAGAAATGCGCACCAACTTGGACATCAGCGAGCGGCGTTTGGCCTGGGTGGGGTGGGCGGTGAGCACCAGCTCGATCTCCAGACTATCCAGCATGGCCTGGACCTGTTCCGCCGTCACGCGGCGGGCCTTGAAGCCTGACACCGCCGAGCGGATCGAATCTGGGGTGGTACCCTTTTCCCGCCTGCCGGCAGTGTAGTTCATCACGCGGTGATTTTCCTCGGCCAGGTTGACCAGGTCGAAGTAGAGGGCAAAGGCGGAGGCGACGGCGCGGGCCTGTTCTGTGGTCAAAGCCGCCACCTGTTTGGAGAGCTGTGCCGCGGCGTGCGGATCTCCGGCCCGTCTTTGTTTTGAGAAGGCGCGGATTTGTTCCTCGATGCGGAAGATCTCCTCGGACTCCTGCTCCACCAGCACCTGCCCGAGGAGATTACCCAGCAGGCGCACCGTTTGCGAGAGGTTCATGGGTCTTATTATACGCAAGGTTTGGGGAGGCAAGCCAATCAATTGGTGAATCTGGTGGGGTAAAAAAGCGGATATAATCTATTTGTTCCAATTCATATCTTTTAGCACAACCAAACTAAGGGGCAAAAATGTCCAAGGACTTCGATGTCTTTCTCAGCCACAGCCACGCGGATGCAGAGTTTGTGGAAGCATTGGCCAAAAAACTTGAGGATGACGCCAAACTGATTGTTTGGTTAGACAAATGGGTTTTAATCCCGGGCGAGAGATGGCTGCCAGCGATGGCAAAGGGGATTTCTGAAGCCGGATCGTGCGCGATTTTCATTGGGGATAAAACCCCAACAGGGTGGTTTCAAGAAGAAATTGAAAGGGCGTTAAATCGACAAACACAGGACCCAGATTTCGGGGTAATCCCGGTCCTTTTGCCCGGGAGCGATCCAGGGCTTGTGGATAATTTCCTGGAGCTCCGCACCTGGGTTGATTACCGGAAGGGGCTCGAAGATCAAGATGCCTTCCGCCGCCTGGTTTTCGGGATCAAAGGAGAACCCCCCGGCCGCGGGCCTGATAAACCGGGGAGGGCTTTGCCTGAAAGAGGAGAACTGCCTCCGCCAGGGGCAAAACTTCCCAACTGGCGGTTAGATTTCAACCGCAATCAAGTATTCACCGGCCGGGAAGCTGACCTGCTGGCCCTGGCGGACTGCCTGCTGTACCACCCGATTGGCCACGATGTGATCGTCACACCGGCGGCAGTGGCCATAGGTTATGGGGGCATCGGCAAAAGCCAGCTGGCAATCGAGTTCTGCTACCGCTTTGGCCGCTATTTTAACGGGGTCTACTGGATCCGAGCCAACCAGGACATGATGATCGAAATTGCAGCCTGCGGGAAGGCGATGGACGTCAGGCCGTGGCCCGAGGATGTGGGCAGCCAGGCGGCGGCTACCCTCAGGCGGTGGTCGCAGGGTGATCCGCCTCTGGTGGTGATGGACAACATCGAAGAACTTGAGACCGCCAGGGAATGGCTGCACCAACTGCAAAACTGCCGGGTACTGCTGACTTCCCGGCGGGAAGACTGGCCCCCTGACCTGGGGCTGAAACCCCATCCGCTGGAGACGCTCTCTCGCCCTCAAAGTCTTGAACTGCTGCGGAAGCTGGCCCCGCGGTTGAAAGAGGTCCCTGATCGGGATTTGGAGGCGATCGCTGAACGGCTGGGTGATCTACCCCTGGCCCTAGACCTGGCAGGCCGCTTTTTGGCCAGACGAAAAAGTTTGTCTCCGAAGACCTATCTGGAAAAATTAAACCAGGCGCCCAATATCCTGGAACATGCAACCTTCACGACCGCCAGGGGACACAGCCCAACAGATCATGGCACCAACCTTGCCAAAACCTTTGAATTGAACTGGGAAACCCTGGCAGGCAAACTGCCCAAAAAAGTGTTCAAAACCTGCGGTTACTGTGCGCCCAATACCTCCATCCCGTATCCAATGTTCAGACGGGCGTTGGAAGCTGAGGAGGCCGAGATTGATGCTGCCATCTCAGACCTGCAAGACCTGGGCTTGCTGAAAATTGGGGAAGCAGGCCCGATGCTGCACCCGCTGTTGAGCGAATTTGCCCGGCTGAAAGACAAGGGTCAAAAAAGGCTGCCTGCCCTGGTGACCGCAACGGTGGACGCCGCCAACGCGGCGGTCAATTCAGGCTGGCCGGCGCAATATCTGGGCTTTGAAACCCATCTCCGGGTGATGGCCCAAAGGGCTGAAGAGGCAAATTTAGAGCCGGCCGGCAGCGCCTGGAATGCGTATGGGCGCATCCTGAATGGGATTGCCGAGCATGCGGGGGCCAAAGCGGCCTTCCAACGGGCGCTGGCGATCGACGAAGCGGTCTTCGGCGGCGACCACCCCAATGTGGCCATAGATGTCAACAACCTGGGGAGCGTGCTAAGGGACCTGGGCGACCTTGCGGGGGCCAAAGCGGCCTACGAGCGCGCCCTGGCGATCGACGAAGCGGTCTTCGGCGGCGACCACCCCAAGGAGGCCATTCGGGTCAACAACCTGGGGGCGTGCTAAGGGACCTGGGCGACCTTGCGGGGGCCAAAGCGGCCTTCCAACGGGCGCTGGCGATCGACGAAGCGGTCTTCGGCGGCGACCACCCCAATGTGGCCA
>JAFGDK010000110.1 GCA_016932165.1 Anaerolineales bacterium
CTTGGATACGTACTCAAGAAACTAATTAAAAACCCAACCGCGGTAATTGGTTTAATCCTGCTGTTGGCATTCGTGGTGGTGGCAATTTGGGCACCTACCTTTGCGCCGGTTCCTGAAAACTCCCGAGATCCGTATATGATCCCCCGGGACGGTTTCAAATCCGAGCCCAGCCTCCCAAGCGAAGAGCATATCTTTGGCACCACAGAAGGCCAGTATGACATTAAATACGGGATTGTGTGGGGAACACGGACGGCGTTTCGGGTTGGCGTAGTGATCACACTGTTCACTACCGTGATCGGAATCGTAGTGGGATCGATTGCAGCATACTATGGTGGCTGGCTGGATGAAGTGCTGATGCGGATTACCGAGATTTTCCAGGCATTTCCGTTCTTACTTACCGCCATTACCCTTACCTCGGTGCTGCAAGCAGTATATGGCCGGGGTGAGGCTGGCTTCATGATCATTTCTGCGAAGATTCTGGCTTTCTTAACATTCGGCCATCCCTTTTCAGAAAATATCAATCCGATTCAGTTGTCGATTCTTACAGGGATGATGTCGATCATCATATTTGGTTGGATGACGATTGCCAGGGTGACACGTGGCAATATTCTGGCAGTCAAGAACTTTGAATATGCCCTGGCCGCCCGGACAATTGGCGCAAGAAACATGCGGATTTTGTTCCGCCACCTGATGCCGAATGCGATCTTCCCGGTATTGGTGATCGCTTCAATGAATATTGGTTCTTACGTGCTGACCTTTGCCGCCCTCAGCTTCCTGGGTCTTGGCGCACAGGTGGGGTATGCCGACTGGGGGCAAATGATCAGCTTTGCCCGCAATTGGATTCCCTCTCTGGCGAGCTATTCTCATATCATCCTCTATCCGGGTATGGCGATTTTGCTGTTTGTGTTAGCGTGGAACCTGGTTGGCGATGCTGTTCGAGACATCCTCGATCCCCGATTGCGAGGGTCTGGATAGGAAACCTAAATCGACTAAAAAAGCACCATGCAGCGCATGGTGCTTTTTTGTAGTTATTTGTTTGCCGCTAAAAAGTATCTGGTAAAGGCATAAAAATGGATAGATGCCATTGCCGTGCAAGCAGCAATCCAGGTAAGAAGGATGATTGCCAACACTCAAGCTGGTTGCTGCAATCGGAACCAGACTCGTTTAAGACTGGCATGGAAAGGCTGCAAACGAATCAGAAAGCGTGCAACCAGAAATTGCCAGCGCAAAACTCCCCAGAAATGTATTGCCTGACGGAGTTGCTCACTCTCAATGGGGCGATTGGAATAGGCGGCCTGGTTGCTGATCTGAATGATAAAGGCTGCTTTTTGTGGGGTAGATGCTAACAAGATTTGCATGGGTTTATTTTTACCAAGGCTCTCTAACGCGTCAGTAAGGATGTTGGTGAACTCAAGTGGTGTGTCAGTTGAGTTGGTGTTGATTCCCATGCGTTTGGAAAGTTTGCGCAAACGTCTGTAGATTTCAGAAAGTAATTTGTTTGGGTTCATCCGGGAAAGGAACCATTTATCCGCCCAATGGAAGACTGCCAATCCAACAGCTGCCAGGAGGGATAACTCACCCGCCAGGATAAACAGGTTATCCGGCATTAATCGCCCCCCCCCTTTTTCGGGTTCAGGGTTTGGAATATCCACCTGAGGTTCAGAAGCCAGTCTTTCTGGCAGCAATTGGCGTTCCTCCT
Organism: Anaerolineales bacterium; assembly: GCA_016932165.1. Lineage (GTDB taxonomy): Bacteria > Chloroflexota > Anaerolineae > Anaerolineales > UBA11579 > UBA11579. The sequence goes on from JAFGDK010000110.1 coordinate 1,700, forward strand.
GGCGGATCAATGCCGGCTGGCCGGCAGTTGGCTCAAAGGTGACCCAGCCATATTCCGGGAAATATACTTCTGCCCAGGAGTGGGCTTGATCTTCGGTCACGGTGAAGTGACCGGCTTCAGGATCATAAGTGCTGGCAAGATATCCAGTTGCCAGACGGGCTGGAATGCCAGCTGCCCGGGTAAGGATGACCATTGCGCTGGCGTAATAATCGCAATAGCCTTTTTGTAGATCAAAAAGGAAGTAATCAACAATGTCCTGAGACCTGGGGGGGGCTTCAATCTCCAGGGTGTATTCAAAGCCTCTAAGGTAGTTTTCGATTGACAGCACACGATCGTACGGGGTAGGCTGTGTTGCTGTCAGGCTGATTGCCAGGTCATACACCCGGTCTGTAATTGAATCTGGAACTTGCAGGTATTTATTCTCGATCCAGGCGGGATACTCCTGGGAGGCGCTGCGAAGATCATTCTCACCATAAAATGGGGTGATGGAATAAGCTGCATATTCGGTCGCATCGGTTACCGATGCGAATAGATCGGTATAGGTGTTATTTACGAATTTGGTGTGAAAGGACCCGTAGTAATATACGTTGGCGGCGGTAAGTTCACCGACCACGTACATCAGGTTTCCTTTCGGTAAATCCCTCAGTAATGTCACTTCTTGATAGAGGAGTTTCTGATTGGGTGTGAAATCGATCTCAAACTCTTCCTCTGGCGGGATGAAAACAGAATCCTTGTCAATATTCTGCCATCCATTTAGATTGAATGTTTCGTAGGTTGCTGATCGGAAATAGTATCTTGGCGCAAGTCCTGCATTCGGTTCCTGCACGCTGGCATGGAGTACTTCAATATCAGCCAGTTCCGGACCACTGCCTATCAGATGGACGTTGGGGAGCCAGCCATCTGCAGTTTCTCCCAATACTTGTTCAGCTCCAATAGTTGTTTCTTCTTCCAGGATAGCGCTGTCTGATGTCCCGGATTCTCCCTGCCCCTGCCCTTGGCCATCTGCCTGAGTTCTTCGATCCCGGATATCATCAATGAAATCATCCAGTTGCGGCGAGGTGATCAGGCCGGCAAAAAACACCAAGCCAATTGAAAGGTAGAGGGCATATTGGGTGGTTCTCATGCGGATACGTTCCGAGACGTTTAACCTCATTTCTTGCCAGAAATCTTCCAATTTGGACTGGTTGCTGAGAATAACCATGCATAGGGCGATTCCCAGGATCAGGAACAGCCAGACCAGACCGGACTCTATAGATGGGTTGGCCGCAGCGATAATGATCAACGCGGGGATAAAACCGACGACAACCTGTTTTTTCCTGACGGCATGCCAATAGGTCCAGATTGTGATTAGCCAAACGAGGATGCCCCAGGTCAGGTTGAGTGAAACGGGATCGTAAACAGATTCGGGAAGGTTAAGTACCCAATCGATCTGGCGTTCGTAAAGCACCTGGATGCTTTGCTCCAGCACATTCCACTGCGCCTGCGCCTGGGCGGCGTTAGGAAGGATTTCTTCAGTGGGTGGCTGAGACTGGATCAGGGAAAGTAAGTGTTTGAACCCAAGTCGAATATAGGTAAAAAACGGCTGGATTAGATTGCCGATGTTTGTGTAGACCACAATCACACCGCTGAAAAAGCTGAGAATGATAAGCATGAGCGGTTTGGGGTCTCTGATCAATGATAGAAGCAAGCCAAACAAAGCTGCCAGTAAGACAATTTGGCGAAGGTTGTCAAGATGAATGCTTCGATCGAGGCGCCCAATCACAAATATCGTGATGAAAATGGTGATCAGGAAGAGGGGATACGATAGCAGCCGGTACCAGGAAAATTGTTTTGTTAAGTTTGATTTCAGGCGGAGTAACATCTATGCGCCCTTCTGAATTGGGATAAGATTTTCGGGTGCTGGTTTTACATGGTTTGGCAGGAAATCCTCGATCTTGGGCATCGAATAAATATTCTTGCTGATTTGATAACGCCGGATTCCCCAGGCATCCAACTGTTTATCGATCGGGTTGGGAGGCAAAATACCGCCAAAATCCAGCGGATTGAGCAACAGGACTGTTGTAGTGATCCCGCGTTGTTTCAAAGTGGTCAATGTTGGCAACCATGCAGGATCAACTGAGGGTGTGATGATGATGGCACTGCTTTTGCGAGCCATGTACCGCTGGGCACTTGCTAATAGGCTGCGAAGAGGTAAATTCCCTGGCTTGACCACAGCCAGTGCGTGCATGATCTCACCCCTCTGGCCTGCACCGGTTTTTGGGGGCAGCCATAGTGGCTTTCTGCCCTCGCCAATCAGTCCTACCGCCCGGTTTTCCTTTAATCCCCGATCTGCAATTGAGGCTGCTACAATGGCCGCATATTCCTCTGTGGATTCCAAACCATGCCCAACCTGGACATACCGGTCCATGTCCAGGATGATCCACCAATCGCTAGAAGGCTGTTGGTCGTAAGTGCGGACATAAAAACGATCGCGCCGGGCGGTAGTCAACCAGTGGATAGAAAAAAGAGAATCTCCGGTAACATATTCCCGCACACTTCCGGCAGTCACGGTTCGTTCAAACATTTTTGCCTTAGTTCCACCATTACCATGCCAATCGCCTGATGCGAAATCAACCTGTCGCAAGGGCACAATCGGAGGCGTGATAAGAATTTCTTTGGTGAATGCAGAATGAACACTGATCTCGAATACGCCGAACGGGTCTCCGGTGCGAATTTCTGTTGGCCCGACATTGTACAAACCTCGTTTTGAGCAGAAGCTGTCCATGAACCATAAACGGTCAAAATGTGCCGCAACGGGCCAGGCCACACTGCTTTTGTAACCCGGAAAGTTGGAATGATCGATAATAGTTACAGCCAGTGCGGGGAAAAGACTCTTGTTAGAGACGGTAAACTGCTCGCTAAAACGGTCGCCAACCTGTGCCCAGCCCTGACGCATTTCTCTGCGGAAACTCAATCCCTGCCAGAGGGAAAACCCCCAGATAGCACTCAATAGCAAAGCTCCCCCAAAGGCGGCCAGCAAAATTTCCCAAGCCCGGTCTGATGTGAAAAATTGGATCGAGAATAATCCAGCTACCAGTACAGGAAGGGAGTAATTCCTTAATCGGATTTTTCGGGTTAGGTGCTGTGGGATATCCATAAATATAGTGTATTACAAGATAATTAAAATATTCTAAGTGCAGATTGCGATGAGCGATCAACGGGCTAGAGGTGAGCCTTCTGACTGATTACCTTATGAAGAGCCATTGAGTGTAAATGCGCTTCTTAATAGCTGGAATGATGCTGTTAGAGGTTAAATATCTAATCTTTGAGAGGGCGGGACACTCACCCGGCGGTCGATCACAATGCGGCCGTCATCAGATAGTCTTACCTGATAACCTGGAAGCGGTGATGCTGCCGGACCTTTGAGTACCCTGCCGGCTAAATCAAATTGGCTGCCATGGCACGGGCAATCAAATCTCTCTTCTCCGAGATTGATGGTGCAACCCAGATGGGTACAAGTTGATGATAGCGCATAGAAGCCTTCTTGATCGTGAATCAACCATGCTTTTACTTCACGGATGTAAGTGACTGAGCCGAGGTGATAGGCTTGGGGCTGGTTTAAGGTGATGAAAGATAATAGTCTCTCCTCTGGAGCTTTGTAGCTTAGAAATTTAATGATTCCCCAACTAGAGGCAGCCGCTGAGATTAACAGGCTTAAATTCAAGAAAGCTCTGCGGGTCAGAGTATATATTTTATGCTTACCCGTGTTATCGATCTTCATAAATTAAAGTACTTTGATCAGTGTGAGGATGAGAATGCTGACAATGATCAGGATGATTGTGATCTGGGCCAAACGCCCTTCTTTGTTAAACCATACCCCAATGCCTGACTGGTTCCGGTCCAGAAGAAATGGGACAAGCATGATCAGAGCAAGGAGAAAAACCGGGATCAGCACACCCATCACAAGCGGGTCTCCACTTCCGAGCAGCTGCTGAACCCAGATGAAAAACCAGGGGGCGGTTGCATCTTCAGGGATGTTGTTCAGATCAGCTGGTCCGCTCAGGCTGGGCGGGAGAAGCAAAGCCAGGGCGATCAGAATGATGCTGACCACAAACATGGCAAGGATTTCAATTTCAACCAGCTCATCTCTTGTAATTTTTTCCACCGGATAATCATCCTGTCGGGACGAGATTCCTCCATCCCTGCGGACCCGGAACATATGCCAGACAATGAATATTCCAGCAATGATCGCAAATCCATAGATGTGCCATCCATAAAAGCGGACAATAGTTTGTTCGCCAATCGATGAGGAGCCAACAGCGATCTGATAAAGGCTGTCGCCGATCAATGGAATGGTTTTGATTAAATTTGTCCCTACAAGCAGGGCCCAGGAAATATCCTCATCCCAACGGAGGGCATAACCGGTGAAGTTGAAGAGTAATACGACGACAAGCAAGACTGCTCCCAGCAGCCAATTAAGGCTGCGTTGCGCTTTATACGATCCGGTTAGTACAACCCGGAGCATATGCAAGGTGGTGGTTACGACAAGAAGCTGTCCAGCCCAATAATGAATCCCTCGAATCAATTTACCGTAAGGGATCAGAAATGTGATCATTTGCACGGACCGGTTCGCATCTGCAGCTGAGGGGATGTAATAAAACACCTCCAGCAACCCGGTGAGACCCAACCACAGCAAGAGGAACATGGAGATACCCCCCAAGCCGAAGGTGTAAAAGAAGCTGCCCTCACGTTTGGGGATCTTAGGGGAATGTAAGTGCAAATAGAAGTTGGGACGCTTGCGCTTCATCCGTTGATTCCCTATTGCTCAAATTTCTTTGAGGATTTTTTTGTCCAAATATAGGAAGCCATTGCGATGGAAAGCCCTGAGATCAGAATGATGCCGCCAAGGTTAGCATTGACAAGTTCCACCGGCTGCCCGTGCAGCGGGAAAGCCGCCAGATTATCTTTGGTCAGTTCGATTCCATCAGGCAACTCACCTCTGGCGTTCATCAGATAGGCGGTAAGATCGACGGCTTCCTGGCTGGTAAGCGCCCCAGGATCCCACCAGGGCATGGATTGATAGATGATTTGGTATAGTTGTTCCGCATTGGCCAATGTGCTTAATGCGGTGATTCCCAGTAACGGCGGCATCTCTTTGGGTATTTCAAATCCGTGAGGCGGGTGGTTGGGGGCATGGCATTTAGACTGCCAGCAATTCATATCATCTCCAAAACCAGTTGCTCTCCACTCATCGGTTAAACCCTGCCCCCAATTTCCATGACAGGCCAGACAGACCTGATAATATTTTAGTTGTCCGCGTTCCAATTGCCCGGGCTGATCAGGCAGGATGGGGGCGGGCAAATCATCTGGGACCAGTTCAATCAAGCCTTGCTGCAGATATCCTTGTTTAACGGGGGATAAATCCTGCATTGATATGGCAGGAGGGGATGGTTGTTCTGCCTGACAACCGGAGAACAGAAGTATCAAGATTATGAAAATTGCCAGAAGTGAACCCTGGGCTCGAAGGAAGGGCTTCATGTTTTTCATAACAGTTCAGCTCACAAGGATGATACCACTCAGATGTAATGAGGGCAACCTGAAGTCTTTTAGACTTATGATCTGTTAACTTTTTTAATCGTGGCTCAGATTATTTGCGATTGGAACAACAGCCCGGATAGTTTATTGTGATACGAGTTATAATTTTATGAGGATGTAGAGGTGAGGATTGTGCGAACGGGGCGTGGAGACAAATGTGAAAGACGAGCAGGAGACAGACATGAATGGAAATGGCAATCAAGAAAGTAAAAACCAGAGCAGGTTTGTAACAGGCCTGGCGTTAGGGGTTGCCCTGGGAGCGGCACTGGGAGTGATCATGGACAATATTGGGGTTGGAATTGCGCTTGGGTTATCAATAGGGGTTGTGTTTGGTGTGGTAATGCGTCAGAGAAGTTAGACGGAGTTTGAAAAATCCGATACTACCTCCGATGAGGTGGTTTTTTGTGGACAATGGAAGGCGTATAAATGCTATAAAGTTGACCACAATTGATCAAGCAGCTGGTATTTGAGGTCTGGCACTTAATTTCTTTTAGTGCTCTAAAATTTAGCGTGCAGATAAGATTTCCCCAATGATATAAATAATCGGTGCTGCTCCCACCAAGGTGGACACTAGAACCAATACCCGGCGATCTTTTTGTTTGATGATCGCAATCAACCCAGTGATAAAGGATGAAACACCAGCAGCAAAGCCAGCCAGCATGGTAAGGGCTAAAGCTGGTCTCTGGGAGATATCTTCTAGCAGGGTGCTGCCCGCCGGTACTGATTTATAAAGTAAGTCGGGGAGTGATGTGCCAATGAAGAGCAGGATCAACATTACCAGAATGAGTCCCACCGACCACTTTCCTAAGTTAGATTTTGGCATGATATTTCCTTTTGTATGTTGATTAAGATTATACAACTTATCCTAAGACAGGTGATAATTTTTGACCAGGCGGGATTAAAAAGTCTAGGAATTCGACTTGTTTTTTGCCAGCTTCGAGAAGTCCTAGGATTTGAAACTGCTTTGTCCGGTTGCACGCTTCCAGTAGATTGATCGATAGAAACCCAGGTGAGGTATCAGTGATTTTTAATCAGATTTACCTTCGCCTTGTCGATTGATTTCTCCCCTCAACTGAGGAGAGTGTTTGAATCGATAAATTCCCTCTCAAATCATTTGGTGACGGGATGTGTGCGAAAGTTTATTAATTTCAACAAAATCGATATATAATTTAATCAGGATTGAATAGGAACAAAAGTCTTGGCCAGATCCTTAGATTTGTAGTTTTCCAGAAGAATCAATTGTTTTGGCTGATTCGCTAGTCAAAAAAGGAGAAATCTGATGGGCGATAAGGGCAGTAGTCGTGAAAAGAGCAGGAAGGAAAATAAGAAGAAACCCAAGCACACTTTGCAGGAAAAACGTAAATTGAAGAAGGAGAAAAAGAAAGAAAAGTGAGCCTGAAATAAACTTTCAATTTGATGGAAACCACCTCAAGCGAGGTGGTTTTTTTATGAGCGAGTGATTGGATTCGAACCTGTGAATGGCAGCGCTGCTCTGTGAGCTTACTTAAATACCATTTAGCGGGAGATCGGAAACCTTGATAGATCCCCATTCCAACAATTGATCCTACTGCCTGATCTGTTCTCGTATTATGACGCGGTTTGTGGATTTTGCGTATAGTGGCTTGTGTATAAATTTCCTTATAGTATATGGATAAGGTTCAGGATTTTTTTCCTAATTTTGTTTTTCCTATTACCCAGAAAATAATTGTAATACCCAATAATAGGTAGCTATAAAATAAAATTAATTCACTTCCACCAGAGAACTTTTCTGGAAGGTTGGAGGGAAGATAAATGTCTTTCAAACCCCATAATCCCAAGAGAAGAGCCATTGTTGCCTGAATAAAGGAATTAAAATCAGATATAAAAAATATTGTGTAAAGGAAAGCAGCAAAAATAGTTGTTACTGAAATATAGAGTGATTTGCGATTCTGGCTTTGTTGGATTGTGAATGTTGATCCTATTTCATGATTTTGGAATTCTATCTTGTAACCGGTTACTTCATTGTAGACAACGGTTTTGGGGAAGTATAAATACTCTCTATCCCCACCATAGTCGCCCCACTTCTCAATGTCCACAAACAAATCAGCTCTGTAGGTTTCAAAGGGGTACCAACCGAAACCGACCGGTTTGATCGGAATATCATCATAATAATAACGGGCAGGTGGCAGGCCAATCTCAATTGGAATCGGATAGTGTGCTCTAGAAAAATAGGCTGAAATAATGCTATTATCTTTTTCAAAATCCCATCTATATCGATCAAAGATACTAATTTCTGCTCCTCGAGTAATCTTCACAAAATTATCGCGGAGATATAAATCAACAAACAAAGTTGTTTTGTCTAGTTGAAAATCTGATAACTGCAAGTATGCATCAATATCAGTTGTAGAAAATTGTGTATATGCGAGACCTATTGGCTCAAAGTCCTTAGGATTCGAAACTTCTTCCCATTGTCTAAGCAAAACAAACCAGAACGAGAGGTGAATAATGGCCAAAATTATTGCCAAGGCTTTCTTCCAATTATTCACCTGATAGCCTCCAGACATTCTTGTCTTATTCGGGAGGGGGAGATCCAGATGTGGATTAGGTTGAATTCTTGATACACGATTGTTCCTTTATCGTCGATTATCTCTGGATAGTCTGGAGAGTAGAGGATGTTAATGCCGTCTGTGCGGGGAACAGGGAAGGGGCTAGTTGTGATTGCTTTTCGAGACAAAAAAGGATCTAGCTGTTGATGGTATGTTTGAATTTGATCTAGCATTTATTTAGTCCCAGTCTTTTATACTCTGAATCACTTCTTTCACCAAGTGAGCGTATTCAGGTACTACCGAATAATTATCTTTCTCCCAAGGGTAGTTTGGATATCCATAGCTAATTACCTGCCGCAAGAAATCGTTCTTTTTTAATCCCATTTGCTGTGAAATTATTGAAAGGTATTGGCCGGCTTTTCTGGCATCTTCTGCAAAACCTTTTTCAACGAACAATTCTTTGAGTTCATTTCTTGTTATTGTCCCGTTCTTAAAACATGTTGGGATAATGACAGTTCTGATTAACATTGCTGATTGATGATTCTTCTGAGAAAAATATCTTGCGAGAAGCGTGTTCAGTTCTTCAACTTCATATTCCCCCGGTTTATCAGACATTTGGAAATTGAAGCTTTTTCTTTTTCTTACCTTCTTCTTTTCCACTTCCTCAGAAATTATTGAGGTCTTTATCAGCAACTCGTCACCACTGACTGTTTTAACATACTTTAAAACCATTGCATTGATGCTCATATCATAGCTACTAGAAAGCCAGTTGATCATTCGTTCAAGGGCGGACTCGACGGAAAAGCCGACAAGGATAATCCTTTGGCTCTCGTTTACTGCGATATCTTCCGTGTTGACTTCTGGGAACTGCTCACTGAATACATCCTCAAGCGAATTGTCGGTATATTTTGCACACTCTTCTCCGATCTTTTCGATCGACCAGCTGGCGACGTCTGAGGCGTAGTCAACAGCTTGCGCCATCACTTCCCGAGGGAGCTTATCGCGCTTGAGTTCAATGATAACTGTGTTACCCGACCGGTCGATACCTAATAGATCAAGTGGTCCGGACTGGGTCTGTACCTGCCGGCCGATTATTACGATTTCTTGTCCCAAGATGATTGGGTTGGTTGCTATCCAACTTTCTAGGTCATATGCTTCAGACCTTCCTTCACTGACCAGAGAGGAATCAATTGATTTTAGTTCTCCTTCTACTATCTGCCAGGTTTTGATTTCAGTTGCCATCGTTCCTCCAGCAAAAATATGGGGTGATAGGGACAATTTATCCTAATTGATTATAACTAAATTTCGCTGCGCTTGTTGTTGTTCTTGCTTAGGGGGAGTGTCTAAGTTGGTGGGTAAGCGAAGTCTTTGTGACATGGGCCGGGTAGGATGGGAATTCTTGCTCGTACAATTGGCGGCGGTGGAAAGCAAAAGCAAATAAACAGGGGGTACAGATCAAAGCATAAGGGCATCGAGAAAAGCGTCTTGATGAATGGGCCAGCCTGGCTATCTGGAAGCCGGGCATTGAAAATTGGGATTGGAAAAGGGCAGGAATTGTTGGCGACGAGAATCACCCCCCGCCCCGAGGTTCAGCCGCGGGTTCGAAAGGCCTACGATCCGTTTGTAATTCAAGAAAGATGAGACCATCTGATAGTAACGTTGCTGAGTTGGTATTGGAACTGGGTGTGGAGAAAGATGATACATCATCCAGAGAACGACTTAGGGTAAATCATGGGTCTGTCGCTTGTCCAGGATCAAATATTTTTTGGGGGGGTAATGTTTGGGGTGGGGCGGGGGACGGGATCCGAACCCGTGAATGGCAGCGCCGCTCTGCAAGCTTACAGGAAGCTACTGCCCATTTATGCTGAATTTTAATTTCTTTAGACATGAAAAAACCGCCTTCTGGCGTAGCTGAGGCGGTTTTACGAGAGTAATTTAGTCTGGTCTAGGTTTTCTTGAGCGGGTGACGGGATTCGAACCCGTGAATGGTAGCTTGGGAAGCTACTGCCTTACCACTTGGCTACACCCGCTTGAGTGAAGATGATTATAGTCAGGGGGAGGATTTGTGTCAAGCGGAGGTGTTTTTTATCGGGATGGTTCCAATTGCGCGAGGCAATCGAGTACCATCCCCTAAGGGGGATGGCTAGACGCCCAGCCAGTTGGCAGCTTTTCGGGGGAGATTTTCGAGGGGGCCAATCTCGACGGTACATTGGGGCAGGGAGTCGATGAACATTTTGCCGTACTGCTTGCTGAGGACGCGCTTGTCGAAGATGGCAACCACGCCGTGATCTTCGTGGCTGCGGATCAGCCGCCCGAAGCCCTGTCGGAAGGTGAGGATTGCCTCGGGGATTGTGTATTCGTAGAAGGGGTTATCGAAGGTTTCGGAGCGGGCGGCAATGATTGGATCGGAAGGAACGGCAAAGGGCAGCTTGATGATCGCCAACACTGAGAGGGCTTCTCCGGGCACATCCACGCCCTCCCAGAAGGCGCGCGTCCCCAAGAGGACGGCCTGTTCGGTGGATTTGAAGGATTCGAGCAAGGCATGGGGGGAGGCGCCTTGTCCCTGCTCAAAGACGACGATGCCGTGATCGGCGAGTTTGGATGAAATGTTGCGAGAGGTCTGCTGGAGCTGGGCGTAACTGGTGAAGAGGGCCAGTGTGCGGCCGCCGGTCTCGCGGCACAGGTTGATCAACCCGCGTTCAATGGCGCGCTGGTGCCCGTGACGGTCTGAAGGTTCAGGGATGTTGTTGGGCAGGTAGAGCAGGGTGGAGCGTTCAAAGTCATACGGGGAGCCGAGCGCGAGAGTATCGGCGTCAAAGGCGCTGAGCCGATCGAGGATGTAGTCAAATTCTCCGTTGGTGGTGAGGGTGGCGGAGGTAATCACCACAGAGGATTTTTCGTGCCAGAGATATTTTTCCATCAGGTGACCGATATGCAGTGGGGCAGCTTCCAGGGTAAGCTGGCGGTTCCTGGGATCAATCTCTACCCAGTAAATCTGCTCCTCCTGGGGCTCAAAGACCAGGCCGTTGATATTGAGCCGATATTCGGTCAGGCGGCGGTAGATGCTTTGAACGCTGGTGCCGATGTCCTCGAAATCCTCGATGCCTGATTCGGCCATATCTCCTAGGGCGTGGCTGACAGTTTCCAGGAGTCCAAGCATGGGTTTGAGGGCTTTGAGGGCGTCTTCCCAGGCAAATTCGACATCATTCCAGTCGGGCTGGGTGCGGGTGGCAGGTATGATGCGAACGCGCTGGGAATAGGTTCCGATGTCCCTGCCTTCCCGCTGGTTCTCGAGGAATCTATTCAGGGCAAGGAAGAAGTTTTGGGTCTCGTTCTGGAAGATGTAGGCTTTATCGGTGGTATCCCTTACGATTTGTTCTAACTGGCTGTACTGGTCGGTATTGAGGATCTGCTGGGCAGCAACCATCATGGCTCCCAGTTCACCTGATGTTGAGCCACCTAACTGGCGGAAGGTGCGTTCGACTGCTGCCTGGGTGACGCGGAAGCTGAGGGCGGAGGTGGTGGCGGCTTCAAGGTGATGGCCTTCGTCGATGATCAGGTAGTCATAATCGGGCAGGACGCGGTTGCCGGTGGCGATATCGGCAAGCAGGAGGGCGTGATTGACCACCAGGATGTGTGCCTCGTGGGCTGCCTGTTTGGAACGATGGAAGGGGCAGATACCGCCCATGCGGCGGATGCACATCTCTGTAGAGCATCCTTCATCATTGGAAGAGATTCTCGACCAGATGGCGCGCTCTGCCGGACCGACGATATTGATCTCGGAGAGATCGCCGGCAGCTGTCTCGCCAAGCCAGATCAGTATTTTGGCGATCACACGGGCTTCGTCGGCGTTCTCAGGTCCGTGGCGTCGCAGGGCTTCCAATCTACGGGGGCAAAGGTAGTTATTGCGCCCTTTGAGCACGCTGGCCTTGAGAGGAATATCCAGGACTTCCTGCACAGAGGGGATATCTTTGTTGATCAGCTGATCCTGCAGGTTGATGGTATTGGTGGAGATAACTACGCGGGTGTTGTTCTGCACAGCCCAGAGGGCGGCAGGAACGAGATATGCAAGAGACTTACCTACCCCCGTGCCGGCCTCGGCGAGGATGTGAAGCCCTTCAGATAGAGCCCTGGTGACCATCTGGCAAAGTTCGATCTGCTCCTGGCGATGCTCGAATTGGGGAATGTGTTTAGAAAACAACCCGCCGCGGTCCAGGATGGAGGAAACTTCCTCAGGATCGAGATGGATGAGTGTATCCGCAGGCTCGCGTGGTTCAATTGGAGGTGGGGGTGGCGTGGAGAAAAGCGGGCCGGTGTAGCGGCGAGCACCCACCCCGCTGGAGAGCTCCCTACCGCGCTCGCGGAGCGCTTGCCGGAAAAGATATTCGCCTCCCCATTCAACTTCATCACTCATGCGGACGATCTCGGCAAGGATCTCAACTGGCAGTTCTTTGGCAACCTCCTGCATCCGGAGAAAGATGCCCTGGGTGACTCTAGCATCATCCAGGGCGCGGTGCGTGGCGGGGAAGGGGATCCCCAGGTGCTGCCCCAGGGCGCTTAGGTTGTATCTGCCCGCGCTAGGGAGCAGCACCGAAGCCATGTCGTAGGTATCGAGGGTTTCATTGTGGAAAAACAGCCCCAGCTGACGTAGGAAACCGACATCAAAATTGACATTGTGGCCCAAAATCGGCAGGTCGGCGACGAAATCGTCCAATTCGGGGAGGATATCTTCAAAGGTGGGTGAATTCTGCACCATCGGGGTGCTAATCCCTGTCAGATTGGTGATGAACTCGGGGATAGGGCGGAGGGGATTTATGAGGGTAGAGAATTCGTCTTCGATGCGGCGGTTGTTGAAGCGGATCGCGCCGATCTCGATGATGGCATCATTATTCGGGTCTAGGCCCGTGGTTTCAATATCCAGCGCGACGATTGAGGGCATGGGGAGATTATACCTGATAGTGGACTGGAGGGAGGAGAGAGTGGGCAGTTTGTCTTTCAGCCAATAGTACATTGGTCACAGCAGGGATGAAATAATGATTATTCAGACCCTATCTTGTTACAATAAGGCATGTTTTCTAACACTGAGAGGTTGAATTCATCATGGCTGACTAAGGTATTGGTAATTGTTTTGTTCCTGCTCGCATTTTTTTCCCCGCGCCTGGTAGAAATTGACCGATTTGTGGCTACAGATGAGGGCGCATGGTTGTATCGGTCGGGGGATTTTTTGTACGCGCTGGGCCAGCGGGATTTTGCCAACACCTATGGTCAGTATCACCCTGGGGTGCTGACCTTGTGGGTTGGTGCGGGTGCGCTCCTGTTGGAATTCCCGGATTATTATAAGCTGGGTCAGGGTTATTTTAGTGAATTCTCTGGGTATGCGGCGTTTTTAGAATCGAATGGGGTTCTGCCCTATGATGTGATGGTCACCGGTAGAGTGATCCAGATTGTGTTGATTGGTCTTGTGATGGCTGTCTCGCTGATATTACTGATCGAGCTGATTGGGACGCTTCCTACTGGATTGGCCTTTGTACTGCTTGCGGTTGATCCATTTTTGATTGCCTTGTCACGGATGTTCCATCTGGATGCGATGATGTCGGCGCTAATCCTGTTATCTATAGTGCTGTTTCTGATTGCTGGCGAATTTCCAGATAAACGGCGAATGTGGCTGGTTTTTTCTGGGATAGCGGGGGGATTGGCTGGGTTGGAGAAGATGACTGCCGTGCTGATTTTTCCCGCGATGGCTGTGTTCTTACTCCTGAAAGAGAGTTTCGGACATCGAAAAGAAGGGAAGCCGATCTGGACTGGCATCAAAAATGGGATTGGAGATTTAATCCTGTGGGGGGCGGCCGGACTTGCGGCTGTTTTTATGTTTTGGCCTGCGATGTGGGTGCAGCCTCTTGGAACAAGTCAAGCCTTAATCCGTGCGGCGATAGGCACAACTGTGGGTTCAATACAGACCATTGGCGGGGAGATTAATATCACCCCAACGGTTTTCTTTTTCTATAATCCACTTGAACGATCCTGGAGGAACTATCTGGCGGCTTTTGCCTGGCGGACCTCTCCTGTGATACTGGCAGGTTTGATCTCAGCGATGGCTGCCTGGAGAATGTCTGCCGGGGCGTGGAAAAAACCGGAAATTAAAAAGTTCTCCATAGGGATGCTGGTTTTTTCCGGGATTTACCTGATTTTTATGACTGTGGCAGCTAAACAATCTCAAAAGTATATGCTCCCTGCTTATGTGATGATCAATTTGATTGCCGGGTGGGGGCTGTATTCCATACCAGAACTGTTGGAAAAGATTTGGAAGGGGAAATGGGTTAGCCGCGTTGGCGCCGTGCTGGTGACCGCTGGTTTGCTGGTACAAGTCGGGTTAATGCTGCCACATGTTCCCTATTACTGGACTTACTACAACCCATTGCTTGGGGGGAGTGAACGAGCTGGTAAAACTATTTTTGTCGGGACGGGGGAAGGTCTGGATCTGGCGGGGGCGTATCTAAATACCAAGCCAGATGCAGAGGATTTGAAGGTTGTCGCCTGGTATGGGACCGGGTGTTTATCGTTCTTCTTTGATGGAGAGGTGCTGCCGCTGAACGATAATTTATGGGGTGAAAAGGAACGTGCTGGTCTGGGGGAAGCTGATTATCTGGTTTTGTACAGCAACCTGTGGTTCCGAAACAAGCCTGAAGCACTGCTGGAAGGATTGACAGGAATTGAGCCTGAGAAGAGGATATGGCTGCATGGCATCGAGTATGCGCGGATCTATGATGTTGATGATCTGCCAGAGGAATTAAGAGGGCAATAACAATCATGACACACCCCAAACTTTAACATTGGTGAAATGAAAGGCACTGAGGTGATTTTCAGTGCGTTTTTTTGTATTTCCGGCTTGATCAGCAAGTGCTAAATGCCCTGGTAAAAATGTCAAGGTACGAAAAGGTGACAAAAGGTTACAAAAGGTTACAAAAGGTTAC
>JAFGDK010000018.1 GCA_016932165.1 Anaerolineales bacterium
AGAGACCCCCCTTACTGCTTTGATCCTCAGAATAGGGATACTCTTTTAATTGGCTGGCAGTCCATTCCCAGACATTCCCGGCCATGTCTGCTGCCCCGAAGGGGCTGTCTCCAGCGGGTGAATACTGGCCCACCGGGGTGGTATCGCCCTGACCGCTTTCATCGGTATTGCATTTCTTCGGATCAAATTGATCCCCCCATGGATAAATCCAGCCATCGGTACCGCGGGCGGCCTTTTCCCATTCCGCTTCAGTGGGCAGGCGGTAGTCTTTCCCGGTCTTGCCAGCCAGCCAGGTGCAGTATGTCCTGGCATCCTCCAGGTTAACATACACGACTGGATGGTCGCTTTTATCTTCCGGGTATTGGCGGCTGTCCCAATGACTGGGCGGAGTGTGGCCGGTTTCCTGGACGAACAAGGCATACTCAGCGTTGGTCACCGGGTATTTCCCGATGGCGTACGCCGGCAGTTCCACCGTGTGCTGCGGGCGCTGGCGGCCCACCCAGTCTGAATTTAGTCCGGCATTAATTTGGGCTTTAATATCTTCCTCAGTAGAGCCCATCAAAAAAGGCCCGGCAGGGATACTGACCAGCTGCGGTTCGAACACCAGGCGCGGCTGTTCGACAGGTTCTTTGACTGGCGCTTCCGCCCGGCGGGTGAGGGTAAAGTAGCGGCGCAGTTCTACAGGTGTCTGATCAATGAAATTTACATCCCGGATTGTCTCTGGATGCAAGGTCAGGATCTGCCGCAGGGCGGTTTGATGGATATAACCCGCCAGGGCTGGTGGGGGATCTGGCCGTTCAACCTGCGCCATCTCTTCTTTTTTCACACGCTCACTTTGGGCAATTTTTTCCTCACTCCGGTAATAGGTTTCCAATTCTCGCAACAGCCGCGGGGTTCTTTTCAGCAATTCATACAATTGAGGTGATACTTGCTGAATGGCAACCACCTTAGCCAGGCGTACTGGTTTGATGCGGATTTCAGGATCTCGCCTTTGCGCCAGACTCCAGAGCAAGAGAAACACATTCACTGTGCGCTTAACCTTGCGGGGATTGTCACCCAAGCCAACGGCGAACACCTCAGGGCAGGCATCATGCGGCCAACTGCCCACCAGGCTATTGACAAAGCTGGACATATCCTCCCGCTCGATTGGCGGGATTTGGAACGGCAGTTGGATGATCTTTTCCAAATAATGCGCGCCGGTGATCGTAAAGGCGGGTGTCTTGCCATCCAGGTCCACCAGACCAAACTCACGATACTTCATCTCGATCCCGCGCGCGATCACCTCCTGGTCCAATCCGAGCACGAATACGCACCCGGGTACATCCAGGAACAGCTTGATCGCCTCTAGCACTTCTATCGCTTTCTCTGGCAAGCAACGGTCGAGATCATCAATAAAGACCACCAGCCGCAAATTCTTTTTAACCAGATAGGCATCCACAACCTGGGCAAACTTTTCGTGGAACTGCTCCAGGAATTGGATCTGTTCAATATGGATCTCAGAGCGTTTGCATTTGATCGCTTCAACCAATTTGGCCGTGGCAGTTGTGCCGCCTTCTTTCTGCAATTCTTCCACCAGCTTGCTCATTGTGCTAAGGACAGGAAGAAAGGATAACCCGATCTGAAGAGCGCCGGTTCCTAAACCGGAAAGCAATTTGCCAGCATCTACTTCGATCTTCCCCAATTCTTCTCGGTCAATGTCCTGATAAAGCAGGGTTTGCAAATCGGTCAACCTCGCAATGGCTACTCCATCATCGTTAGGGATCGCATTCTGGACAGCCTGGAGCACATGCACCAACAGAGCCCGCCATAAGGTCTCTTCTTTGTCATATTTCCAGGCGTCAAACCAGGCTTTTCGCACACTCCCAGGCAGATGGTTTGAGACCATCCGCATCAGAGAAGTCTTTCCAGACCCCCATCCGCCAAAAACGCCGATCGTCAACGGCGTACTGGTTGTTGGCGATTCGATAATATCTGCCAGGGTCAGGACATACGGCATGAAGTCGAGGGCGTCCTTATCCGCGGGCAGATCGTTCACAATCATTGAGCCTTGTTCATCAGGCATTGTTCCCTCTCCATCAAAGATTATTATCAAATCTGATACGTGGAGCATGGCGCTTCGCCATGCTCCCATAGCAAGGTGCCTTGCAACTTGCGGCTAGCACTCACTGAACCCGCAGTTGTAGCACTTGCGGCAGCCCTCCTCATTGACCACTGAGGCATGGCCGCATTCCGGGCACATATCCCCAACGGCGTGGATGTCCATCCTGCCGGGTTCATGGCTTTCCGCTTCACCTGGCTGGGTGATCTTGCCGTTGCCATTGCCGTTGGATATCAGCGGCTGGTACTCGTCCTCATGCTCGTGGGCGGTAGATTCGAGGTATTCGCCGATCACCTGGGCCACGCCGTCCGGCAGCGAGGAGACCCGGTTGGGGCCGAACCCGCTCGAGCGGCTGCCGCCGATGCCGCGCAACTGGCGGTAGATCTCATACAGGCGTTTGCGCGGCGCCACCGGCGAGGCCAGGCGCAAAATATAGCTCAGCAGGCGCCCAATCGCCTCCGAGACGGCTGCTGTCTCCGAGCCAGCCTTGGCGGTGTTCAAGAAGACCTCAAAGGGCTGGTCGTTGCCGTTCTGGTTGATGGTCACAAAGGCTTTGCCCACCGGGGTATTGGTGGTGAAGGTGCGCCCCACCAGCATGCGGGGGCGCGGCTTCTTGCTCTTGTTCCAGATCACCGGCAGGTCCTGGGTCGGCGGGAGCGGTTCTTTCTCCTTGGCTGTGTCGTGGGTCTCCAGCACCACAGTCTCGCGCGAGCCGGTTACATATACAGTGATCCCCTTGCAGCCCAGCTCCCAGGCCAGCTTGTAGGCGGTGGCCACATCTTCTTCAGTTGCCCCGGCGGGGAAGTTGATCGTCTTGGAGAGGCTGTTATCGATGAAAGCCTGCATCGCCCCCTGCATGCGCACATGCTCTTCAGCGGTGATATCCCCAGAGACCACGAAAGTGTTCCCGATCTCCTCGGGCACACCCGGCACGCCCTGGCAGCTTCCTTTGGCGATCACTTTCTCCACCACAGCTTCACGCTCCTTATCGGAGAGACCGGATTCGATCATCGCCTGCTCAAACAGCGGGCTGGTGTAGGTCAGCTTCAGGTCGCTGCCCTTGTCATTCACATGGCGGATATAAGCCAGGGCAAATACCGGCTCGCAGCCGTAGCCCTCGCATCCAGAGACCGTGGCGATCGTCCCGGTGGGGGCAATTGTGGTCTGGGCGGCGTTGCGGATGCCGTGCTGCTTGATCCCCTCTGTGATCAATGTCCAATCCACTTCCGGGCGCCGGTAATTACGCACATACGGCTTCAGCGGCTTCGGCGTCTCCCATCTCAGGTCATCCGGGTCGTAGAGGCTGCCTTTGATCGCCGGGAAGGGGCCGCGCTTTTTTGAAAGGCCGATACTGGTTTTCATCGCATGGTAGCGGATGAATTCCACCACCTGGGCGACAAACTCCTGCCCTTCTTCCGAACCGTAGCGGATCCCGGTATGGTAGAGCAAGTCCGCCAAGCCCATGATCCCCAGTCCGATCCGGCGGGCGCGCATCGCCGCCTGTTTCAACTGGGGCACATTCGGTACGTAGGCATTGGCCTCGACCACGTTGTCCAGGAAATGAGTGGCATTCACTGTGGTCTCTTCCAGTAGGTCCCAATCTACCGTGCCGCCGGGAGCCAAATGTTGGGCCAGGTTAATTGAACCCAGGCAGCAGTTCTCGTAAGGCCCCAGGAATTGTTCTCCGCAGGGATTGGTGGCCTCCAACTGGTAGAGATGAGAGACCGGGTTTGTGCGGTTGGCCGTATCCAGGAACAGCAGTCCCGGTTCCCCGTTGTGATGAGCCTGGGTGACAATCTGATCAAACAGGTCCCGCGCCCGGATGGTCTTAAAAATCCGGATCGGCAGGCCGGCCGCTTCAGCCTCTTCAAGCGTGCCGTCAAAGTTCTTGTAGCTCGGATGAGTGGTATCCACAAAACGCAAATCCCAGTCAGCGTCCTGCTCTACCGCCCGCATAAAGGCATCGGTGATGCCCACAGAGATATTAAAATTGGTAATCGAATTCTCATTGGTCTTGCAGGCAACAAAGTCCTCAATATCAGGGTGATCTACCCGCAGTACGGCCATATTGGCGCCGCGGCGCGTTCCACCCTGGGCCACCTCGCCAAAGGCTTGGTCGTAAACCCGCAGGAAGCCCACCGGCCCGGTAGCCTCTCCGGCGGAAGTCTTCACCGGAGAGTGTTTGGGCCGCAGGCGCGAGAATGAGAAGCCGTTCCCCCCGCCGGTCTGCTGGATCAAAGCCGCATCCCGCAGGGTTTGGAAGATGCCGGATGAAACCCGCCCCATATCATCACTGATCGGGAGCACAAAACAAGCCGCCAGCTGACCCAAAGGTGTTCCCGCGCCGGTAAAAGTCGGCGAGTTGGGAAAGAAGCGCTTGCCGGCCAACAATTGGTAAAAAGTCTCAGCAATTTCATCAATATTGTCTGCCCAGGGTTCTTCCGCTAAGGCAATATGATAAGCCACGCGCCAAAAGGTATCTTCAACCGTCTCTAGCGGGTTCCCTTCCAGGTCTCGGCGCGAATAACGCCGGATAAATACGCTGTGTGCGTTGTCGGTCAGTTCCACCGGAGGCAGCGACGCGGGCCGTTTCGGTGTGGTAACAGTAATTGTGGTTTTCTCCATTGCTCCTCCTATTTGAGGTGGGAACACGAAAGACATCATCCGGTCTTCCTAGTCCGTTGATCAATTGTTACTCGTGGTTTGTGTGGTTAACTTACTGGCTCTCCATCAAACGGTCTAGCTCTTGCCGGACGGCATGCAGGTCATCTAAACCTAAATAGACAATCGCATACCGGATGTAGGCGACCTGATCCAGTTCCTTCAAGCCAGCAATGACCATGTCGCCAATCACACCGGATGGAACTTCAGCCTTTCCCATCCTCTGGAGGTTAGACTCGATCTCCCCGGCGAGACGTTCCAGGTCTTGAGCTGAAACCGGGCGCTTGACACATGCCACGCGCAGTCCCCTGAGCAGTTTTTCCCGGTCAAAATCTTCCCGGGCGCCGTCCTCTTTGATCACCATTGGGGTGGAGAGGATGGCCCGCTCATAGGTGCTGAACCGCATCATACAATGTTTGCATTCACGACGACGACGTACTCCCCCGCGATGATCGTGGGTCGTATCGATGACTTTGGTCCCTTTGTCGCTCTGGCAATGTGGGCAGCGCATAGAAAAGCCTCAAAAATGGCAGGGTGCTTAGAACCCCCATATATGGGGGTTCTAGGTATAAATACTACATATCTATCGAAAAATGTAGGTGAATTTTATCATAAGAAAAGTTTATGAGCAAGCAAAGATGGAACTTAATCTAATAATTTAAGATTAGAAAGGAAAACTTTAACATTTCCCCTAATTTGTCTAGAACCAAACCCCGCGAAATGCAGCAAACCAACCCGGTAGATACATTTCAGCCTATCCGCTGCAATCTGCCTGATCCCACAGAAGTACTAACCCAACCCTTCAAGCAAGCTGTGCGCCTCATGCGGGAGTAAACCTTCCCACAAATATTTCCCCATATCAACGGTCAGGTCAATCCCCACATGCACGCCTTCCTCACACAGCAGTTCTGCCTGGTAAAGGCGGCCATGTTCCCCCCCTTTGATCACAATATTGCCATTGTGGCCGACCACCCGCTGCCAGGGCACATCCTGATATTCCGGGTCATCCGCCCGGTTCTTCAAAGCGCTCATTGCATACCCCACCTGCCGGGCTGCGCCGGGGTGCCCGATCATATCCGCCACGCGCCCATAGCTGGTCACCCGCCCGGCAGGGATCTGTCGCACCACGGCATACACTTTCTGATAGAAGAGAGCAGGCGGTTTTCTTTTGCCCATCCTATCAGCCAATCGTAAAGTAGCGCTCAAATTGCGGCTGCCAACCCTTGGGATGGAATTCGCCTGAGGTGGTATCCTGGACATATTCACCCTGATAATTGCCTGCCGAGACAGCCTTCAATGCTTCAATAAAACGGTCCACATCCTCAATCGTGTTATACAGCCCAAATGACATCCGGATCAATCCTGGCAGGTTGGTGCGGTTGTTGTTCAACATCTCCTCGCGCACCTTGGCAGCAGTTGCTGCATCCACCTGAAGTAGATGCAGGATCAGCGGGTGGGCGCAAAAGCAGCCATTGCGAACCCCGATCCCAAACTCATGCCCTAAAATTGCCGCTGTTTTGAAATGATCAACATGATCCAAACGGAAAGGGATCACACCCAGGCGGCTGTCCGCATTGGCGGGATCCGTATCACCGTAGATCCTGATCCCCTCCACCTCAGGGAGCCGGGAAAGCGCATGGATGGTCAGTTCAGCCTCATGGGCAGCCACGTTGTCCATCCCGATCTTCATCAAGGCCGTCTCGGCAGCTGCCATGGCAATTGCCCCGACATGATTGGGAGAGCCAGCCTCATCCCGTTCGGGCGGCCCCGCCCACATGACCTCGTCGAGGGTCACGATCTCCACCACTCCCCCGCCGACCATGTCTGGAGTGCCGCCTTCAAATATATCCTGCCGCCCGACCAGCGCGCCAGAGCCGTAGGGAGCGTACATCTTATGGCCAGACAGTGAGACGAAGTCAATATGGCGGGGGTCATCCAACAGGAGCACCTCAATCTGGCGGTGCGGGGCTAATTGCGCGCAATCCGCCATGAAATATGCCCCCACCGCGTGAGAACACTCCGCCAAGTCATGGATCGGATTGATCAATCCAGTCACATTGCTGCCCCCTGTGATAGAGACCAGGGCAACCCGGTGTGCATACTTTGCCAGCTTGGAATTAAAATCATCCAGATCGAGGCCGCCGTTTGGCAGCAGCCCGACATGCACCACTTCCACTTGAGCACGCCAGGGCAGATCATTGGAATGGTGCTCCATGGAGCTTGTCAAAACCAGGTTTCGTTCGGCAGTGAATGGAAACCGCCGGGCCAATTTGTTGATCGCCTCGGTGGTATTCTTGCCAAAGATACAGGTATGGGTTTGCGCGTCTGCACCCACAAAATCAAGCGTGATCCGCCGGGCTTCTTCATACATATGCGTGGAGAGCTGGCTTTTATATCCTGTGCCGCGGTGCACGCTGCTGTAATAGGGCAGAAAATCAGCAACCGCCTGCTGAACGGCCTTAAGCGGAGGGGTTGAGGCGGCGTTATCAAAATTGATATACCGGGTGGTGCTTCCATCCAGCAGCGGGACGTGTGTTTCAGTACCGACGAACATGCTGCTGTAATCTTGGTTAGGGTCAGACATCGCGGCTCCTTGTAAATAGCAGGCAGATTTTAACATACTATTTGCTCCTCCCCCAATTTCCAAGATTGTAGGATAAAAAAAGGCTGGTATGTCCACCAGCCTCAAAACTCAATTCACTCTCAAATTAGTTATCATCATTTGGCTCAACATAATCCAGTTGAAACAGTGCATCCGAAACCTCATCGCCTCCCTCAAAGGGTTCTGCTTCTTTGCGGCGTTCACGCAGCTCCAATAACAACCCGACCACGATCAAAGCCACCGGGATCAGCAACAGGTAGAGCCAATTTTTGGGAATACCACCCAAAAAACCGCTTACAGGGTTATCCTGAACGACATCCGCCGGGTTCTCTCCTGGAGACTGCCGATCCTCACTGACAACTGCAGGCGGTGTGTCTGTCGGCACAGGTGTGGGGCTTTTCAAAGTGTAATATTTTGTAGGCGTCGGTTCTGAAGCCTGCTCGGTAGCAATCTGCGCCATGGCAGTCAGGGTTTGCTGGGGCCAGGGCTGGTCACTGGTTGGCTGCACCTGGGTTGGACCAGATTGCGGCAGTGTCGCAGTCGGCAGCGGGGTGCAGTACACCCCATTGCTGAACCGGTAAACCACCCCCAGCAGCCAATCCTGAAAGGTCGGGTCAGCGGGTTCACACAACCCGGTATTATGGAAGTGAAATAGGCGTAAATCCAGGAAAGTGATCGTGAGCGGCACCGAGCCGGTCAGCGGGTTATTGTTGATCGTGAGAGTTTCCAGATCGGGGAAAGCCCCGATCTCCAAAGGCAACTCCCCGACGAGGTTGTTGTTATACAGATCGAGTGAAACGATGGTTCCATTAACACAAGCAACGCCATGCCAGCTGCAGGGGTCATTCGTTCCCAGCCAGTTGGTATTCACCGTCCAATTCTCACCACCGGTAGCGTCGTAGATCGCCAGCAGCGCCAGACACTGATCTTCAGGGATGGCAGTCTGGGCAGAGCAATCATATTCTGATTCGGCAGCCAGCACTTTACCCGAGAATACCATCCCGGCCAGCAACACAACAGTCAGCAATCGGAAGGCTGTTTTTCTCATTCTTCCATCACTCATATGATCTCTCCATTCGCTATGCTTACCATTATAGCCTCACCCCAATACAGACACATTGCAAATATGGATTAAATTTTAACAATTAATTTTCAATGCAGGCGCGACACAAGCCTTGATTTGTCGTAGAATAAGATGAAAGTTTGGATTTATCTATCCACCGGAGGAAACCGTGATGACCGAAGAACAAAAACACAACTGTGAGAATTGCCCGATGCGGGCAAAAGCTGAAGCCAAACCCAAATCTTTGATCGGCCGATTTTGGAAATGGCACACCAACTGGTGCCCGGGATGGAAAGCCTACCAGGAATCATTAAAGCAGGCTGAAGGTTAGATTGTTCACATCCCAAATCAAGTTAATTAACTGAATTTTCAACTAAAACCTTATAATTAACTTTTCCCTATTCCAGGAAGGGAGCATCTCCCAGCACCAGCTCATCCCGGCCGGCCAGGGCTTTATTGATCCGGCTGATCACGGTTTCAAGGTCAGCGGGGTTATCGACAAAGTTGAGGTCATTTGAGCGGATCGTCAGCACCGGACAGAGATCGAAGTTGCGCAGCCATTCATCATAGAAGGATTCCAGCAGGGAGAGATAATCGGCGCTGATCCCGCTCTCGATCTCCCTCCCCCGGCTTCTGATCCGCTGCATGAGCACCTCCACCGGCGCCCACAGGTAGATCAGCAGATCCGGCGCTGACAGGCCACTGACGACCTGCTCGAAGATCCGCTTGTAAGAAGCATAATCCCGCTCACTCATGTTGCCCAACTGGCGCAGGGCGCGCGAGAAGATGTAATAATCTTCATAAATACTGCGGTCCAAGATGGCCGAATTGCGGCTGTCGGCAGCCTCCTGGTGCTGTGCTGCCCGGTGGCCAAGGAAGAAGACCTGCAAATGGAACGACCAGGCGCGCATATCGGCGTAAAAATCCGGGAGGTAGGGGTTATCTGCCACCGACTCATACCCGGTAGCCCACCCCAGGCGTTCTCCCAGCTTCTCAGTAATCGAGGTCTTGCCTGTCCCGATATTTCCAGCCACCAGCACTAATCTCTTCGCCATTTTTCACCTCCCGGTTAAATGTTGGTTTGATTATAGCTTATTCCCGATCAACCCCGTCAGTTGTTTGAGATCCACATCCACCAACGACACATCTCCATCGAGTTTTGTAACAAAATGATTGTATACTAGAAAAAACCCGGAGATAAGACCATGACCGAGAAAAACGAGAAATCACACTGGGAAGACGAAGTTTATAAGCCTTTTGTATCACGCTTTGCGGAAAGAAAACCGGAATTCCACACCTCGTCGGAGATCCCGCTGGAGCCAGTTTACACCCCAGAGGAGACAGATCACCACGCCCAAGACGGATTGCCCGGGGAGTACCCCTATACCCGCGGCATCCACCCGGCGATGTACCGCACCCGCCTGTGGACCATGCGCCAGTACGCCGGGTACGCCACTGCCGAGGAATCCAACCAACGCTACCGCTACCTGCTGGACCAGGGGCAGACCGGCCTCTCGGTGGCCTTCGACCTGCCCACCCAGATCGGCTATGATGCCGACGATCCGCTGGCCCTCGGCGAGGTCGGCCGGGTGGGGGTCTCAATCTCCTCGATCCGGGATATGGAAGCCCTCTTCGCCGGCATCCCGCTGGAGAAAGTCTCCACCAGTATGACGATCAACGCCCCGGCTTCTGTGCTGCTGGCGATGTATATTGCGGTGGCCAAACGCCAGGGCGCTGATACGGCCAAACTGCGCGGCACGATCCAGAATGACATCCTCAAGGAATACATTGCCCGCGGCACCTACATCTTCCCGCCCCGGCCCTCGATGCGTCTGATCACGGATGTCTTCCGCTACTGCCAGGCGGAGATCCCCCGCTGGAACACGATCAGCATCTCCGGCTACCACATCCGGGAGGCCGGCTCCACCGCCGTGCAGGAAGTCGCTTTCACCCTGGCCAACGCGGTCGCCTATGTGCAGGCTGCTGTGGACGCCGGTCTGGACGTGGACCAATTCTGCGAGCAGATCTCGTTTTTCTTCAACGCCCATAACGATTTTCTGGAAGAGGTGGCCAAGTTCCGGGCAGCCCGCCGGCTGTGGGCCAGGATCATGCAAGAACGCTTCGGAGCGACCAGCCCCCGGGCGATGATGCTGCGCTTCCACACCCAGACGGCCGGTTCCACCCTCACCGCCCAGCAGCCGGAGAACAACATCGTGCGGGTGACCCTGCAAGCCTTAGCCGCGGTGCTGGGCGGGACCCAATCGCTGCACACCAACAGTATGGACGAAGCTCTGTGGCTGCCGACCGAGAAATCAGTGCGGATTGCCCTACGCACCCAGCAGATCATCGCCGAGGAATCTGGGGCCGCCAACGTGGTTGACCCGCTGGGCGGCGCGTACCTGATCGAGCACCTCACCGATGAGATTGAAGCCCGCAGCGCTGACTACATCCGCCAGATTGATGAAATGGGCGGTGCCCTGGCAGCCATCGAGCAGGAATTCATCCAGAACGAGATCGAGAACGCGGCCTACCGCCACCAGCAGGCGGTTGAAAGCGGGGACCGGAAGGTCGTCGGTGTGAATGCCTACCAGACCGAGGAAACCCTGGAGATCGAGCGCATGCAGCTCGACCCATCGGTTGAAGTCCAGGCCCGCCAGCGTCTGGTTGACCTGCGCACCAGAAGGGATTCGGCCAAAGTAAATAAGACGCTCGCCCAACTGGAAGCCGCCGCCTCCTCCGACCAGAACATGATGCCGGTACTGATCGCCTGCGTGGAGGCTGAGGCTACCCTGGGGGAGATTTGCGGCCGGCTGCGAAAAATCTGGGGCGAATATGAATAAAAATGCTTTGAGGTTTTAACTTAGGAGTTTTTGAAGAAAACTCCGCTATCCCCTTACCCGGGAGGAAAGGAATACAGTATGCCAAAACTCAACCACATCGCCATTCTGGTGGAAGATATCGAAGCCGCCCTGCCCTTCTGGCGGGACGCCCTCGGTCTGGAACTAACCCGCATCGAAGAGGTTGAAGCTGAAAGTGCCAGAGTGGCGTTCCTGCCTGCCGGGGAGAGCAAGATCGAACTCGTCCAGCCGACCGACCCGGAGTCCGGCCTGGGGCGCTACCTGGAGAAGCGCGGCGGCGGGATGCACCACATCTGCCTGGAAGTGCCCGACATTCAAGCCGCTATGGTCCGGTTGACAGAACACAGCGTGGAATTGATCAACGAATCCCCCCGCCAGCGGGACACCGGCGCGCTGTACGCCTTTATCCATCCCAAATCCACTGGTGGGGTGCTGGTCGAGTTGTACCAGCTGCCATAGATCAACTCTCAGGCAATGCGATCCTCGTCACCTTGATCACAATCCCGGATGCAGTCGGGTCGAGGCAGCGCACATACTCTGTGGTGACCCCATCTGGATCAATTTCCTTCTCATAGGGTGTTCCTTTATACCTCCAGTATAGCGTGCCGCCATGCTCCAATGCTCTGATGATCCCTGTCAGGCTGTCCACCAGCCACGGACACAGCTTGCCCAGATCCTGCGGATAACGAAATTTATCCCCCACCCGGTACCGTTGATACATCCAGGCACAGATACCCTCTTTTACAAAATCCGGGCGCGGTTCATCGGGGAGATCGTGACCGCCATTGCCTTCAAAGATTTCCAGCTCGATCACATAATCGTTCATCTTTCCTCCTCCTTATCTATATCCGAGGCTTACTTATCCCCATTATACGGTTGTTTGATCTCGAAGCCGGTTCACCACCAGCACGCTGACCAGGATCAGAAAACCGCCCAGGATCAGCTTGGAGTCAAACGGCTCGTGCAGGATCGCAACCCCGAATATCAGCCCCACCAGCGGAATCAGGTAGGTAACAAATGAGGCACGTGTCGCCCCGAGCTGGGCGATCAGGTTGTACTGCAGGTGATACCCCAGGCTGGAGGCCAGCACGCCCAGCCAGATCAGCGCCCCCCAGGTCAGCCCGCCGATCCCAGCAAAACTCACCGGCCCGGTGGCCAAGGCCAGCGCCCACATCGCCGCGTCTGCAAACAGCAGCGAGCCGAAGGCCTGGATCATCGGGTCCACGCCCTTCATCTCCCGCCGGGCAACCACCCCGCTGACCCCGAACAGCACTGCCGCCCCCAGCACGGCTGCCTGCCCCCAGAGGGCTTGGTCGCCTGCGTTCGCCACCCCGCGCCAGAAAAGCACCACCACGCCCGCAAAGCCGATCACTACCCCGATGACCTTATCGGCGGTCAGCGGCTCATCTCTGAGCCAAAACAGCGAGAGGATCACGGTGAAGATCGGTACGCTGGCTACCAGGATCGAGACCACCGAAGAATCGATGAACTGGGAACCCCAGGCAACCAGCGAGAAAGGGGCGGCGGAATTGGTCAGACCCAGCAGGGCGATCATCACCCACACTCTGTTCGGTTGCCAGAAGGAGGGGCGGCGGACAGCCATCCCCGCCAGCATCCCAAGCAAGCCCAGTCCCAGACGGATGGCCACCAGCAGAAACGGGCCCACCTCTGCCAGGGCGATCTTGATCCAGAAGAACGAAGAGCCCCAGATCAGCCCTAAACCGGTGAACATCACCCACTGTTTTGGTTTCATTCACATTCCCAAATCACAAGATAAGCTAATTATCACAAATCGTAAAATCAGATTGTACCCCCATTTCATCCTGTTGATAAAACGGTTACAATCATCCCCATGGCTGGCGAATTTCACCTCCACCCCCGGCTGAACCAGGCCGAGAAGATCAAGCGCTGCGACTGGCCTGAGTGCCATGCTGCCTGCTGCATCTACGGCGCCTGGGTGGATAAACTCCACGCCGAGGACATCTTAAACCACGCGTCTGAGATCGGCCCCTTGATGGAGGAGGAGCACCAGAGCCCATCCTCCTGGTTCGACGGCCAGGAAGAACCCGACGATCACGCCCTCAGCGGCCGGGTGGTGCATACCACCATCATCCCTAATCCCTATCATCTGGGCGGTACATCGTGTATCTTCCTGCGCAAAGATTTTAAGTGTGCCCTTCAAGCTGCCGCCGAGGCGGTGGACGAGCATCCCTGGCGGTTTAAACCATTTTACTGCATCCTGCACCCGCTGGATATTGACGAGCAAGGCCGCATCACCCTGGATGAGGTTGATTTGCTCCTGCGGGAGCCCACCACCTGCCTGCAGCCCAGCCGCAAGCCGGTCAGGATCAAGGACCTGTTCGCCGAAGAGCTAGGATATTTGGTGGGGAAAAAGTCAAAATCCCCGAAATAATTTACTGCAAAGTAAGGTTTCCCTCCATTGATTTTTATTTTGGATTATAATAAGATAATTAAGGTAATAATTATAGGTAAACGGAGGGATTGAATTATGAACAAGGCCAGGATTTTTTTGACCGCTTTCGCCCTGCTGTTGGTCGGATTGGCCTGCAGCACCTTCTCAGGGGGAAGCACGAACAACAGCGCACCCAATGGCGATGACCAGACACAGATTCCCACAGCAACCCCAACAATTTCACAGCCAGATCAGATTGAGCCCCAGGACGAGTTCCTGCTCGAAGGACTGGCCCCCATCTCCTATGAAGAGATCCTCGAAATTGGGGTTGAAACTGGTTATTGGACAAAGGAACAAGGCTTTATCACCTTGCTGAAATACTTCCTGGGTGAAATCTCTGAAGGCCAGATCCCCGGAACAGAGAGTCTCGTTGAGAGGACTGCCACCGGGGTGATCCGGGAACTGCAGGATTTCATCCAGAACACGGATCTGAACCCAGAAACCCGGGCTGAACTTGAAACCCTGCTCAGAAGAATCCTCCCACCCCAGGATATTCTGGAACAAACCGCCGAGCGTAAGGGGTCTTCCCGCCCCAATACCCAGGGCTCTTCCTCCCCGCTTGCAAACCAGCAATCTCAAGCCTCGTGCCAGGAGATATCTATCCTGGGCTATGATGAAGATGACCTTTCCAGGATGGCCGGGTGTTATTATTATGAAGAACAGACATTCCAGTCAAGTATTTTCCGAATCTACTACCCCTTCTGGTGGTTCGGTGATGGCCCGTATCGAACGATCATTGATACCACCTTCGACGCCCTCATCGAATCTGCCACCCAGTACGCCAACTACAACTCATTGGTGATTGGAGATTTGAATCTGATCTTCCCGATTGAGAATTCAGGGAATACATTCGGCGCGCAGGCTTATTTTGACCTGGAATCAAGCGCCTGCCCACTGACAATGTACCCCCTGGCCTACGAGCAATTAGGAGAAGCAGATTACAAGCAGGTAGTGGCCCATGAGATGTTCCACTGTATTCAGGACTATTCTTTCCCCAACACTGCCCCATACAGCACTCACAGTTGGTGGCTGGAAGGCGGGGCAGACTATTTCAGCAACCTAGTATATCCGCAAACCAATTTGGAATGGGAGTTCCTGGACTCTTTCAATCAAAAATCAGCCAACCAGTCGATTTTCGATCTGGACTACGAGAACTTTGTATTCTTCCAGTTCATGGGGAATAAATATTCCGTCCAATCCCTGGTAGATATATTGCAAAATGTATCTGCGGCTGGATCACAACCTGGTCAACAATCTGTGCTGTCGAATGTCCCTGAGATGGAGACGAACTTTAACCTGTTTGTGGTCGAATTTCTTAGCTCAGGAGTGATGGACTCAGGCGGTGGGGCAATCACTGTGGGCAACCCCACGATGACCGACCAGAAGAAAATTGACAAACAAGGGGAATTCCCATTCGATACAAGCCCCTTTGTCGCAACCCGCTACAAGGTGGAATACGAGAAAGAAAAGCGTTTCCTTCAGGATCCCGTACCTGGTGATGGCGGCAGCTTCTCTGCTGCCGAGTTTTCCGGTTATCAAAATATCGATAACTGGAGCGACCTCCCTCCCGAGGTCCGGTCTTACTGCAAAGAACCGCTCCCCTACATCTTTGCAGTTACCACTACCGGTTCGGGCAACTATGAATTCAACGCCAATGTAACCCTGGCACAAACCGCGGTCTGCGATCCCTGTCTGTTGGGTGTCTGGGCAGTGGATAATGACAGCTTCGAGGAATACATTCTCCGGATAGCAGAGGATGCTGGACCAATCGAAGGCGGCGGCGAGTTAACCCTCGAGGTGAATGGCTTCAATTACCTGGAATTCAAAGATGATGCCCGCTTGATTACCCGCAGGGTTGACTTTGCGATCACCACCGGGGTCAGCAGCTATGATACAACATTCACCACAGTGATCGATTCACAGGGCAGCGGCACATACTCCTCCGATGGTGAAAAAATCCAGGTATTCAAACTGGCAGATTTTGTCAATTCAATCTATGCCACCGTGGACGGGTATCCGATTGCCGTCAGCCAGACGCCTAGCACAGGAACCTATAGTTTCTTTGGCACCACTGCATCCGGGCCTGGATTGAATCAAGACAGTGCCCCGGAAAATGCCGGAGGGGCCTATGTCTGTGATAAGGAAACGCTGACGGTCACTCAACCGGAGTACGGCCCGATTCTTTTCAACCGGGTGGATAAGATTATACCGACACCTGTGCCAACCCCAGCAGCGGGAAATGTGACCAATCCCTGATCTTCACGCTGCTAAACAAGCAAACCAAAAGAGGCTGTCAGGAATGACAGCCTCGAAACTTTATACCAGCCATCAAGTGGCTAGAGAGGCCAATCCTTAAGGATTCTTTCTGTCTCTTCAGAGTGCTCCGATTCATCACGGACCATGTCCTCCAGAGCGATTACCAGAGCTTTATCGCCGTAGGCTTCTGCCTGCTCAGCGCGTTCGGTATAGTCCTTACGCGCTTTGAGTTCAGCTGCCAAGATAGCTTCGAGCATTTCTTTATTCGTTTTAGCAGCCGGAACCGGAGCGGCGACGGTGGCCGGCTCACCGCCGAGGGCCACGATTTTGTTGGCCAGGAACTGGGCATGCAGCGTCTCGTCTGCTACTTCTTGAAGGAAGAAGGCAGAGAGCTGCGGCCGGTACGGGCCATATGCCTTGGCAGCATAGGTGATGTACTGTGCAATTGCGCTCAGCTCACCAGCCAGATCTTTATTCAGGTTATCAATCAGTGTCTGTTTATCCATCAAATATCTCCTCATGATATGTAGTTATTTTCCAGTATCTATATGATACCCCATTTTTTCCCTATGATTTCCGCTTTTCTGGAAAAGCACCTGATGAAAATGAGAACGGCCTAAAACCCTCCTTCTTGACCGATATTCCATCTATTTTCTCTGGTCCCATACCGACTGTCTCCTTCTATGGGAAAGAGAAATCAGTTTCTTGTGGGTAGATGATTTGAATGCCTTCTTCTGAATACACATCCTTAAGATTTATTTGGAGTTTCTCAGTTAACACCTCCACCCATTTTGATGAGTTTTCCATCGGGATAAATATATAGTTTCCCATCCCGACAAATTCAGCCTGATTGAGTTCCTCGCTTTTGATTAGGATAGTGTCCTCAGGTGAATCTAAGGTAAACACGATCGTATTAGCATAGTGTGAGAAATTATAAGCTTCAGGGTTGGCTTCAAGGCTATCCAGTAAAACAAATTTGGTGGTTTGCTCAGGAATCGAATTGATCAGATTCCCAATTTCTACATACCTTCTTTGGAAGGCAAATGCAGTCTCAGGTTGGTTAGCATATCGATAGAAATAAGCGTCCAGATTTTTTCCTGTCAAAATCATTAATCCGCCAACAATTAATGCCGATACAATAATTTGATGATGTGGATATTTCTTGATTATGTTTTTTATGGAAATGCCCAGATACTTCACACCTACCGCGAAAATGATATAGGTTGGCACTACTGCTCCCAGAGTCCTTAGAAAATGCGGGGTCTCACTGCTGAACACAGCAGGCAGCAAATTTCCTATCCATAATGCGACTACCAATAAGTTCTTTCCAGCATCCCCAAATTTCTTGCCTCTAAGACTCAAAAATATCATAAGGAATAAAAAAATAAATCCCGCCCAGAAAATGATCGCCTCTGGGATCGAGAATACAGGCCGGCCCGGAATATTATGC
The DNA here is from genome assembly GCA_016932165.1 of Anaerolineales bacterium. Taxonomy (GTDB): domain Bacteria; phylum Chloroflexota; class Anaerolineae; order Anaerolineales; family UBA11579; genus UBA11579. Next base: position 17,462 of record JAFGDK010000018.1, read on the forward strand.
CGTGGGTTCAAATCTCCCACACTGGTGAACATCTTCAAAGATAAAAATAAGTTTCTGAAAATTGATGGGATCAAATACTCAGATCTGATGTCTGCCACTGAATCCATCCGGCTCCAGAACATATCTGGGTGATCGAGAAAATACATTCCCAGTGGGAATGAAACTAAAATCGTTACCAGAAGATATGATCCCAGGCCAAACAAATTTTTGTTCCGATCTTGTTTTGATTGAACAATCACATAAATACAAAAAGGTAACCACCCCAATAGAATCACAGGCATTATTCGGAACGAAATATATGAATAAAAACCAAGACCAAACACTACCCCGCCGATGATATAGTTTTGTATCTTTGATGTACGTATTCCACGCAAAAGAAAGAAAAGTGAAAACGAAATAAAAGTTGGAACCAAGATTGCCCGGAATGCGATTCGGCTAAAAACTAAATGCCAGAAGCTCCCCGCTAATAAAACAGCAGCTAACAGGCCAATTTCTCGATCATATAATTCTTTGGCAAACAAGTAAATGCCAAGTATGCTCAGAGCACCTGAGATAACAGACGGCAACCTGGCTGCCCAAAAATGGTTGCCAAATATTTTTGTGCTGATGCCCACAAGGTAGATAAACAGGCTTTCACGCCCAAAATATACATCAAAAAATACCTTGAGTTCATGATTCTCTAGAGCGGAAATCCCTGTTAGTGCATTAATAGCTTCGTCGGACCAAAACCCATTTGGAATCTGAGCCAGGTTCCAACCTCTGATAATGACTGCTATCAATACAACAATAAATGCTACAACTTTATAATTTACGTTACCAAAAATTTTTTCTTCCATTAATATCAAAACCCAAATAATTTTCTTAGTATACCTGAAAAAAAATAGCCCTAGCGGCTACCTTTGTTTGAGAAAGCCAAAATAGTTAAAACCAATGTTTCGCACCTAACCAGATTATCTTCTCAGTGAATGTGGACAGGTTAGCGCCGCGGGTCTCTCCCGACTGCTGGAGGGAGACTGGAACCACGATCAGATCACCCGCACACTGACGGATGAAAAGCTGATCCCCAAGTCCTGGAGGAAGCTGGTCAATCCTTTTGTGCGCCAGACCGAGTGTCATAATGGGTAATCCTGATCAACTTCCCAACCCTTAAAAAGCCCTGCTCCGATGAGAACGAGATCATCTGCTGGCACTTTGATCACGCCAAAGGTCACAATGTCAAGGAGTTCTACCTGTTGATCACCTTGTACCTGGCGCAGGAGATGTCCCTGCCGGTGGTTTTAAGATCGCAACCAAGACGAAAACCGACCTGGATCCAAAGACCAATCAGGAAAAACGTCGCAGTCCAACCAGCAAGAACGCGAACTACCCCAAAAAGAATTGTTCTTGGCTGAATCAATCACAACTTCTCAGGAGATTCTGGTTCTCCCTGGGTTTGTCGTTTGAAGAACAAGACTGGAACCATTGGGGCTCATTTCCATCTGGATCTTTTTATGCTGGACACTCACCCCAAAACCGAAATACAACCTAATCAATCTGATTTGCAGATATAATTATACTTTAATGGTAGAATATGTCTAATTAGGGTTTGGACATTGCGCCTCTTTACAGTCATGGCAAATAAAGAATTAATAAACTCCAGACATCCCGGAAGTTGATCTCCAAATCTACTTGCAATCACAAACTGATGGTAGAGAAAAATACTGATTGAATGGTTGAACAGCACAACAAATGCTTATCCCGCTTTCCTACCTGTACCTGTACATGAATTCCGCTAAAAATCGAAAGGAATAAACCATGAAACAAAACTCCATCAGATCGATCATCGCAGTATTCATCCTTGCCCTGTTCGCCTCCTCTTGCAGGGGAGACGCGGCCACACCACCGAATGAAGCAGGCAACACCGCCAACGCCGCCCAGCCCGCAGCCTCGGATGCGATTGCGGAAGACCAGCCTGCGCCGCTGACACTCGCCGATTTAACCGTCAAGGCAACCTTAGAAAACCGCCCGGCTGCAACGGCAACTATCGGGCCTGAAGGCGGCACCCTCTCGACATCCGACGCCAAGGGCACGCAGTACACCCTTGTGATCCCGGAAGGCGCGCTGTTCTACTATGTGGATATCAGCATGACGCCGCTGGCCGAGGTAGAGGGTGAGGTAATGGGTGATAGCTTCCTGGCCGGCGTCAGGCTCGAACCGGACGGGCTTCAATTCTTTGAGTTGGTCAGCCTCGAGATCACCGGCGCGGTCATCGAGGAAGGGGCAGTCGGCTTCACGGCGCAGTCCGACGGGCAGTCTCTCCATCTGGTTCCCTCGGCGTCTGAACAGGGTTCACTGACTCTAACCACATCCCACTTCAGCGATCCCGGTGCGGCAAAAAAAGAGCTCGGTGATAATTTGGGGGCACTGGAAGGCTTAGCAGACGGTATTGCAGATTTTGAGAACAAACTGGCACTGGCAAGAGATTCCAATGAAGCAATCGCCTTATTTAAATTCTGGGCCGATGAGTACCAGCGCCAGAGTGCAGGAATTAGTAATTTAGAAAGGTTTCAGGAATGGAGTGTGGCCGTCTCTAGCCTGCTAAATCGGTATGACGCTGCAATAGGTAAGTTTGGCTGGGATAAGAACACCCCCGGGTGGCAGGCCCTCAGAACTCAAATGTCATTACTGGCTGATGACTGGCATATCGTTATAGATAGTCTGGTGCCGCGCGTCGCTCAGAAATGCGACCAAGGTGAGATCATTTACCAGCCCTTAGCGGCAAATATCCTTAGTTTTAGCGAAAACCAGGATAGGCTTGTACCGCCAAACGATAGCTTTAGAAGCGATAAAAGAGAGGCTTGGGAAAAAACCATGTGGAGTTGTTTCCATTGGGCAGTCGATTGGCAAGCCAATGTGGGAACAACAGCCACGGTTGAAACCTTTGAAAACTTCATCAACCTAGGCGCCGAGATGGAAGTTAATATTAAAGAAATGATGAGAAGTCAAATCACACCCAATAAATCTTATACAACCAGTACCGATTTTAAAGTGCTCTATATCCAGGGGTTCTTTGAGGGCTTATGTGAGCCCACAGTAGGGGCCGCTACATTAAGATTTGATTATGAACACAGAGGACCCAGAATAGTGATTAATAACAACGAGATTGATCCAACCGGCCATGAATTCAATATTCGCCTGAGTGTGAAAGTTGATAAATATCCTTCCATCGATTGCGGACAAGGATTATTGAAGCCTGACGATGCCGATGCTGAGATGCCCTTCCATGGAGCAGCATTACAACAACTTAATAAAGACCGCTTTAGAGAGAGTGACGGTTTTTGGGTATTCAGACTCGTATATAAACCAGGCGGCGGTGTAATCGCCCAGTTCCAGGAAGGCTATTTTGAGGCAGGCGAAGGTTCAAAGCCCAAAAAAGTGACCTGGGAAGGGGCAGAAGCAGAACTTTCACAATTGGTCAATCTGTATGTCTCTCCACCGGGGGACTAACCAGCTAGGATCTCCTGGCATGAAGGATGCCGGAATAACCCCGCCAGACAAACTCTGAACATTCCAAAAAAGGACTGCCTGCTGATCGCGGCAGTCCTTTCATTATTTCTAAACGGTGTTCGCTATCACTCGTACCTGAGCGCCTCGACCGGTTCCAGGCTGGCGGCCCGGTTGGCCGGGTAGAGCCCGAAGAACAAGCCCACCGCGGTGGAGAAGATCGTCGCCAGCAAAACCGAGTCAATCCCGATCTGGGATGTCAATGGGGTACCGCTGGCAGCGGCGATTTTGCTGACTATGGTGGCAATCCCCCACCCCAGGATGATCCCGAAAATCCCCCCAAAGAGGCTCAACAGGGAAGACTCCACCAGGAATTGGGTCATGATATCCCGCTTACGGGCGCCCATTGCCTTGCGCAGGCCGATCTCCCGGGTGCGTTCAATCACACTGACCAGCATGATGTTCATGATCCCGATCCCGCCGACCAGCAGAGAGATACCCGCCACGCCGCCAAGAAAGATAGTGATCACGTTGGTGATCGTGGCTGCGGTTTCCAAAAAGTCTTTCTGGTTCATCACACTGAAATCATCCTGGCCGATTGCGGTGCGATGCCGGGCGCGTAGAATATCCGAGATTTCGATCCCAGCCTGGTCGACAGAATCGGCATCGATGGCGGATACCATGATGATATCCACGCGGTCGGCGGTGCTGCGGCGCAGCAAACGCGCCTGAGCCGTAGTCATCGGAACCAAGGCCACATTATCTTCACTGCCAAAAGAGCCGCCGCCTTTTTCTTCCATCACACCAATCACCCGGAAGGGCTGGCCCTCGATCCGGACAGTTTCGCCGACAAGTCCAGACTTGCGACCAAACAACTCCTCCGCCACGTCCACTCCCAATACCACGACAGATGACCGCCCAAGCAAATGGCCTTCTTCAATAAAAGACCCTTCCGTGACAGTCCAATTGCGCACGTAGGAATAATCCGGCGTGACGCCTACCAAAGAAGCGGAGGTGCTCTCGCCACTGAAGGTGATCTCTGCATTGCCCTGCAGCATCGGGGCAACAGCCGCCACGGATGGCGCCGCAAACGGATCTGCCATTGCTTCAGCATCTCCCAGCGTCAGCGGTTTAGGGTTGCGCACATCTTCATCTCCACCACGGAACACAAAGATAAGGTTGGTGCCGATACCTTCAATTGAACCGGTGATCTCGGCCTCTGCACCTCGACCTACTGCCAGCATGGCGATCACAGCCGCCACGCCGATCACAATGCCCAGGATGGTCAATCCAGAGCGGAGTTTGTTAGACGCTAGACTTTCTAAGGCTTCGATGATGGGTTGTCCGATCTTCATGATCTATCCTCCACCACGACACCATCCCGGATCATCACCACCCGGTTGGTCAATTCTGCTACCTCGGGGTCGTGGGTCACGATGATCAATGTTGTGCGGTTCTCCTGATTTAAATTCAGCAGCAGTTGCATGATTTCTTCACCCGATGTAGAATCGAGATTCCCGGTCGGTTCATCAGCCATGATGATGGCCGGGGTGTTCACCAGGGCACGCGCAATCGCCACCCGCTGCTGCTGACCTCCAGAGAGTTCCGCCGGCGTGTGGTGAACCCGGTCGCCCAAACCCACCGATTCCAGGGCAGCAATTGCCCGTTCCCGGCGTTCGCGTCCACCCATATTCGCATACCGCAGAGGCAGTTCAACATTAGAGATTGCCGTGGCACGCGGCAGCAGATTGAAGCTCTGGAAGACGAACCCCACCTTGCGGTTGCGGATATCGGCCAGCTGGTCATCGTTCATTTCTGCGACAGATTCTCCATCCAGATGATACTCACCAGAAGTTGGCCGGTCCAGACAGCCCAACATATTCATCAGGGTTGATTTTCCAGAACCAGACGGCCCCATGATCGAAAGCACTTCTCCCCGGCGGATTTGGATATCCAGCCCGCGCAGGGCATGCACTTCCATCTCGCCCATTTTATAGATCTTGCGCAGATCTTTTGCATCAACAACCATTTCATCCATGACTAATTCCTAACAAACGGGGGAGGACCATCCATGTTCATGAACTCCAATGGCGGATTCAGCACGATCAGGTCACCAACTTTCAGGTCGCCACCAACCAGTTCAGAATACAGGTCTGCCGAAGCACCAAGTTCAATTGTTACCATTTCCAGTTGCCCGCCTTTGAGCACATACACTACTCTCTCGCCCTCCTGCACACGTACAGCCCGGTTTGGTACCAGGAGAACATCTTCTAACTGGCTGACGACAATATTCACCGCCGCAGTCATCCCTGGCTTGACGTTTTCATCTGGATCTAACAACTTGATCGTCACCTTGAAGTTAACCACCCCAGCCAGAATACTGCCTACGGGGGATACTTCCACCACCTCGCCGGCATATTCCTTTGCCAGGACAGCATCAAATGTCAAGGTCACTGGTTGTCCTACTTCTACCCGGTTGATATCCACCTCAGAGACATCCACATCTACCAACAGACTGGTGAGATCATCCACTCGGAAAACCGGCGTACCAACCTGGACTTTATCTCCCGGCTTCGGATCAGCCTGGGTAATTGTCCCTGCAAATGGGCTTTCGATCCAGGCAAGTTCCAGGGCAGCCTGTGCTGCGGCAACCCGGGCCTCGGCAGCAGCAACATCGTCATTGTCTGGGCCATCCAGCAGGTCGGCCAGTTGTTGTTCAGCATCTGATAGCTGCTGTTTTGCTACCTCCAGATTGGCCTCAGAGATGGCGCGTTCAATTTCATCTTCAGTATTGCCGGAGATATAGTTATAATCGCCCAGTTTTGCAGCATATACATCATAGGCTTCCCGGTATTCCATATAGGCAATTTGATATTCTCTGGTATTAGTATTGCTGTACTGGTTCTTCTTGGCTTCTTTTGCCTTCAAATCTTGATAGGCTTCTTGTAGATCAGCATAAGCCTCGTTAATTTCTTCCTGAGAACCCACATAATTGATATTATCGACATGCTCCTGGGCATCTTCTAAACGCTGGCGCGCAGTGGCTACATTTTGTTCTGCCAAAGCCACAGAAAGTTGATCGTAACTATCCAATAGATCTTCGAGGGCATTCTGAGCCGATACCAGGTCTGCCTGGGCCAGGATCAAATTCTGCGGCAAAGAAGATTGCCTCAGGGCTGCCAATACTTCCCCTTCCTGAACCTGCTGACCAAGTGTAACATTGACTTCCGCCACAGTTCCGGTGGTCTGCCAGGAAAGAAGCACAGACTGGTTTGCCCGCACGGTTCCCGTGGCCCCAACGATCGCTTGCAAAGAGCCGCTTCGCAACCTCTCAGTTTGCAATTCACCTGCCAGGCGGGCAGAAGCCTGGCTGGCGGTGAAAGCCCGGACGCCAAAAAAACCGCCCACCAACACAATCAGTACGACTGCGATTATGATCATCCTTCTGGTATTCATTCCTGTTACTCCTTCATATTGTTGATTGTGATGTCTTGTTAGCCGCGGTTTCAATACCGCCTACAGCTTTTTCCATCAACTTGATTAGCTCGTTCTGTTCTTCTTCTGTCAAATGGTTGAGGAAATTTTGCATTCGCTCAAACATTTGGCGCTTTACGTGTTCAAATGCTTTTATGCTTTTACCGGTCAGGGTCAGACAGGCTGCCCGGCCATCATCTGGGTCGGGATGACGGGTGATCAAACCAAGCTCTTCCAAACGTTTAATACTGACACTCACCGTGGGTGAAGTGAGTCCCAACCCTTCAGCCACATCCTGGAGATGGCAAGCCGGGTTCTCTCCCACATAGCGGATCAGCTGCATCTGAGACATGGTGATATCAAAATCCTTGAGTGGAAACTTGCTTAGTTCAAGCTGCTGAATGCGTTGAAACAGGTGCAGCATCCTTGCTTCCATCCCTTCTGAAAATTTATGATCCTGGTTCTCTTCCGGCATATCAATCCTTAAACGTTGGCTGGTTTAAAATTATTCGGTATTTAGTTAGTCTAACTAAATACCAGGCGAGATTATACTCCTATCCGACTGAAAAATTGCTAAGAAATTTGTTAGAAATAAAGGTTTATTATGCTAATTACGGCCAAACCGCTGCCGAACGGCCTGCAACAAGGTGCTGATCTCATCCACCCGCAGCAAGATCAAGACAATCCAATAGACCAGCCCTCCAACCAGAATACCCCCCATCCCCACCAGCCAAACAGAACGCCCTCCCAAACTCCCCACCCACCAAACCAGGGCAGCCGACATAACAGCCGCGGCTGCTGTGGACTTGACCGCCCCGATGAGCACATAATCCCCCCTGAGCCCGTTCAGTCGTTTTCGCATCAGCCAAAGCAGCACGCCGACTTCCAAGGTGGTAGCCAGCGAGTTGGCCAACGCCAAACCGCCGTGAGGCAGCCATCCCAGACGAGTGAACACGCCTGGCAGGGTCAGGCTGAAGACCACGTTCAGGCCCATAGCTGCTGCGCCAACCATCACCGGGGTACGGGTATCCTGCATAGCATAGAAGGCGCGTACCACAATCTCCAGCAAAGAATGGCTGACCAACCCAACCGAGAACCACAACAGCGCCCAGGCAGTCAGCGTCAGGGATCGTTGGTCAAATTCTCCCCGCTGGAACAGGATCGAGACCAACGGGACTCTCAGCAAGATCAAACCCAAGGCTGCCGGCAGGGAGAGCAGCAAAATGCTGCGCATGGTTGAGGCAAGCGAGCCTCGCAGCTCATCCAGCTTGCCCCTGGCTGCCTGGGTGGAAAAAGTGGGAAAGGCGGCGTTGGCAATCCCCTGGGCGATCACCACCTGCGGCATGGTCATCAGCATATAGGCATTCTTGAAGGCTGTCAGGCTGCCCGCGGGCATCCCTGAGGTCATATTGATACTGACCAGGAAGTTGAGATGTACGATCGCCGCCCCAAACAAACGCGGCAGCATCAGCCTTCCTACCTGGCGCACAGCTGGATTCTGGAGACCCAGACTGGGAGAATACCTGATTCCCGGCAGTTTTCTCAACCCGGGCAGTTGTACGCCCAGATGCAGCAAGGCTCCTAATATCGTACCCCAGGCCAGGCCATAGATGCCTATTTGGGGCACAAAGAACACCAATCCGATGATCACCCCAATCCAGTACAACGTGGAGGATAAACTGGGCAGCACAAAGGATTGATTTGCCTGCAACACGCCTGTGATCAGGCCGCTTAACCCCAGAATGATCGGTGAAACCAGCAAAATGCGCAGCAGTTCAACCGTCATCATCTGCTGATCTGCCGGCGCCTGTGGGGATACAAATACTTCCACCACCGGTTGGGCAAAGACAAATACCACAGCCCCCACCACAGCCATCACCAGCACGATCAGGTTGGCGATTGAAGAGGTCAGCTGCCAGCCACCCTGGTGATCTTGATTGGACAGAAACTCCGTCAGAGTGGGGATGAAAGCGGAAGCCAGCGCCCCACCTGCGGCCAGCGCGAAGATCATATCTGGCACCCCCATGGCGGCATAATAGGCATCAATCACGCCCTGAGTGCCGAAGAGATCAGCGATCAGGATCTGGCGAGCTAACCCGGCCAAATTAGAGAGTACAAATCCAGCCATCACGATACCGGCCGCACGGGCGATCTGCTGGTTGGCTTTATTCTCTGCAGAAGGGTCTTCTTCAGGGGGCTTTTGGTCAGTTTCCACGCCGAGATTATACCTGAGACGCAGATGTTTCAGCCAAATTGCGATGTCTGACCCGCCAAGATTGAATCCCCAAGATAAAATTCACCAATGTGGAGTATCCCACAGGCCGTGATATGATAATCACATTGTTCACCAACTCTTCCTCGGAGGAATGATGCCAAAACGCTGTGATTGGGCTGGTGATGACCCGTTCTACATTGCTTATCACGATCAGGAATGGGGCCGGCCAGTACACAATGACCGCGAATTATTCGAACTGCTCATCCTGGAGGGCGCACAAGCCGGGCTGAGTTGGATCACAATCCTGCGAAAACGAGAAGGGTATCGCAAAGCTTTCGACCAATTTGATCCAGAAATTGTGGCAGGTTATGACCAGGCCAAATTAGAAGCCCTCCGCCAGGACCCGGGGATCATTCGAAATCAGCTCAAGATCAGATCAGCGGTGCAGAATGCGTCTGCCTTCCTCAAGGTGCAGGAGGAATTTGGCAGCTTCAACGATTATATCTGTGGATTTGTGGATCACCGGCCGATCCAGAACGCCTGGAAGACGCTCAGCCAACTCCCGGCCGCCACCCCCCTCTCAGAGAAGATCAGCAAAGATTTGAAAAAGCGCGGCTTCAACTTTGTTGGACCAACTATTGTTTATGCCTTTATGCAGTCGATCGGGATGGTCAATGACCACACCACCGATTGTTTTAGATATAAAGAGATTCTGGAAACATCTGGTTAAACACAGAGAGCCGGTACGCCATCCGGCTCTCAATAAGGAGGAGAAGAAGAGTTATCGCCCTTTACACTCAAAGTGTACCCCACCCTACATTTTAATACTTGACGCTTAACCTACGATTGCCCTACGGGCGCTGTACAAAGACATTACAATTTCATTACTCTAATCCTGGATTAACCTTACGAGGCGAAAATCGGTTTAAACATGACAAAAAATAGGAAACATTTGGTATCTATCCACATTTCCCAGACAATTAATGAATTTCCTTTCCAACCTTTCTGGGTGGCTGCCAGTCCGTTGGGAGCGCTGTCGGTGAGTTTTGGTATCTCCCTCTCAGACTTCACAGCAGCAGTGAAACACCGCTGCCCGCGAGCACAGATTCTCTTCAACCATGCACCTCACCCCGCGCTGGACCAGATCAGCGAATACCTGAACGGTGACCGGCGAATCTTTTCCACGCAATTGGATCTGTCCCGTGCCACACCTTTTCAACGCAGGGTCTATCAAGCTGTAATGGAGATTCCCTTTGGAGAGACGCGTACGTATGGACAGATCGCCCGCCAGCTCGGCAATCCAAATGCCGCCCGGGCAGTCGGGGCTGCCAACCGCGCCAACCCGCTGCCCATCCTGATTCCCTGCCACCGTTTGGTGGGATCTGATGGCAGCCTGCGGGGATACGGCGGCGGAGGAGGGATTGCGACAAAAGCGCGTTTATTGGTCCTTGAAAAACGCACCCAGTACCCAGAGCATTTGGGTTAAACTTCTGAGGTATACTAGCCAAAATCACCAAACCACACTCAGGAGAACCAATGAAATTTAGAAAGCAATTCATCATCACATTGTTGGTCTTGCTATTGGCTGCGCTGGCTTGCAGCACCGGCAACTTCTTCCTGGGAGATGGCGTTAATGAAGAGACCAATTCTCCATCGGAGCCGGAATACACACTGCCGGAACCAATCACCGAGGGAGCGCCCAACCCCGAGACCATTTCTGCGGATGAACCAGTCCTGATCACAGGGCGTATCCCGTTCACTTCGCCGTTTTTTATCAATATGACCGCTGAACCATTCGTGCTGCTAGAGGATCAGGCCGGGTTTTACTCCCGCGACCTGGACTTCGAGTTCCCGCTGGCCGGCCAGGCAATCGGCCCGGTCTGGGAGATTGACGAACAAACCCTGGGCTTTTCGCTTTCCCTGCCGTCTGTGCCCCAGGGCACCTTCCTGGACGTGGACAACAACGGTGCTGAAGACAAGGGAGTGATGGTCTTCCAGGTGGCTTTTTGGTCCAACACCTGGGGCGGTCCCTTCCTGGAAGAACGGGAAGGCACCGGCTGGTCGGGGGCGTATACTTCTGCGCTGGTAGACCCGGAGCGCGAGTATGAAATTTTTGGCGGCACGCTGGTCATCTGGGCATCTGATGCAAACCAACAATTCCCCACTGGGTTTGGCGAAGATAACATGCTCTTCACCGAAGATGACCCGGTTGCAAGCATTGCTGCTGGTTACAGCCTGGTCAACCTAGATGCGGATCCGTTTGAAATCTACAAGGAATCTACCCCTGAATTGGAACTGGCTGAAGGTCCCGGTGAGGTTAAGGACTTCAGCGATATGAGACGCATGGATGCTTTTGATGCCATGTTTGAGAAGGTGCGGCTGGAATATCCCTTTACCGAGGACAAAAATATTGATTGGGATGCTTTATACGCCGAATTTGCCCCCCGTATTGAGGAAGCCCGTACAACGGCTGATTTCTATACCGCGATACACGAGTTCACCCTGCGCATTCCCGACGGGCATGTGGGAGTGGGTTTCAATGATGATGCCATCCAGCATTTCTATCAGACCAATGCAGGCAGCCTGGGTATGCTCCTGGCTGAGCTCAGCGACGGGCGCGTAGTAGTAACCCGGGTACTGCCCGGCAGCTATGCGGCTTATCAAGAAGGCATCGAGGTGGGCGCTGAGATTACTGAGTGGGATGGCAAACCAGTGTTGGAAGCGATCGACAAGGTAGAGCCCTACTTCGGACCATACAGCACCGAGCAGTCCCGCCGCTACGAACAGCTGGTCTTCATGACTCGCTTCCCACCCGAGACAGAGATCAATTTCACCTATCAAAACCCCAGTGAAGCCCCCAAAAACGTTACCCTGACCGCCGGCGTGGACTACGATTCGCTGTTTGAGTGGATCCCATATTTTGTAGAGGATCCCATTGCCCTGCCAGTGGAAGCTGAGATCCTCAAAGATGAGATCGCCTACATGAAGATCGGCACCTTTTCCGGAGATTACAACCTGATGGCCCAGGTATTTGAGCATCATATCGAGCAGTTGATCGACGCCGGTATCCAGCAATTGATCCTCGACCTGCGCGTCAACCTGGGCGGCAGCGGCGGTCTGGCAGCCGATTTCTTCGGATACTTCATCGATGAGGAAGTAACCGTTTCCAACCATGCGTATTACAACCACGATCTGGGCGAGTTTGAATACGATGACGAACCGCACACCATCGAACCCGGGCCGCTTTATTACGACGGGGAAATCGTGGTGTTGGTCAGCCAGTACTGCGTCAGCGCCTGCGAAGGCTTCACCTACTGGCTGACGCTGAACGACCGCGCCCAGGTGGTTGGCCACACTGCCACTGCAGGCGCATTTGGCGAGGTTGGCCGCGGCCAGTACATCCTCCCTGGTGATTTGGATTTGCAGTTCCCCACAGGCCGCCCGGAAACTCCCGATGGACAGCTTCTCATCGAAGGGATTGGCGTGATCCCGGATGTGGTTGTCCCGGTGACCTACGAAAGCGCCCTCGGCCTTGAGGATGCGGTACTCAAGGCTGCGATCGATTTGCTGAACGAATAATTCATTGCGGAGGGTTCTCGATTGCATAGAAATCGGAACCCTCCTTTTGAAAAACTCCTCCCCTGAAAAGGAGCCTGCCATGAAAATCTCAATTGGTGCTGATGAACGCCTGACAGTTGTCGAAGCTGCCCTCGAACTGCTCAAAGCCCGCGGGGATGAAGTCACCTGGTACGGCCCCAAGGCGGGTGAGACTGATCCCTGGCCGCAGGTTGCTCGCAAGGTGGGAGAAGATGTCTCAGAAGGACGCGCCGAGGAAGGGATCCTCTTCTGCTGGACGGGCACAGGGGTGAGCATCGCCGCCAATAAGGTACCTGGCGTGCGCGCAGCACTTTGCGTGGATGCTGAAACCGCCCGTGGAGCCCGATTGTGGAACAATGCCAACGTGCTGTGCCTTTCCATGCGGCTGACCTCTGAGATCATGCTGGAGGAGATTTTCGAGGCCTGGTTTGAGACCCAATACGAACCCACCGAAACCGATGAGGCTTGCCTGACGATGATCGATCTGATGGATGATCAGAGACGGGAAGGAAATCAGTAGAGCGCAGATAGAGGGCAGAAGTGTTGTCCTATGTCCTATCCTGGGTGGCGTTCTCTTCGTTCAACAATTGGTGACTGGCGTCCCAAAGCACCTTTCACCAGTTTTCCTAATCACAAGGCGAGTGAATACTATTCACTGATTAATATTAGATAAACGTCTTACCCAGACCCCCACTTTGCGGTAAACTATTTGCGGAGCAAGCACGACCGGCCTGGCGCAACGCACCCAGGCGTAACTGCTTATAATCACAGGAGAAAACTACCACATGGAAGAAAAACTGAATGAACTTAAAGAGATCCAAGGCACTCTTACAGATCTCGGCAATGCCTCCGCAGTTCTGAACTGGGACCAGGAAACCTATATGCCCCCCGGCGGCGTTGAATCCCGAGGACGCGCCCTGGCAACCCTGGCAAGAATGGCGCAGGAGATCGGCACCGATGAAAAAGTCGGCAAGCTGATCGAGGAGCTTGAACCCTGGGCCGCTGAACAGGACCCGGATTCCGATGATGCCCGTCTGATTGTGGTTTCCCGCCGCGGCTACGATAAAGCCGTCAAGGTTCCGCCCGAAATGGTCGCTGAGCGCGCCATGCTCACCTCGCAGGCCAATGCCGCCTGGCGCGAAGCCCGTGAAAAATCAGATTACTCCATCTTCGAGCCATTCATGGAGAAGATCGTGGAGTTAAACCAGCGCTATGCAGACTTGTTCAAACCCTACGACCATGCCTACGATGTGCTGCTGGACGATTACGAGCCAATGATGAAGACCGAAGATGTAAAGAAGATCTTCGCTGAGATCCGCCCCAAACAGGTAGAGTTGATCGAGAAGATTGCCGCATCCGACCAGGTGGACGACCGCGTGTTGTACAAGTTCTACCCGGAGGATGCCCAGATCGAGATGGGCGACGAGATCTGCCGTGCCATCGGCTATGACTTTAAACGCGGCCGGCAGGACAAGGTGCACCATCCCTTCTCCACCAACCTGGGCTACGGCGACCAGCGCATCACCTACCGCGTGGATGAAAACTTCTTCAACCCCTATATCTTCGCCGCTCTGCACGAAGCCGGCCACGCCATGTACGAGCAGGGGATTCCCAAGTCGCTCTCCCGTTCTATCCTCTACGGTGGCACCTCCCTGGCGATCCACGAATCCCAGTCCCGCCTATGGGAGAACCTGGTCGGGCGTTCCCAGCCCTTCTGGGAGTGGTACTACCCCAAACTACAGCAGCGCTTCCCGGAGCAGACTGAAGGTGTTTCCCTGGAAGAATTCTACAAAGCGATCAACAAGGTGGAGCCCTCCTTCATCCGCGTGGAAGCCGATGAAGCGACCTACAACCTGCACATCATGCTGCGTCTGGAGATCGAGATTGGCCTACTGGAAGGCTCTATCCAGGTGAGCGAACTGCCGCAGGTATGGAACGATCGTTTTGAATCCTATCTGGGCATTCGCCCGAAGAACGACGCCGAGGGCTGCCTGCAAGATGTACACTGGTCCTTCGGCTTGTTCGGATACTTCTCCACTTACGCCCTGGGCAACCTGGTTTCCCTCCAGCTGTGGGAAAAAATTAAAGAAGACATCCCCAACCTGGACAGCCATATCCGCAAAGGCGAATTTGGCCAGCTGCTCACCTGGCTGAACGAGAAGGTGCACGCCCACGGCTCTAAGTTCTACCCCCAGGACCTGGTACAGCGCATCACTGGCGAGAAGATCAACGGCGATGCTTATATCCGCTATCTCAACAAGAAGTTTGGTGATATCTACGGGCTGTAGACCCAATATTGAACATCACTCACAGGGCGCACAATCTGCGCCCTGTTTTTTTCTCGCCAATCTGGTTTTATAGTAAGCTTAACCCGTATGAAAAGGACCCTGCTCACTCTCCTGCTCCTGATCCTGCTGACCGCCTGCGCACCTGTACCACCACCGTCCGGACAGCCTGTAATTGAACAAATAATAACTGAATCGCAGCAACCCACACAGGAGAATCCCCCCCCCAAGGAACCCGCCTCCCAACAGGAGGCGATTTCTACCCTTTCCGCCAACCAGATAGATAGCCTTTCTCAAGACCAGCCGGTCCAAACCGAGGACCGATCATACTCCGCCAACAATTTCACCATCCCCGGCACCGCCGAGATCGCCATCCTGCGCCCCGGGCAATATTCACGGCTGGTCTCCCCCATCCGTCTGATCGCCAGCTTCAGCAATCCAGAGGATGCCCTTACTTTCATCACCCTGTACGGTGAGGATGGGCGAGTGCTGGCGGAACGAAAATTCGATATCCTGCCCTACGATGACCCGGTCAACGGCAACGTGATCACCGACCTGGAGTTCAGCATCGAGGCAATGAACGAAGTTGGGCGGCTGGAGCTCAAGGTCGTTGACCAGTTTGGCCGCTTGCGGGCATTGAACTCGGTCAACCTGATTCTGCTTGCAGACGGGCCAGCTGACCGCAATTATGCCCCCGAAGATGGGGAGCGCATCCTCCCACAAATACCCTTCCCCGGGCAGACAGAAATCGAGGGCGGGAAATTATTCCTCTCCGGGCTGGTGCGATTGACCCCCACAATCCAAACCGGTGAGCCGCACCCCCTCAACATCCATCTGGTGGATCAAACCGGAACGATAATTGCTCAAGGCTGGGCACCAGTGGTGGTGTCCTCTGGCAGCCAGGTTGGGCAATATGTCGCTGAAATCGAATACCAAGTCACCGAACCAACCCCGGTGCTACTGGCGATCGGCATTATAGAAGGAAGATTTATAGATCCGGCATATGTCAAGACATTCTCAATAATCCTAAACCCATAATGGGATCAGTTGATTTATCCTTGGGGAATAAAAAAATTCCACTATAATGAATTATCTGGATCATGATAATTAATCTTACAGGAAATCACCATGCAACTTTCACCCGGATATTTACTCAAAGACCGATACTTGATTAAAGAACTGCTGGGCCAAGGCGGGATGGGAGCAGTATATCTGGCAGAGGACCAGGCCCTGGACCAGCTTGTAGCGGTCAAATCCAACCTTAACCCCGGTGAGCAGAGCCTGCGCCAATTCGAAATTGAAGCCCGCCTGCTGGCTAAACTGCGCCATCCCAACCTGCCGCTGGTCTTTGACCATTTCATCATTGATGAGGTGCAATACCTGGTGATGGATTATATCCCCGGCGACAGCCTCAGCCAGCGGCTCAAGGATGAGGGCGCCCAGGCGGTCTACAGGGTGCTGGATTGGGCTGAACAGATCAGTTCTGCTCTAAGCTATCTCCACAACCAGAGCCCGCCGGTGATCCACCGGGATATCAAACCCGCCAATCTCAAGATCACTCCCGAAGGAAAGATCGTGTTGGTGGACTTCGGGATCGCCAAGGCCTCAAGCGGGGATACCACCGTGGGGGCACAGGGCTATACACCCGGTTACGCCCCACCCGAGCAGTACGGTGAAGCAGTCACCGGCCCATATTCAGACCAATATTCATTTGCCGCCACGCTGTACGCCCTGTTGACCGGGTCTCCGCCGCCGGAGTCGGTGGACATCATGCTGGGAGGCAAGAACCTGACCTCCACGCGGATGTTTGCGTCCAATATCCCCCTGCATGTGGATAATGCGATCAAGAAGGCTATGTCGCCCGAGCCGCACATGCGCTTCAGCAGCGTGGAAGAATTCTTCACCGCCCTGACAGACCCGGCTTCATTGGCAGAGATTACCCTCAAGCCTGGCACAGACACGATCGAGTCAATTTCGGAAGCGCCGACGATTGCCAAGCCGGGACAAGAACCGCCATCCCCGGTAAAGAAAGGGGGCAGCCCCTGGCTGTGGATCGGTGCGATGATTGTCCTCGCGGTTGTGATCAGCGGCGGTTTTCTGCTGGCGAATATCTTCAGCGGCGGCCGGGCAGCTTCACCCACACAACCGCCCAATCAGGGAATCGCTGCGGCAATTCCCACAAACACCCTACCTGCGGTTGTGAACTCTGAAATCACAAATGCCTCAACCGAAGAACCCACCTCCACACCCACGCTGGAACCTGCTGCCACCTTCACTCCCTCCCCGGAGCCCACCCCGACTGGCGGCAGCAGCAAGATTATCTTTGTCTCCAACCGGGATGGCTATGACCAGATCTATGAAGTCGACCTCCGCACCGGAGAAACGGTTCAGTTGACCTTTGATGAGAGCCATAAAAGCTGGCCTATCTATTCTCCGGACGGCTCCAAAATTCTGTATGTGGGAGACGGCGGGCTGGGGCCTTACAACACCAAACTCGGACTCGATATCTGGGTGATGAATGCTGACGGCAGCAACCAGACAAATCTGACGCAGACCAGGGGCGTGGATGAAGATCCGGTCTGGTCTCCAGATGGGAGCAAGATCGTCTTCGTCAGTTACAGATTTGGCGGCACACGCCAACTGATGGTCATGAATGCCGATGGCAGCGGACAGGAACGGGTCAGCTTTGAATTTGAGGAATATAACCCCACCTTCTCACCCGACGGCAATACGCTGTTGTTTTCATCGACCTTTTTCTATACGCTGAATATACGCCATTACGAGGAAGGAAAAATGCCGGAGGATGTGGATGACCTCTTCGATGTCAATCTGGTGCCGGAACTCTATGACAACCGCTACGATGAACCCGACCGTATCGGCAAGGGAGACCAGCCCGCCTGGTCTCCGGACGGCAACTGGATCGTGTACATCCGTACCAACGGCAACAACCGGCGGGTTTATCTGCTGGATGCCAACTCGGATGGGGCCACCGTCCGCCACCTGGAAGCGCCCGGCCTGAATTATGATCCCGCCTGGTCTCCGGACAGCCAGTATATCGTGTACGCCAACTCCACCACCGGCAACCTGGAGATCTACACAATGGACCTCGGCGGCCGCTTCCAGACGAATATCACCAACCATGAGGCCGATGACAAAATGCCCTCCTGGAAGCCGGTGCCCTGAGGAACCGATGCCCGAACAAAAAGTAAGCAATTATTTGCTGGATAACTACCAGGACTATTACCAGGATGTTGACAAAGAATGGCGCCGCCTGGGTGCGCTTGACAAGGTCAACAACATCCTGGATGTCTGTGCGCAGGTGCCGCACTCCACAGTTCTTGAGATCGGCGCCGGGGACGGGGCTATCCTTCAGCAGTTGGACGCCTTGAATTTTGGGGAGAAATTGTTTGCGATTGAGATCGTGCAAAACGCCGTAGAGCGGATCAATCAGCTGGGCATCCCCCATCTTGCAGAGTGCAGGCTGTTTGACGGCTATACGATCCCGTATCCGGATGATTTTTTTGATCTGGTGATCCTCAGCCATGTGGTCGAGCATCTTGAATACCCGCGGGCTCTGCTGATGGAAGCGCAGCGCGTGGGCAGGCATATCTTTATTGAGGTTCCGCTGGAAGATACCGCCCGGCTGCCCAAAGACTTCCGCTTCACCGCCACCGGGCATATCAATGCCTACCATGGGCGCGGCATTCGCCATCTGGTTCAATCCACCGGGTTGGAAGTCCTCTGCCAAACGGTGATCAACCCGTCAAAGGATGTGCTTGTTTACCGCTATGGGCGGCGCGGCCAGCTGCAATATTGGGTCAGGGAAATCGCGCTCAGAATCATGCCCCGGCTGGCGCAACGGGTCTTCACCTACCATTCAGCGATTTTGGCGAAATAACTAATCCCCAAACAGATCATAATGCCAGGTTGGCTTTTGCCGCACCGTGACCTGTTCTGCACGCAGAGCCATGCCGAACAGGGTCTTCTCATCCCAGGGTCTCCCCATCAGCTGCATGCTCAAGGGTAAGCCTTCCTGGTTATAGCCAACCGGGAATGAGATCGCCGGCAAGCCGGTGAGGTTGGCCGGTTGGGCAAAACGCATGATCTCGGTCGTCACGGTCACATCCGAATCGCCATCCGGGAGCGCATGGGGTTTGATCGGGGGCGCCGCTAAACCCACGCTGGGTGTGGCGATGACATCCACCTGTTCAAAGGCAGCGGCAAAATGGGCCATCAGGCGGGTACGCACCCGCTGCGCCTGCACATAATCTTCTGCTGTGAAGCTGCGGGCCAACAGCAGATTGGTTTTCACATCCAGCCCGTGCTTCTCAAAATGGTGGTGGAAACTTCTCAGGGATTGAGACATCTCCGCGGTGATCGTGATGATATGCGCCACCCGGGCAGCTTCCAGGTCGGGGAGCTGGATATCGACGATCTGTGCGCCCATTGATTGATATTTAGCCAGCATAGTCTGATTGGCAGCGACGATATCCGCAGACGCATGGCGGAACCAGGGCCAAAACACGCCGATCCTGATCTGACTGAGATCGATTTGATCCCAGCCGCCGATCTCCGGCGCGGGCTGGTGCCGCGTGTTGCGATCCAACGGGTCCGGACCGGCAATAACCTGCCAGGCCAGGGCAGCATCCCTGGTGGTGGCCGCCAGGGGACCGATATGAGCCACGCTCCAGCACAGCGGGAAAGCGCCGTGCTCGCTGATCCGCCCAAAAGTGGATTTGATCCCCACTACGCCGCAGAAAGCAGATGGGATACGGATGGAACCGCCGCCATCTGCGCCAATCGCCACCGGACACAAACCCGCGGCAACTGCAGACCCAGACCCGCTGGAGCTGCCGCCGGAATAATGGGCCGTGCTGTAAGGATTGCGGACGATGCCGTGGTGCGGGTTCAACCCAGTCACGTTGATTCCGATCTCGTGCATATTGGTCTTGCCGATTAACAAAGCTCCCATGGCCCGCAATCTTCCCGCCACAGTGGCATCAGACCTAGCTGGCGAATCGCCCAGAAAGGCAGTCCCGACGGTGGTTGGATAGGGGGCCAGATCGATCTCGTCTTTGACTGCCACCGGCACGCCGTCAATTGGGCTGAGCGGGTTTCCATCCAGGTACCGTGCCGCGGATGCTTCTGCCTGTTGTCTGATCTCCCCGGCATCGGTGGCAATCACCGCCCGCAAAGGCGGGCTTTGCTGGTTGCTGTCCTCGACCGCCACAATCACCCGTTCAGCCACATCCAGCGGTGAGAATTTTGCTTCCAGATACGCTTGATGAAAATCTGCCGCAGTGGCAAACCGGAATCCTTCAATGGATTCAGGAACCTGTTTAGATTCAAAATGGGGAACAGCATATTCTCTCACCGGGTGGTCAGCAAAGTGGATCGGCATTAAGGTGGGCTCCTCAGTAAATTGCTTTTGCCTGAAAGCCTTTATGCCCGCAGTGGCTAATAGGTTGTCGACCAGCAATCGCCCCACCACTGGCCAGCCCAGCGCTTTGACGAACATCCGCAGCCCGAAACCATGCAGATAAGGCAGCTGGGCAGATTTAATATCATATACCGACTGATTCCCGTCCATCTCATCCTCCCGGGTGATCCTGTAGTTATCTATTACATAATCATAACCCGTTTTTCATTCATTCGTTCCAACCTCTTGATTCTGGCAATGGTTTCCAAATATCCTGGTCAGGAGATCAACCAGAAACCCACCACCAGGCAAACTCAAGCGGAGAAAACAGAAATATTGAGAAAAGGAATATGGCGGCCTGTTCAAGACCCAATAAATTCTTTACCGGATCCCTATTTCCAATAATCGTTAGTTAGCTGCATCTACGGCTTGAAGAACACTCAGGACCGCCCGGTCTGCATCTTCCATATCTCGCAGATCTGCATCGTGGTTAGCGATCAGCCACACCACCCGTGGATTTGCCCCGGCAGCCTCCACCATTGCTGCCCCCCACTCGGCGTGCCGGGCAGCAACTACCATCCCGGCCCGGATACCAGCCGGGCTGGCTGTGCTCCACTGGTGGTAAAGGTTTGGAAAGAAGCGCTTTGCCAGCACGGCCAGTCCCCGCTCCCAGGGGCGAAGTTGGTAATTCACCTTGCCAAGATCATGCAGCAAGGCTGCTGCCAGCAGATCAGGCTCCTGGTAACCAGCGCTAACCAGTCTATCCATCACCCGGATGGCATGCGCTTGTTCAAACGGCATCATCTGTGAAAACAATTCAAACAGCTGGGGGGACAATATTTCCCCGGCCCGGGAAAATTCCGCCTCAGTGGGTTTGTCGAGGTGGGCACGCCGGAACTGGTCAAGCCGGTAAAGCGCTTTCCTCAAAGGTTATATCCCTAAGAACAGGCGTATCAGCCTGATAGATGGATTGAATACCAGCCAATCCAGGATCGGTACGCCAAGTGCAGGAAGCAGCCAGATCAAGATGATCAGAGGGCCAAAGCTGAAGCGGCGCAGCTTGGCCAGACCATCGCCCCATTCCGGCGGCAGGAAACGGATGGCGATCTTTTCCCCATCCAGAGGGAACAACGGGATCAGGTTAAAGAAGAAAAGCACAAAATTGATCACGGCAAATATATACAGCACTTCATAGGCAGAGGGGATGTATTTGCTGGGTGCGTCCGGAACTGGCAACAAACCAGTCGCCAGGAGAATCCCCGAGAACAACCCCAACATCAGATTGGAAGCTGGGCCGGCCAGGGCAACCAGCGCAGGGGCATAACGTGACCGCATTGATAAGGTATACTCATTCACCGGGACCGGTTTCGCCCAGCCAAACCCTGCCAGAAGGAGCATCAGAGAACCGACCAGGTCAAGATGGGCCAGCGGGTTCAAGGTAATCCGCCCATGCAGGCGGGGGGTATCATCTCCAAAATAATCGGCAGCTAGGGCATGGGCCAGTTCATGAATCGGGAAAGCCACCAACAGCACGACTGCCAGGCTGATCAACTCTGGTAATGAAAAATTTAACATATTTTGCTCCTGAATGCAGAAGACCAGATGAAATGGCTGGGCGGGTCTCTACATTAAATCTACATCAGAACAGACAACATCATAAATAGCAATTATACCACCCGTGATATAATCCCGATTCGGAGACCACCCCAATGGGGCTGTGAGACAAGAAAAATGCTGCCCAAAATTGAGCTAAACGACATCCTCAAGATGAGGAAACCCCACCCCTGCGGGAGCTATTTCTGGCGGGTCACCCGATTGGGCGCCGACATCGGTTTGGAATGTCTGGGATGCGGCCGCCGCACCCTGCTGACCCGCCGTAAACTTGCCCGCCGCGTCAAACATATCAACCCACCGGATGCACCCCAGGAGCAGGGATGAGCACGCTGTACCTGGTTTCAACCCCAATTGGCAACCTGGAAGACCTCAGTGCAAGGGCAATTCGCATCCTCAACGAAGTCAATCTGATTGCCGCCGAGGACACCCGCCACACAGCCAAGCTGCTCAACCACTTTGGGATCCGCACCCGCTCTACCAGCTATTATGACCACAATAAAGGACAAAAAATCGGGAAAGTCTTGGATGCGCTGGCAGCCGGGGATGTCGCCCTGGTCTCGGATGCGGGCACCCCGGGGCTGAATGATCCCGGTTACCTGCTGGTACGTGCGGCCCTGGATGCCGGTCACACTGTCAGCCCGATTCCCGGGCCATCTGCGCCGATCAGCGCGCTGGTGGTCTCTGGCCTGCCAACTGACCAATTCTTGTACCTTGGTTACCTGCCCCGCAAGGCGGGAGAGCGCCGCCGTGTAATTGAAGAAGTCGAGGCTTTGCGCTATACGCTGATCTTTTTCGAAACCCCGCACCGCATGGAAGAAGCCCTGGCAGACCTGGAGGAGATCCTCGGTGACCGGCAGATCGCGGTTGCTGGAGAGCTGACAAAACTATACGAAGAGGTGTTTCGCGGCAGCATCAGCGCGGCTAGAAATCATTTTAAAGACCATCCCGCCAGGGGAGAATACACCCTGATTGTGGACGGGCAGAACAAAGAAGATAAACTATGGGAAGAAGGGGATGTGCGCCATGCGGTCAAATCTCCACCATACAGCCAGATGCCGCCCTCCCAGGCTGCCCGTGAGCTGGCCGAGAAATCAGGCTGGCCGCGGCGAAAAATTTATGAACTGTTGACAAAAACTGACGAATAGAGGGAATAATGCACCTAGATGATCTCAACCTGATCAAAGAACTCGACAGCGAGAACATGCTCCAGCACATCAACAATTTACCCGATCAGCTGGCCGGCGCCTGGGAAATCGGGCTAAAGCTGCCCCTGCCTGATTTTAAAGAATTTCATCACGTGGTGATTGCCGGGATGGGCGGCTCTGCCATTGGAGGAGATCTGGTTAAAGCCTATGCACAGCAGTTCAGCCACATCCCAATCACCGTGCTGCGAGACTACGATTTGCCGAACTGGTCTAAAACGCTGGTGATCTGCTCCTCACACTCCGGCAATACGGAAGAGACGCTATCAGTTTTTGATCAGGCAGTCGAAGCTGGATTGCCCACCCTGCCGATCTGCACCGGCGGCAAACTGGCTGAGAAAGCTGGAGAAACCGGGTCAGCGCTGTGGATCTTTGAGGATGATTTCCAGCCGCGGGCCGCAGTGGGCTTTTCATTTGGACTATTACTGGCTGCCCTCACCCGCCTGGGAATGTTTCCCCTGGAAGAGACCAGCGAACAGATCAAGAATACCGCCGCGGCGATGAAAACCCAGATGACCAATTTACAGCCAGAAGTACCCGCACCGACCAATCCGGCCAAACGGCTGGCCGGCCAATTTGTAAACCGCTGGATCACCATTTTTGGCGCCGGCTTCCTCGCTCCTGTGGCCCGCCGCTGGAAGACACAGATCAATGAGATTGCAAAAGCCCAGGCTTCTTTTGAAGTCATCCCGGAAGCCAACCACAATACCCTGCAAGGGGCTTATTTTCCTGAAGTGAATGTCAACCACTCGCTGAACTTCTTTATTACTTCCAAACATAACCACCGGCGCAACCAGATCAGGGAAGAATACACCCGCAAGACCTTTATGTTGGAAGCCTTTGCCACTGATTTCTATCGCACTCACGGCAAATCTGTGATGGAAGATATGTGGACGGCGCTCCATATGGGAGATTATATTTCCTATTACCTGGCCATCATCTACCGCGTCGACCCCACCCCGGTCCCCATGCTGGCTGACCTGAAAACCCATCTATCCGATCAATGAGTGAACCCATGAAAAACACAAACAAGATTCTTCTCATCCTGTTAATCACTATATTGCTGGTCAGCCTGAGCATCTCAGCTGCTGCTGCACAGGAGCAGCCCATCGTCAGGGCGATCCTTTTCTGGTCTCCTACCTGCGGGCATTGCGAATATGTGATCACCGAGGTGATCCAACCCCTGTACACCCAATATGGCAATCAAATCCTGATCCTGGGAATCTCTACCGCCAGTCAAGTTGGGTCTGAATTATTCATATCAACGGTTGAAGAAACTGGCTTTCCGATGGAACAGGCTGGCGTCCCCTTCCTGGTGATCGGCGATCAGGTGATGATCGGCTCCGGTCAGATTCCGGAAGAACTACCCGGCTTGGTAGCTGAGTCCCTGAAGGGAGACGGGATTGCCTGGCCGCCTTTCCCGGCGATTCAGGAATTTTTGCTCACCCAGGGTTTTGTCAGTGTAGACGGGCAGGATATCACCCCCACGCCAATGCCCGCCACCCAGGCAACCGAGGGATCCGCCCCCACCCAGGCCGCGACCCAGATGGCAGAACAATCCAATTCGCCAGAACTGGCCGCTGCCCAGACGCCGGAACCAACGCCCACGGAGCAACCTGATCCCGAACCCATGCTGGTGGTGACCGATGACCCGCCGCCGGATACCCTTTGGGAAACGCTGGTATTCCGCTTCAACCACGACCGAACTGCCAATACCATTGCTGTGGGTGTGCTGCTTTTCCTGATCGGTGTGGTCGTGTATATTGCGGTACATTTCATGCGGGCCTCGGTGCTAAAAACCTGGCCGGAGTGGGTGCTGCCCGTTCTGCTGGTGATCGGGCTGGCAATTGCTGGTTACCTTGCCAGCGTTGAGGTATCCGGTAACGAAGCTGTTTGCGGCCCAGTCGGGGACTGCAACGCGGTACAGCAAAGCAAATACGCCACCCTGTTCGGATTCCTGCCAGTAGCTGTTTTCGGCATCATCGGCTACCTTGTGATTGGTGCCACATGGCTAATTGGGAAGAAATCATCCGGCAGGCTGCAATTTTATGCCAAGCTGGCCATGTTCCTGACTGCCCTATTTGGCTTATTGTTCTTTATCTACCTCACCTTCCTGGAACCGTTCGTAATCGGGGCCACCTGTGCCTGGTGCATCACCTCCGCAATTCTGATGGCCGTGATCAATCTATTTACCTTGCCAATCGTGCTGGAGGCTTGGGCTGAATTGGACGAAGATGACCAGGGACAAGCTGAATATCAGAAGATTGATTAATATAAAGAATTTTGCCAGGGATTGATCAGATTAAGCCCTCGACAACTCGAAGACATCATTTAAATTGATCAAACGGGCGGCGAGCGGATAACGATAGCAAAAAAGAAGGTTATTCTTTACTTGTGTAAAAAGGGTGTATAATTTCATCAACTCCGAAAGGTAAAGGGGTGGTTATTAAATAACATAGGAGCCTACCAATGAAAATTGCAATTGTCACAGACGATGGCAAAACCATCTGCCCCCATTTTGGCCGGGCCACAAAATACGCGGTGATCGATATCCAGGAAGGAAAGATCATCTCGCGAGAGATGCGAGATAAAGCCGGACATCACAGCTTCCAACAGCTTGAAGAGCCTCACAACCATGGCAATGGCCGCCAGCACGGCGCCGGCATGGATGCCCATTCAGCGGACAAACACACACAAATGGTGCAGGCAATCATGGATTGCAGCGTATTGCTGACCCGCGGTATGGGGAGCGGGGCAAAGATCAGTATGGAACAAGCCAATATCCAAACCTATCAGGTAAATCTTCAAGACATTGACGAGGCAATTTTGGCTCTGATCGATGGGGAAATTAACCAATACGTTTACGATCAATCGTGCGGTGAGCACAACCACCATCATTAGAATTCAAATACCTTTGATTGGCTAGAGCTCGCAACAAAAAGTGTTGCGAGCTTTTTTTAAGCGAATTTCACTTCTACGGTTGTAATCAAATATTGAAGAAATAGACTGATGGCAAAGAATTTTTAGCCCTCTGACACGATAAGCCCACCGCGTAGAGGCTGGTGTAGATTTGTAGTATTTGATGGAAAAGATCCAACCCATATCGATGGTGACTGAATTGTTCAGAATTTAATCGCACCCACTTCTACACAATTTCTCCATATTGGGCTTACAAGCTGATAATATCGGTTGGTTAAACTGGGAGCAATAACCAACCAGATCCAGGTATCTAATCTGGATCAAGAAAGGAATAAAGATGAACAGAAAATTAAAAGTTGGACTCCTCGTTGTGCTGGTGCTAGCCTTGTCAGCCGGACTGGTTGCCTTCCGACCCTTCAACGGAGATACGGACGAAGACGGAATCCCAGATCAGTCCGAAACCCTGGCCGAGGTATTGGGTATCGATGTGGAAACGCTGGCAGCCGCCTACGAGGCCGCCCATGAGAAAGCCATTCAACAGGCGATTGCCGATGGGAAGATCACCCAGGAGCAGGCAGATGCGATGGCAGAAAGGGAAGCTCAATTCGGCAAACCTGGATTTGGTTTCCACGGTCCAGACATGAACACCTTGCTGGCCGAGGAACTCGGGATCACGGTGGAAGAGCTTCAGGATGCGCAGCAAGAAGCCCAAGAAATCATGCTGGAACAAGCGCTGGAAGATGGACGGATTACCGAAGATGAATATGAGAACTTCCAACTCCGCCAAACCATGCACCCATACTTCGAAGAAGCCTTCAGCGCTGCTTTCCAGGATGCAGTAGATCAAGCCCTGGAAGATGGCGCCATCACCGAAGCGCAAGCCGAATCCCTGTTGAGCGGCAAAATGCCTTTTGGAAAAGGTTTTAGCGGATTTGGTCACGGTGGGCATCGCCCAGGCGACCAGATGAAGCCAGATCACGGGTTCTTCCCAACCCCTCAAAACTCTGACGGCGATTAACGCAGCTCTTCTGCTCCCCTTGGGATAACCCAACAACCCACAAGCGGCCCGGACGGCCGCTTGTGGTTGAACCAAACCAGAGCGGATTCGCTCTGGTTTGGTTTTTTATTAGAGACACGGCTGAACAACCGTGTCTTATCCTTCACCTTTTATATTTAGCGGTTATTCAGCAGATTCTTCCTCAACCTCAACCTCGACCACGGTCTCGGCTGCACCTAGAGGCTCTTCTGGTACAACCAGCAGCATCACGATATACACCAGCAAACCAGGACCCCCTGCCAGGGCAAAGAACACAAACAGCAAGCGTACAATCGTAGCATCGATATTGAGGTATTCACCCAATCCGCCGGCAACCCCGGCGATCATGCGATCGCTGCGAGAACGATAAAGTCTGCGATTTTCAACATTCATAACTAATCTCCTTTTATTTCTTTGTCTGTTTCAATACACTATACGAAGACCTGCCTGAAAAGTTTCATCACTTTAGAGCAAAGCCTGACTTTTGCAACACCTTAAGCAAACCTTCCCGTTGGGATTTGGACACCCGCCGGGCTGAATGCTCCAACCAGCCATATGCTGATTTGGGCATCTCCCCACCCCCGGTTACCTGCCGCCCAGCATAGATCCCGGTATCAACCATTGCCTGGTCATATGCCCTGAGATAGGCTTCATCATCCTGGTTATAGCATTCCCAATGCAGTACCGCCTCA
Source organism: Anaerolineales bacterium (assembly GCA_016932165.1). GTDB lineage: Bacteria > Chloroflexota > Anaerolineae > Anaerolineales > UBA11579 > UBA11579. The sequence continues at coordinate 45,398 of JAFGDK010000018.1, forward strand.
AGGGGCAGCCGTGGACGGATCATCGGCGCTTTCACAGGCCAGCCGAGGGTCATCCCGCTGATGGGGAACACCAGTGTGGGCAATCCGAGCAGGTCGATCACCTCTTGTGGATTGTTGCGAATACTGCCGATGTAGCACATCCCCAAACCCAGTGACTCTGCGGCAAGAGCAGCGTTCTGCATCACCAGGGAAACGTCTACAGCTGCCAGTAGAAAATTCTCCACATTTCCGGATTCGTGCTGATAACCTTGAAGTTGACAGACCCGCTCCAACCGGCTTAAGTCGGCGCACCAGGTCATGAAGACCGGCGCCTGGGCAATATGCTTTTGATTGCCACATAGTTCCATTAACCGCTTGCGTTTGGCTTTGCCAGTGGTGACCACGACACTGTACATCTGCAGGTTGCTGGAGGTGGATGCCCGTTGGCCGGCTGCGGTGATGGTTTCGATCATCTGTCGGGGAACCGGGTCTGACTTGTAGCTGCGCACCGATCCGTGTTGGTGCATCAAATCTATTGTTGAATTCGTCATCTTTATCCTCCTCAGGAATTGGATATCTAATTATATAGCACTTCGCAACGAGCCAATTTTTGATCAGTAATATTCAGGAAGATCCAGTCCATCCTGATCACTGAGTGCCTGATGCCTATTGTCTGATGTTGAGTTATACTATCCCAACCATAATTCAAAGGAATGCAAGATGCCCTTCATCGGTGAACTGGCCGCCCTGGCGACCTCGATCTTCTTCTCAATAGGCCCTACGTTTTTCACCCTCGCCGGGCGTCTGGTGGGATCAGCGGTGGTCAACCGCACCCGCCTGGTGGTTGCACTGGTTTATCTTTTGCTCACCCATTGGATCCTGTTCGGTGCTCCTCTCCCATTGGAGGCAAATCTCGACCGGTGGTTCTGGCTGGGACTTTCAGGGCTGATTGGCTTTGTATTCGGGGATGCGGCCCTCTTCCAGGCGTTTATCATGCTTGGAACGCGGCTGACGATGCTGGTCTTTGCCACCAACCCAATTGTGGCCGCCATCCTTGCCTGGATCTTCCTGGGAGAAGCGCTGAGCTTCACCCAAATCACTGGTATGCTGGTCACCCTGGCCGGCATCGGCTGGGTGATGCTGGAGCAGAATGATCCCAACCAGGAACCCGAAGGACGCAGGGTCTATGCAGGCGGCATCCTGTTAGCCTTTCTGGCGGCGATTGGTCAGGCGGGCGGCGCAGTGACTGCCAAAATGGGGCTTTATGGCGATTTCCCCGCCCTCTCCGGGCAGATTATGCGGGTGAGCATCGCCACCATCCTGATCTGGACTATCAGCTTGCTCAGCGGACAGGCCAAAGGTACGATCAGCACCTTAAAAGAAAACCGAAAAGCGATTCAGCATATTCTGATCGCCTCGTTCATTGGGCCATATCTGGGGGTATTCTTCTCCCTGGTCGCCATTCAGAATGCCGAGATCGGGATCGCCAGCACCTTGATGTCGCTGCAACCAATTATCTTGATCCCGATTGGGGTGTACTTCTTCAAAGAGGAAGTCACCTGGCGGGCAGTGGCAGGCACGATCGTGGCTTTGATTGGGGTAGCAGTAATTTTTCTGGTTTAACTACCTAAAGCAGCGAAAAGGGATACAATGATCTTAGTACAACCATCACCACAAACTTATGACGAATGTCCCTTACAATTAGACTTCCATATGGGATGATTAATATTAAAATGGACAACATTTGTCTTAATATTTGATTAATATATTTATCACTTTCATCCATCTGGGATGAAATCTTCACCTAAGGAGCATACTGAATGGCGATAAAAGGTTGGATTGAAGTAGACGAACTTCACTGCAAGGGGTGTGGCTTGTGTGTAGCTGCCTGTCCTCAGAATGTGATGAGCCTGGATATGGAGCGCCTGACGCCTAAAGGCTACCATCCCGTCCACCTGCATGCTGATGGATGCACCGGCTGCGGTATCTGTGCAATTGTATGCCCGGATGCTGCACTGACCGTCTTCCGGGAAGCCAAGATAAAGGCTTAGGAGGATCAGATGGCAAAGAAGTTGTACAAAGGAAACGAAGCATTTGCCGAAGCCGCTATCCGGGCCGGCTGTGAGGGCTTTTTCGGTTACCCGATTACCCCATCCACAGAATTTTTAGAGTACATGGCAAAGCGCATGCCTGAACTGGGGCGCGCCTTTGTCCAGGCAGAGAGTGAGGTTGCGGCGATCAACATGGTTTACGGGGCAGCCTGCACCGGCAAACGGGTGATGACTGCTTCCTCCAGCCCCGGCATCAGCCTGATGATGGAGGGAATTTCCTACATTGCTGGCACTGAACTTCCGTGTGTGGTGATCAACGTGATGCGCGGCGGGCCTGGGTTGGGAAATATCGCCCCCTCACAGGGCGACTACTACCAAATGGTCAAAGGCGGCGGGCATGGAGACTACTTCCCCATAGCCCTCGCTCCTTCCACTGTTCAAGAAGCGGTGGACAGTATCGCCCTGGCCTTCGATCTGGCGGAAAAATACCGCTCGATCGTGCATATCCTGGTGGACGGCAACCTCGGCCAGATGATGGAACCCTGCGAGATGCCGCCGATGCAGCCGCTGCGCGAGACACCCCCAGATTGGGCGGTCAGCGGCGCAAAAGGGCGCGAGAAACGGATCCTGTCTTCGATCTATATTGATCCGCCGGATGAAGAGGTCACCAATCTCCGCCTGCTCAAGCGCTGGATGGAGATTGAAGCCAGCGAGGTGCGCTACGATGAACTCCATACGGAAGATGCCGAGATCGCTATCATCGCCTTCGGCACTGCCGGACGGGTTGCCTCCACGGCGGTACGCCAGGCAAGAGCTGAGGGGATCAAAGCTGGGCTGTTCAGACCGATCACGCTGGCGCCGTTCCCCAAAAAGGAAATAGCAGCCCTTGCCAAGCGCACCAAGCGCATTCTGGTGGTAGAAATGAACACCGGGATGATGCTGGATGATGTCAGCCGGGTAATCGAAGGCAAGGTGCCGATTGAATTCTACGGCCGCCTGGGCGGAGTAACCCCGCTCCCGGATGAAATCTACGATGAGATCATGCGCATCTCGCACAACATTGATGCCCCCGCCCCTGAAAACCCCCGCATGGAGTGGGTGACCCGGCTTGAAAAAATCCTGGAAGGAGAGAACTAATGGCAATCGCTGAACCCAAGATCGTTTATCAACGCCCAACCTCGCTAGCCACGCGAGTGACCCACTACTGTCCCGGCTGCACCCACGGCGTAGCCCACCGTCTGATCGCCGAGGTGCTGGATGAGATGGAGTTGAGAGAAAAGACCATCGGCGTAGCGCCGGTGGGCTGCTCGGTTTTTGCCTACAACTACTTTGACCATGACTATGTGGAAGCCGCCCACGGGCGCGCTCCGGCTATGGCCACCGGCATCAAGCGGATGCTGCCCAAGAATACGGTCTATACTTACCAGGGGGACGGAGACCTCGCCTCTATCGGTATGGCGGAGATTATGCACGCGGCCGCCCGCGGCGAGAATATCACCGTGGTTTTCATCAACAACGCCATCTACGGTATGACCGGCGGGCAGATGGCCCCCACCACCCTCCCCGGGATGGTGACCACCTCCTCTCCAGGAGGGCGCGATATTGAATCGATGGGTTACCCGGTTCGGATGGCTGAGATCCTTTCCACATTGGACGGGGCCGGTTACGTGGTACGGCGCAGCCTGCATGACCCGAACAACATCCGCAAAGCCAAGAAAGCCATCCGGCTTGCCTTTGAGACCCAGGAACGCGGTTTGGGCTTTTCGCTGGTGGAACTACTTTCTTCATGTCCGACAAACTGGAAACTCAGCCCGGTGGACGCGCTCCAATTCATCGAAGATAAGATGATCCCGATGTTCCCGCTGGGTGATTATAAAGTCAACCCTGAGATCGGAAAGCTGCGGGTATAAGGAGAGACAGATGAAAGAAACCAGTATCATCATCTCAGGCTTTGGCGGGCAGGGCACCCTGTTTGCCGGCCAATTGCTGACTTACGCAGCCCTTGACTACGACAAAGTGTGTACCTGGATTCCCTCCTACGGCCCGGAAATGCGGGGCGGCACAGCCCACTGCACGGTAATCATCTCGGATGAACAAATTGGCTCTCCGTTGGTGCGTAATCCCAATGCAGTCATTGCCATGAACTTGCCCTCTCTGAACAAGTATGAACCTCTGATCAAAACCGGCGGGGTGCTGATTGCCAACAGATCCTTGATGGACCGGGATGCGGACCGGGCAGATATTATTACCCTGAACATTCCGGGCAACGAGATGGCAGAGGAGTTGGGTAACAGCCGGATCACCAATATGGTCATGCTGGGTGCTTTGCTCCAACTGATGCCGGTGCTGCCGATGGAGGTACTTAAAACTGCCCTTGACCATCATATGCCAGAGCGCAACCGTAAATACTTACCACTCAACTACCAGGCGCTGGAAACCGGGGCAAAGTTTGCCGCTGAGAACCTCAAAGAGGCTGTCTAGTAAAGTAAAAGCCCAAAATAAAAATCCCGCTGCCTGTATTAGTCAGCGGGATTTGTTTTATCTATTTAGCGCTGAATTATGCCCGGTGTTCCAGGGCGGCATGGGCTGCGGCCAACCGGGCGATCGGCACCCGGAAGGGGGAGCAGCTGACGTAATTCAAACCGATCTGATAGCACCAGTCGATGGAGTTCGGGTCGCCGCCGTGCTCGCCGCAGATACCACATTCCAGGTTGAGGCGGGTGCCGCGGCCTTTTTCCACGGTCAGCTTCATCAGCTGGCCAACGCCGTCGCGGTCGATGGTCTGGAAGGGGTTCTTAGGCAGGATGCCATCTTCCACATACTTGACCAGGAAGTTGCGCTCAGCATCGTCGCGGCTGTAGCCGAAAGTGAACTGGGTCAAGTCGTTGGTGCCAAAGGAGAAGAACTCGGCTTCCTCGGCCACCTGATCAGCAGTCAGGCCGGCGCGCGGGATCTCGATCATCGTGCCGAACTTGTAAGCAAATTCGACACCCTTCTCTTCCATCACAGCTTTGGCAATCTCTTCCAGTTTGGGCTGGATGAGCTTGAGCTCATTGACGTGGCCGGTCAGGGGAATCATCACCTCAGGATGGGGTTCAAAACCGCGCAGCTTGACATCGGCGGCGGCCTCGAAGATAGCGCGCACCTGCATGGAAACGATTTCAGGCATCATCACGCTCAGGCGGATACCCCGCAAGCCCATCATCGGGTTGCTCTCGTGCATTGCCTCAATACTGGACAGTAGAGATTCCTTATCCTGATCCACAGTACCCTTGATGCGGTTCTCGATGACCTCTTCCAGAAGGGCGTGCTCATCGGGCATGAACTCATGCAGAGGCGGGTCGATCAGGCGGATGATCACCGGCAGGCCGGTCATGGCCTCAAACAGGCCGTCGAAGTCTGTTCGCTGGAACGGCAGCAGCTCATCCAGGGCTTTGGTGCGTTCTTCAGAGCTGTCGGCCAGGATCATGCGCTGCACAATTGGCAGGCGTTCGGGCTCAAAGAACATGTGCTCGGTGCGGCACAGGCCAATCCCCTTTGCGCCGTAGGAGCGGGCGCGGCGGGCATCTTCTGGATAATCAGCGTTCGCCCACACCTGCAGGCCGCGCGTCGGCCAGCCCTCCGGGGCCTGGCGGATGCCCTCGGTGGCGGAGATTTCGTCTGCCCAACCGAGCAGGGTCAGCAAATCGGTCTGTTCTTCCAATGAAGGCGCAGAAGCCTCAATCTGTCCGAGGAAAACCTCACCGCTGGCGCCATCCACAGAGATGTAATCGCCTTCCTTCACGGTGATGTCGCCAGCGGTAAACTGGCGTTTTTCCATATCAATGCGAACGCTGGAAGCGCCGACCACGCAGGGAATGCCAAACTGGCGGGCAACCACGGCAGCGTGGGAGGTGGCACCGCCCTCGCTGGTGAGAATCCCCTTGGCAGCCAGCATCCCATGCACATCGTCCGGCTTGGTAAACGGACGTACCATGATCACATCCTGGCCTTCTTCCTTGGCTTTGGCTTCAGCGGTGTCGGCATCAAAGTAAACCCGACCAACAGCTGCACCGGGAGAGGCGTTTACGCCTGTAGCGAACATCTTGCCTGCTGCTTTGGCGGCGGATTTTTCTTCGATGATGAACTGCGGGTGAAGCAGGGTATCTACCTGTTCCGGTTTGATCCGCAGCACGGCTTCTTCCTTACTGATCAGACCTTCGCCAACCATATCCACCGCAATCTGAACTGCGGCTTTGGCGGTGCGCTTACCGTCACGGGTCTGCAGCATCCACAGCTTGCCGTTTTCAACGGTGAATTCCACATCCTGCATTTCGCGGTAGTGCTTCTCCAGTTTTGCGCAAACATCCAGGAAGTCTGCGTAAGCCTGGGGCAGATCGTTCTTCATTTCATTGACGTCGGAAGCGTTGCGGATACCAGCGACAACATCCTCACCCTGGGCATTCATCAGATACTCGCCCCAAACCACGTTCTCGCCTGTGGCGGGATTGCGGGTGAAGGCCACACCTGTGCCGGAGTTATCCATGTTGCCGAACACCATGGTCTGAATGTTGACGCCAGTGCCCAGGTTGTGAGCGATGCCGGCGGCGTTACGGTAATCGATGGCGCGCTTGCCGTTCCAGGATTTGAAGACGGCCTCAGTGGCCAGTTTGAGCTGCTCGTACGGATCCTGGGGGAAGTCAAAGCCCATTTCTTTCTTGATCACGGCTTTGTAGGTCTCGGTAAGCGCCTGCCAATCCTCGGCGTTCATTTCAGTGTCGAGCTTGTAGCCCTTTTCTTTTTTGTAGCTGTCCAGCGGATGCTCAAATTCTTCATCATCGATGTTCAGCACCACGGAACCAAACATATGCACCAGACGGCGGTAGGCATCGTAAACGAAGCGGGGATCGTCTGTCAACTCAACCATGCGGGCAGCAGTCTCATCGTTGAGACCGATGTTGAGCACGGTGTCCATCATACCGGGCATGGAAAATACTGCCCCGGAGCGGCAGGAGACCAACAGCGGATTTTCGGGGTCGCCGAACTTTTTACCAGTCAGCTCTTCGACCGCTTTCATCGCTTCCAGTTCCTGCTCCCACATACCGGGGGGGAATTCTTCCCCGGCTTCAAGGTAGGCATTGCAGGCTTCAGTGGTCACGGTGAATCCGGGAGGAACCGGAACGCCGATGCGGGTCATCTCACCCAGGTTAGCGCCTTTTCCACCCAGCAGGGAGCGAGCACCGCCCCACGAACCGGTCTTTTCTTCTGCTTTGTCCACTTCTTTGAACAAATAAACCCATTTATCAGACATTTTGAGAAACCTCCAAAAGTTTGTTATTGATGATTGCAGAAATTTGTGCGGACACAAATCCTATCAATTTTACCGCAAATATTGATTCTATTGAAGTGTGGCTGATCGATTTTAAGATGGCTTTCTCAAAGTCAGAATTTTAATATTGTGATTGGAAAAGCTCATGAATTATCGGCGATGATGATCACACCTCCAACCCCCTGCCCTCATTCCGTTCAAAGGCTGCGCGGTTAGTTTGGCGTTTGCAGTGCAAACGCCCCATTTGAAGAGCAAAGCAATTCAATCGGGAAGGGGATAAGAAACCCACCCCAAAACTTAATGGTTGATCTATTTCCTTGTTAGCAAACCGACCAGCGATATACAGGCCAAATTTTGATACTCTCCAGGCGATTTTGGGAAAGTCATAATTGAAAATGCGACAAAATGCGACACATTTTGGGATTTTTCTTTAAAGTTTCAAGCGGATTGAGGGATGGCAGCATGGCTTTCTCGAAGTCGGTTTTACAAGCTGTTAACCTGGCAGTTTGGTGATGGTCTCGGCCAGTTTGGAGTCATCCAGAGACTCGGAGACAAGTTGCTCCAGGCCACAAAGGTAACCAAAACTAATCGACCCCTTCAGAACAACCATTCCTTGACAGCAGTGTTTTTTGTAGTATAGTTACGCCGGTTTTTTTGTGAAAAATATCACTAATTATCCATAGGAGCATATATGAACGAAATACGAATTGACGCACTACTCCCCGGTGAGATGGCCGTCCGGGCGGAATATCTGGGCGTGCGCAAGGCGGAGAATTCCGTCCGCCGAACATTCGCCTTGGCAGTTCTGGCCGGCGCGTTCATCTCTTTCGGAGGAGTGTTTGCCACCAACACAGCAGCCGGCACTGCCTCACTGCCGTTTGGATTGGCCAAGCTAGTGACCGGCCTGGTCTTTTGTCTGGGCCTGATTCTAGTGGTGATTGCCGGGGCGGAATTGTTCACCGGGAACAACCTGATTGTGATGGCATGGGCCAGCCGCAAGGTGAGTACCAAAGCCCTGCTGCGCAACTGGGGGATTGTGTATGTGGGCAATTTCGTAGGCTCAGTTGGAACGGCGGTACTGGTGTTTTTCAGCCGGCAATATCAATTCGGCGGCGGTGCCGTTGGAGCCACAGCCTTAAAGATCGCGGCGGGTAAGGTCAGTCTGGATTTTGGACAGGCAATTGCACTCGGCATCCTCTGCAATGTGCTGGTGTGCCTGGCTGTCTGGCTGACCTTCAGCGCCCGCAGTGTAATGGACAAGATCGCCGCGGTAATCTTCCCGGTGACAGCCTTTGTGGCTGCCGGATTCGAACACAGTATCGCCAATATGTATTTCATCCCCTATGGGCTGATCATCAAAGCCATGGATTCCAGCTTCGCCGCCGGAACCGGGCTGGATCTGACTGGTCTTACCTGGGGCACATTCCTGGTGAACAACTTGCTGCCTGTCACGATCGGGAATATCATTGGAGGCGGCCTCCTTGTTTCGGCAGCGTATTGGTCCATTTATCTGAAAAACAGAGAGGAATAGGAGTAGCATATGAAAGCTTATGTACTGATCAATGTAAAAATGGGGCGCGTGCGCGAGGTGGTAAAAAATCTGAAGCGCTCAGAAAAAGTTGTGGAAGCAAGTATGACCTTCGGCCCGTATGATGCAGTTGCGCTGGTGCAGTTTGACAACCTGGATGAACTGGGCAATTTGCTCGCCAATGTAATCCAACCGATCCCCGGTGTGCTGGAAACCCTCACCTGTCTGGCAGCAGACCATTAACCGAATCAGCCAAGGTTCAGAGGAAAAAGGAGTAACCAAGCCATTTCTCTTTCCCCCCAAACTAACGGTAGCTTAGCAAAACGAAGCCAGTTGGCTTCGTTTTGGGTTAAAATTTTGTTGTGAAACCTGAACAATTCCTGACCGAAAACCTCAGAACTCACCCGCACAGAGATGAGGTTATAAAAATCCTGGCGGCTGCCATCCAGGCAGTTGACCCTTATGAAGCAGTCAGACAGCACCTCAACCTGATGGATGACAACCTTCACATTGGCGGGTATACCTATACCTTGCGGCGTTCAAGACGGATCTTCCTGATCGGGGCAGGAAAAGCCGGTCTACCGATGGCAAAAGCTGCGGTGGATCTTCTCGGCAGCCAGATTGTGGATGGGGTGGTGATCGTGAAAGACGGGCATGGCGGGCCAGATCATCTTGGGGCGGTCAAGATCAGAGAAGCGGGGCACCCAGTTCCAGATCAGCGGGGTATCTCTGCCACAACTGAGATACTATCCCTGCTTGAACAAACCGGGCCAGATGATCTGGTTCTGACTGTGATCTCAGGTGGAGGATCCGCGTTGATGACTGCACCCATCCAGGGAATTTCGCTAGCAGAGCTGCAAACTCTGACCAATCTGTTATTAAAAAGCGGTGCAGAAATAAGAGAAATTAACCAACTGCGACGGCGGTTGGACCGGGTAAAAGGTGGGGGACTTGTCCAGGCGGCTGCCCCAGCCAAACTGGCCGCACTGATCCTTTCGGATGTGGTTGGAGACCCGCTTGAGTTGATTGCCTCCGGGCCGACGGTACTGGCCACCGGTCAATGGCAAAAGGCCAGCGATATTTTGCAGAAATATAATCTTCAGGAGCAGATGCCAGACAGTATCAAGGCGGCGTTACGCCACCCACCACCACCCCCATTTGCACCGAAGGCCGCTAATAACATCCTGGTGGGCAACAACAGGATAGCAGCCGAAGCTGCCATACAGCAAGCAGCAACGCTGGGCTACCAGACTGAACTACTCACCTCCAGCCTGAGCGGAGAGGCCCGTAAGGTCGGCCGCGAATACGGAGGCATGCTAAAGATGCTGGCAGAGGAAAACCCGCATAAGCCGGTCATGTGGGTAACAGGTGGTGAAACCACAGTGACGGTCATCGGAGAGGGTCAGGGAGGCCGCAACCAGGAACTTGCCCTGGCAGCCGTCGAAGAGATCGCGGGTGTAACTGATGCCGCCTTGATCAGCTTGGCGACAGATGGAGAAGACGGACCCACTGAGGCGGCTGGAGCGGTGGTCACCGGGGAAACGCTGGGGCAAGCTCAGAAAATCGGGCTGGACCCAGCCAAATATCTGGCGAATAACGATTCGTATCGTTTTTTCAAACAGGTGGGGGGCTGTCTTGTCCCCGGGCCAACGCATACAAATGTGAACGACTTGTTGTTTCTGTTTAGTTGGTAGGAACTCAATCAGATCACCGACTTAGTGCAAACTCATCCATCAGGTACATGTGGATAGAGATTGCACACCCAGAGCTCCGCTTCGATCTCAATGCTATTCGGGTTGCGCCACCCTTTTTTGCCTACTGTCCACTGCCCACTGTCAAACAGTACTCATGAGGCAGCTCTCCACCCAGGGGAAATAGTATATAATGACATCCACAGGAGAAGCCCAAATGGATGCAGAACACAACCAACTCCCCAGTATAAAAAGCTATCTGCCACTGATCGTGGTCTTGTTATTCATCGGGTTTGGCGGGTTGTTCTTACTCTTCAACCTGACCGAACCAACTCTGTGGCCTCGCTGGCTGTTCTTCTTCATGGTGGTTCTGGGGGTCACCGGTTTGGCAATGCCAGTAGTTCTTTTTATCTATCACCGCTTCCCAACCGGGCATACCCCGTCACAGAGGGTGATTCTGCGCCAATCATTGTGGGCAGGGATCTATGCAGCCTTCATGATCTGGTTAAGTCTGGGGCAGGTTTTTAAGTTGGGTGTTGCCGCCATCGTTTTTGTTGGGATTGTACTGCTGGAAATCGTGCTGCGGTTTGGAGAGCGCAGCTTTTGGCGCCGGCCTTGATCGGATCAGGCTGCCAAACGGAGACAAGAGAAAATGAGCGAGATTGAGTTAAAAGCTGATCTGAGAAAACTGCCCTCGGTGAATGTGCTCCTCAAATCGCGCGAGGGAATGCAGTACGAGGCAATCTATGGGCATGACCTGACAGTGGAAGCAATCCGCAAAGTTGTCGATGAGATCCGCAGCAGGGTCGGATCTGAAGGCGGCACCATTCCCCTGCCTGAGATTCTGATGGCAGATGTACTCAACGCCCTCGAAGAATGGACCCACTCGACCCTGGAGCCGGTGATCAATGCCACCGGGGTGATCCTGCATACCAACCTGGGCAGGTCTCCGCTCAGCGCAGAAACCCTCAGTGCCATTCAGAAGGTATCCCAAGGCTACGCCACACTGGAATATGATCTGGAAAAAGGCAAGCGCGGATCCCGCTATGTCCACACCGAAGATCTGCTGATCCGCCTGACAGGGGCTGAAGCCGGCCTGGTGGTTAACAACAACGCCTCAGCGGTGATGCTGACCCTGGCAGCGCTATCCTCACGGCGGCGCACACTGGTCTCGCGCACCCAATTGATCGAAATCGGCGGCGGGTTCCGCATCCCGGATGTCCTAGCGCAATCAGGGGCAATTCTGCATGAGATCGGTACGACCAACAGGGTGAATATCGGTGACTACCGCAAGGCAATTGATGAGCATCCGATCAAACTGGTGCTGAGAGCCCACCGTTCCAATTTCAGACTTGTCGGATTCACCGCTGAACCCACTTTGGCTGAAATTGCAGAAGTTACCCATGCAGCCGGGCTGACGATGGTTGATGATCTTGGATCTGGCTCACTGCTTGACACGTCCAAATACGGCCTGGCCCATGAGATGACTGTGATGGAGTCGCTGCAAGCCGGGTCAGACCTGGTATGCTTTTCAGGCGACAAGCTTTTAGGGGGGCCGCAGGCTGGGATCATCGTTGGCAAGAAATCGCTGGTGGATAAACTGCGCAAGCACCCAATCGCCAGAGCGGTGCGCGCCGATAAACTGGTCTTGGCCGGGCTGTCGGCCACGCTGATGCACTACCTCAAAGGTGAAGCCGAGAAGAAGATTCCCATCTGGCAGATGATCTCAATGGATCTAGACCTGATTGAGGCCCGTGCCCAGCACTGGAAACGCACCCTGAAGAAGGCTGAGATCATCGATGGCGAATCCGCAGTGGGGGGCGGCTCGCTGCCCGGAGAACGCCTGCCGACCCGGCTAGTAGCCCTGGATGTACCCAACCCCGATCAATTTTTAGTTCGTCTGCGGCATTCGCACCCGCCGATCATTGCCCGGGTGGAGGAAAACCGTGTGCTGGTCGATCCCCGCACCGTACTGCCCCTGCAGGAAGGCGCGCTGCTGGTCGAGATCCAAAATGCTCTGGCCGGAGAAGAAAGCAAAACACGCAGATGAGTCAATGTTCTGCAGGGGAATCCTAAGGCGACCAAGCTGCCAGCAGGGGTTATAATTACGGCACTAAATCTTCACTCCGAGGGAAACTACAGATGAAAAAAGACCTGGACGCATTAATGGAAAAAGCTGGGCTGGATGCCCTTCTGATCAGCGGATCGGCAACCCACAACCCTGCGATGTACTATTTCACCGGTAATGTTCATGTCAGCCAGGGCGATCTGATCAAGCTGCGGGGGCAAGAGCCTGTATTGTTCTGCAATTCAATGGAGCGCGAGGAAGCTGCCCGGTCAGGATTGGCCACCAAAAATCTGGCTGAGTACCGCTATCCTGAACTGCTGAAGCAAACCGGCGGCGACCCGGCGCAGGCGACAGCATTGCGCTACCAGAAAATGTTTGCCGACATCGGTCTGACCAAAGGGACGCTCTCCATCTATGGAAAAATGGAGGCCGGTCAAAGTTTTGCGGTTTTCAATGCCCTGCAAGCCTTGCTCCCAGATATTGAGATCCTCGGCGAGACACAAGACCCGGTGCTGATGCTGGCCCGGGAGACCAAAGATGCGAATGAGTTAGAACACACGCGAAAAATGGGGGCGGTGACCGTTGAAATTGTGAGCCGGACGGCGGCTTTTCTGCAAAGCCATAAAGCCAAAGAAGGGGTGCTGATCAATGAGGCAGGAAACCCGCTGACCATCGGCGATGTGAAGCGCAAGATTAACCAATGGGCGATAGAACTCGGTGTGGAGAACCCACACGGGGTGATCTTTGCCATTGGACGGGATGCCGGTGTGCCGCATAGTACCGGAAATCCGGAGGATGTCCTGGAATTGGGGAAAACCATCGTTTTCGATATTTTCCTGCAGGAGCCCGGGGGAGGATACCACTTTGATTTCACCCGCACCTGGTGTCTGGGTTTTGCATCAGAGGAGGTGCAGGCTTTGTATGAGGATGTCCGTGAGGTGTTTGACAAATTAATGAATGAAGAGATGAAAGCCAATATGGGCTTAAAAACCTTGCAGGACCGCACCTGCGATCTGTTTGAAGAACAAGGGCATGAGACCATCCGGCAGAACCCGCTGATTGAGGAAGGCTATGTGCACAGCATTGGGCACGGATTGGGGCTGGACGTGCATGAGCTTCCATTTGTGCGGCCACCCGAAGGGGTATTAAAACCTGGGGTGATTGTGACGATTGAACCGGGGCTTTATTATCCCAGCAGAGGGATGGGCTGCCGGCTTGAGGATACTGTGTTTGTCCACGCCGATGGGCAGATTGAAGTGCTGGCTGATTACCCTCATGATCTGGTGTTGGAGATCGAGATAAACTAACTGTCAAAGAAGGGGATAAATCACAACGGAGAGAGCCAAGACTCTCTCCGTTTCCTTTTCAGTAAAGCATCATCCAGCGATGCTTGAGGATTTTACTATGCCAGAACTGGTGCAACCCACGAGCCGGTGCAGAACTCACCGGAGAATCCTGAACTGGCTCAACAATCACCGGCGCCGTCTTTTCTGGCTCAGGGGTCACGACTTCAAGCACAGCAGCCGCTTCCTCCGAAAGCCTGAGGAGTTCTCCGGGGGAGTTGGATACCGCCTCTTCCACCTCTGCTCCACCCGTTCTGGACTGGTAGCCGTCAACCGAGGTCAGTGCAATCATGAAAGGGACATCATATTGATAAAGCTCTTTTGTATTGGAAGTTGAATCCGTGACCACGGCTTTCAGGGCAACATTCTGCTCGGCGACACCGCTGGAATTCCAGAGGACCTCCCAACCATCGGCACCCTCGGTATCAGTTTCAACAAATTGCCAAATGCCATCAGATTGCACATAAAAGGCAACACTTGTGATCGCTCCCGCCGCGCTGGAGGCGGTAACCCCCAGGTGTGTGCGCGGATATAAAAGCGAACCTCCTTCTTCCGGGGCAGTGAATTCACCGGTGATCATACTCACCGACTGCCGCCAGTTGGCCACATTATAAGCGGTATTATTCAGCGTCAGGGCGTTGTTGGGGTAGACAGTCTGCCCGCTAACTAGGCCGCTGGTTGGATATCCGTTATAAGTAATATCAGGGTTGGACCAGCGGTTGAGCCGGACATAACCAGAACCAGGGCTATAGGCCATCACCGTATAAAAATTTCCGGACAGCTGCTGATATCCATAGGAATAGTCCCCATAGCAATACGGTTTGATGCTGTCAGCGGTGTTATTCCAATCGTGGCAGGCGCCCATATTGTGCCCCATCTCATGCTGGGGGGTATAGGCGCTGTTACCCGCGCAATTGTAGTTGACCACAGAGTAGCCATATTCATCTGCCCAGGCATCGCCAGCCACCCAGCCGATGCCGCAGATCGTTCCCCCGGTAGCTGTAGAACCGGTTATGCTGGTGATCATAAAAACCAGGTCTGCGCCGTAGGTTTCACGATATGCCCGGGCATCAGCCAGATAACCCGACTCCGTACCAGTTAATCTATTCAGGGCAGCATTCCATTTATCCAAATACTCCATGCCGGATGGGTTTTCATTGTAGGAAACCTCTTCCATCTCCACAAGATTAAGGCGCTGGTTGATGCCGCTGTCTGCGTAGCCTTGATTTGAAGACAGAATAGAGGTCTGGATCTTGGTCTCAATTCCCACCGTGCCTCCAGAAGCAACCCGCGCCGCCGGAGTGTACACTGCCAGCACATCGATTGTGCTGCCGCTGTCCAAGGCAATCCCGGCATCCAGATCCTGCGGCGGAGAAGGATCATCGTCCAGATTATCGGGTTGAGGCGGTATTACCGGGGGCAGGGAATCGGGATAAGTGCTCTGGTCCACTTCCACGATGAGGTGCCCAGCGCCGGTAAAACGAATCTCAAATGCTTGCTGCCCCACCTGTAAATAAGCCTGCAATGCGCCATCCTGGCTGACCATCACCAGTTCGTTAAATTGCTCGCTTTCCACTGTGCCAACCAGACCGACCGCTCCACTGGCAAAAATCTCCGTGTGGGTGATAAAAGCTGAAAATTGGGCATCCTCAAATAAATTCAACCTGAAGGCGGGAGCATCTGTCCGGGGTCCGGCACGTCCTGCAGACTCCAGCAGAGAAAAATCCACTTCAGCCGGACGAGAACGGATAACCTCAGGCTGATCTGTATCCACAGATGTTCGATCAACCGGGACAGAACGGTCTCCCTCCAGGGGTGAGGAAAATAGATCTGGCAAGGGTTCTGGTGAATTTTCGTCTGCGCTGGCGGGAAAACTAAAAACCAGCAGCATTACCAAAACAAGACCAGCAGATCTAACCAGTTGGTAAACAGTACGTTTCATTAATTATCCAATCATCTAGTTCACGATCCCTGACGGGATGAATATTGACAATATTACAGTGCCCAACTCATTATATAAGCCGACCAGAGGATACACAAGCCCCTGGGGTTCCCAGGGGCTTTACAGATTTATCAGGATTACTGGCAAGAAACTTGTGGGGAGGGCAAAATTATTCTTCCTCTTTTTCCCTCTCGCGGGCTTCGACAATTTCCTGCTGGATGTGTGCCGGGACCCGATCGTAACGGGCTTCTTGCATGGAGAAGACCCCGCGCCCGCCAGTCATGGAGCGCAGGTCAGTGGTGTAGCGCAGCATTTCAGCTAACGGAACATGAGCATTGACCACCGAGCGGCCTTTCTCAGTATCCATTCCCTGGACACGGGCACGGCGGGTATTGAGATCACCCAGGACATCTCCCATATATTCCTCAGGGACCACAATCCGCACCTGCATGATCGGTTCAAAAAGCACTGGGCCGGCAGCCATCACCGCTTTCTTGAAAGCCTCGCGCCCGGCGATTTCAAAGGCCACCGGTTTTGAGTCCACCGGGTGTTCCTTGCCGTCAGTAACCGCCACCTTGACATTGTGGACGGGGAACCCGGCAATCACTCCGCTTTCCATCACGCCTTTTACACCTTTCTCAATGGCTGGCATATAGTTCTGGGAAACTGCACCGCCGAAGACTTCATTGACAAATTCAAAATCAGCATCGGCAAGCGGTTCAATCCGCATAAAGACTTCACCAAACTGTCCCGCACCGCCGGACTGTTTTTTATGACGGTGCTGGGATTCACCATTTTTAGTGATCGTCTCACGGTAAGGCACTTTGGGCACTTCAATATTCAACCCAGTCTGGAATTTTGATTCGGCTTTGCGGATGGCGACATCAATATGCTGGTCACCCATCCCCTGTAAGATCACCTGGCGAGTGGCTGGTTCGTTGTGCCAGGAGAGGGTCATATCTTCTTCACAGATGCGTGAGAGGGTCTGTCCCATCTTGCTGGCATCGGCCTGGGTTTTGGGAGAGACAGCCACACGGTACAAGGCAGTGGGATATTCCCCTGTTGCGATGGTAAGCGGGTTAGATTTGTCGGCCAGGGTCTCACCTGTTCCAGTCTCACCCAGTTTGAGTACGACACCAATATCACCAGCGTGAAGATGGCCAACTGGATAGTGTTCTTTACCCATCGGCACGCTCAGATTGCCCATACGTTCTTCTTCATCCTTCTGAATGTTCCAAACACGGGCATCCGACTGGATCACACCAGAGAAGACCTTCAGATAGGTAATCTTCCCCACAAAAGGATCAGCCGTGGTCTTCCAGACATAGGCAGCCAACGGGCCGCTGTCGGATGGGGGGAGTTCAACCTCGCCCTTGGGAGAATCGGCTATTTGAACGGAGGCATCGGCAGGAGAGGGCATCAGGGAAACGATCAAGTCCATCAACTGGT
This sequence comes from Anaerolineales bacterium, assembly GCA_016932165.1. Classification (GTDB taxonomy): domain Bacteria; phylum Chloroflexota; class Anaerolineae; order Anaerolineales; family UBA11579; genus UBA11579. The sequence goes on from JAFGDK010000018.1 coordinate 62,757, forward strand.
CTAATCCCACCTTGCTGTCGATATCGGCGAGCAACACCGGGGCAAATTCAACCTGCAATACCACACTGCGAAGACCTTTCTCAATCTCGGCAGAGGTCAGTTCACCACCTTCTAAATACTTATTGAAGAGATCGTCATCACCTTCAGCGGCAGCCTCAACCAACTCAATCCGGGCTTCTTCAGCGGCATCCGCCAATTCTGCGGGAATGTCTACAGGGGCACCGCCATTGGCAGGGTATGCTTTCATATCCAGCAGGTTGATCAAACCTTTGAAATCCTCTTTCTCACCCCAAGGCAAATGCACTTTGACCAAGCGGGGTCCGCTTCCCAGGTTCTCCATAGATTTGACGGCGGCATCAAAGTCTGCGGTATCACGGAGCATACGGTTGATCAGCACGAATCGCGGTCTATTGAACTGTTCAGCATAATTCCAGGCGATCTCAGTGCCAACCTCGGCGCCGGCCACCGCATCGACCAATACCAAAGCGCCCTCACAAACCCGCATGGCTGAAATCAGCTCACCGACAAAGTCTGGATAGCCAGGGGTATCAAGCAGATTGATCTTGTGTCCGGCGTGCTCCAGGGGAATAACAGATGTGGATAAGGAAAGTTCCCGGCGATGTTCTTCTTCATCGAAATCTGAGACTGTGGTTCCATCGTTGACATTTCCCATTCTGTTAATGATTTTCTTGACAACCAAAAGTGCCTCGGCAAGCGTGGTTTTGCCTGCACCGCTGTGAGAGACCATGGCTATGTTGCGGATTTTGTCAGTGGTATATTCTTTCATTAGGTGGACCTTCCTTTATTTATTGCGCTATTTGCGAAAATGATTACAAACCCAGAGGTTTATTTTAATTGAAAGCAAGAAAGCCGTCAAAGCATTCTGCTGTGACCGAAAAGCCACAGGATATTATAAGGTGAAAAAGGATTATGGAGAAGGGGTAAGAA
>JAFGDK010000111.1 GCA_016932165.1 Anaerolineales bacterium
AAAGAAAGACTTTTTAATCTGCTTCGCTGGGGCTGTTTGGCAGGTGAAGGTTCGTTATGATACTTAAAGCTGTTATTTCGAGTTATTTACAGATTCAACCAGATGTTAAATGCCGCTACAGGAATGGTGGATAAAAGGAGGGCTCCCGAGCGCTGTGCTCTCGGAGAACCCTGCCTTAGGTTTGTACAACGATATGAGGCATTTGTCTTGAAAGCAGTGCATCCTGGAGCAATGAGTGGGTCTTGAAGGGGATTTTTTCAATGGCATGATTCTGTCATTCAGATGCAATTGAACACGCCATGTTTCTGGCAAAAACCTTGCATACAATAAGAATATATGGATAACGCCAATACATTGAAGGAACTTTCTGTCTCATTCGAAGAATTTTGGGACCGGCTGGCGCCGCTTGTGACGCTGGCCTACCAAGCTGTGATGCTGGCAGCCTTGATCGTGGTGGGGGTGTTGGCTTACGGCTGGCTGCAGCAGCCGACATTGGGTGTATTGCTGTCGCCAGGGATGGTTGCCGGCAATCTTCAGAGCAGCCAGCAAATTCCACAACACGATTTTCTGCCCCAAGAACGCCTGACTGCTATTGACGGGACTGACTTTTACAATCCGAGGGAGCTGAAAGAGATTCTGAGGCAATACCAGCCCGGTGATCAGGTAGAGGTAAAAATCCGCGCCCGCAGCGGGCATATTTCGGTACGAACGGCAACGCTGAGAGAATTTAGCGTGTATGAAAGGCTGTTATTCTTTGTGGTGCCATATATTACTGGGGTGGTCTTTCTGGCAGCCGGCGGCTGGGGGGTGTGGAAGCGTCTGAATGACCCTGTGGCCCGTTCTTTTGCATTGTTCAGCGCCTCGGCGGCATTTGTCCTCGGTGGCTGGTTTGATGTGTGGAGTTCCCAGCGGCTGGTGGCCTTGTGGCTGCTGGCAGTCGGCATTGCTGCAGCTGCGCTGATCCGCTATGCGATGCTCTTCCCCAGTAAATTCAAGCTGATTGATCAAGTTCCTTTGCTGTCTTGGCTGGGATTCCCGTTGGGCGGTATGCTAACCCTGTATGCGGTCTTTGCCCTGAATGTCCAAAACAACCCTTTCTTGCTCAGTAATGCATGGCGTCCATTGTTCATTTTGGGGGTAGCGGCTATTTTGTTTTACCTGGGTACAATCAGCTACCGGCGTTTTTACAGTCCTTCCCCGGTTGATGTCGAGCAGAGCCGCATTCTTGCCTGGGGCGCTGGGATTGCCTTGAGCATGCTGTTGATTAATTTCCTGGCACGAGGGCTGCATCTGGGCTTTTTTGAAATCCCGCTGCTGGCTGCCCTGATCCCGGTGGGGGTCTTCCCAGTGGCCAATGTGTATGCCATTACCCGCTACCGGGTGATCAATACCGGCTTTTTGGTGAGCCGCGCCCTGATGTATGCTGTGCTGACCTTGCTGGCCGGCGGCGGGTATGCTTTGCTGATCAGCGGGGCAAGCGTTCTGTTTAACACCTCAGTTGGGATGACAAATCCCTTCGTGGTAGGCGGTCTGGTTTTTGTGCTTGCTTTGCTGGTAAACCCCTTCCGCATGCAAATCCAGCGGATGCTGGACACCATCTTCATGCGCAGCGGGGAGGTTTTCCAGGACTATCTGGCTGAATTTGAGAACCAGCTGGCCCAATTGGTGGAATTGGACGAGATCAGCAATCTGTTGCGAAATTTCATCCGCCAGCATCTGGAACCAGTGCGGCTACATATTTATGTGCATGATAGTATGGTGGATCGGTATATGCCAATGGCGGGGGAGGATGGCCGCCCCACCACAGATATCCGTTTCCCGCGGAACAGCGGTCTGGCACATTTCCTGGCGACCAAAAACAGCACCCTTTACCTGGATGTGGAGGAAGCCCTCCCACCGGAACTGCAAAATGAAAGACCTCGCCTGGCCTTACTGGGAACCCAGTTGTTTGTGGCCATGTTGGGACAGGATCGTCTGACCGGCTGGCTGGCATTGGGTCCGCCGATGACCAGCAGCCGGTACACCAGCCAGGAAATTTCAATTCTCAACCGGGTGGCCGAGATCTGTTCGGCAGCGATGGAACGCGCCCAGGTGATGGCAGATAAAGACCGCCGGGTGCATGAAATGAACGTGCTTACCCGGGTGGCGCAGGGCGTGAATATCACTGTGGAGTTTGACGATATTCTTGAATTGCTGTATGCCCAGAGCACGCAGGTTATTCCGGTGGATAATTTTAATATCACCCTCTTCGATCAGGATACACAGGTGCTCCGGCATGCCTTTTTGGTTCAAGACGATGACCGATTAACGGACCAGGAGAATGAGACCATCCCCCTGGGATACGGCCTGGAACGCGAGGTGCTGGAAACCCGCCGCCCATTAATCACCGATGATTACCAGCAGGAATGCCGCAACCGGCGGCTGATCCCCAACAAAAAGGGGCTGTATGCCTGGATGGGGGTGCCGTTGAACGCCGGGGCGGAAGTGATCGGGGTAATTTCTGTGGGCAGTACCAATCCGGCGATCTTGTACACCTCTGACCAGATGAGCGTACTCCAGGCAGTTGCAGATCAGGCCGCTGGTGCAATTGTGAAAGCGCGCTTGTTGGCAGAGACCCAAACCCGCGCCCGCCAGCTTGCCAGTCTAAACGAAGTGACCCGCGGCTTGACCTCTACGCTTGAAATTGACCCGCTGCTTCAGGATATCATGTCCAGTGCGGTGGAAATTCTTGACTGCGAGGCGGGCAGTTTGCTGCTGTTGGATGAGGAAACCCAGGAACTTGTATTTGAGGTGGTAATCGGCCCGGTGGCAGACCAATTACTGGGTGAACGCCAACAGGTGGGGGTTGGCCTAGCCGGCAAGGTCGCCGAGTCGATGGAACCCCTGATCGTCAACAATGTGGAACAAAGCCCGGATTGGGATTCAGATCCTGATCAGGAAACCGGGTTCATGACCCGCGGTATGCTGGTGGTTCCCATGCATTATAAAGGCACCGTGATTGGCGTGCTGGAAGTGATCAACAAAGTCAACCGGAGCCCATTCACTGAAGAAGATCAGGAGTTATTGAGTGCATTTGCAGGCCAGGCAGCAGTTGCGGTGGAAAACGTGCGCTTATATACCCAAACAGACCAGGAACTCGCCCGGCGCGTGGAAGAACTTTCGGTGATGCAGCGCATCGACCGCGAGTTGAACACTTCGCTGGATACGGCCAAGGCCATGGAAATCACGCTGGAATGGGCTATGCGCCAGTCGAACTCGACCGCCGGGCTGGTGGGGGTGATCGATGAAGAGGAACTGCGGGTGATGGCCTCGCAGGGATATCAAGATGAATTATCAGAATATTTGGACGAAATGATCCCGCTGAGCCTCTCACCTCTATCAGCTGTGATCGAGACCGGAGGTTTGCATCATACCAGCGCTTCCGCTCTGGGCGAATCTGCCCTGCTGGAAAATGCTTCCAGCCAGTTGGTGATCCCCATCCGCCGGGAAGCGGAAGTCATTGGGATGATCTTGCTGGAAAGCTTGCAAACAGATCCTTACGATGAAACTTCTATTGACTTCCTCACTCGTCTGAGCGATCATGCCTCGATTGCGATCTCTAATGCCCAGCTGTACTCTGAGGTGCAGCGTGCCAACCTGGCAAAGAGCGATTTTGTTTCGTTTGTTTCACATGAACTAAAGACACCGATGACTTCGATCAGAGGCTACGCAGACCTGCTGGCCGCGGGCAGCGTTGGTCCGGTGAACGATGCACAGGGTGAATTCCTCTCAACGATCAGGTTCAATATCCAGCGGATGGCCACCCTGGTCTCCGACCTGGCGGATATCTCCCGCATCGAGGCCGGACGCCTGCATCTGGACTTTGCCCCTGTGGTGATGCGGGAAGTCGTCGATGAAGTGATCCGCAGCACGCAAGCCCTGGCAGACGAGAAAGGGCATACCATTGAGATCGAGATGCCGGAGGAACTGCCCCTGGTATGGGGCGACCGCAACCGCCTGGCTCAGATTTTGACCAACCTGGCCAGCAACGCGATCAAATATACGCTGGAAGGCGGCACGGTCACCATTCGTGCCAGCCGGGAAGAAAATGTTTGGGACCCTGAAGGCACCCCGCAGGTGCTTCACCTTCAGGTGATTGACTCTGGTATTGGGATCAAACTAGAAGACCAGGCCAAGATTTTCCAGCAATATTTCCGCACAGATGAAGGCAAAGATACTGCTTCGGGTACCGGGCTGGGGTTAAATATTACCCGTTATTTGGTAGAAATGCAGGGCGGTAAAATATGGTTTGAGAGCGAATTTGGAAAAGGCACGAATTTCCAATTCACCATCCCGCTGGCTGAAGTAGAGGAAGAGGGAGACTAGAGCGATGCCGATGAAATTCAGTGTGGGGCAGGCATTCTCGGTGGAGGGGCGCGACGCAGTTTCCCGCGCCTTGTATCAAGCCCGTCTCCCGCTGGGCAACACCCAGATCAATTTTGCGATCATCATTGCATCGGTGGAATATGATTTCCAGGCGGTATTCAATTCTGCCCGGACCCAGATCGGCGATATTCCAATGATCGGTTTCAGCACGACTGGAGAATTGACTCGGGAAGGCAGCCACCGCAGGTCGGTGGTGGCTGCGCTGATGGTGGATGATTCGCTGGAATACCGCTCTGCCTGGCTGCCGGGGTTCTCGACCAAAAGCGTACAAACGATGCGGGAGATGGTTGAGCAGCTGGCGTTGACCAGCGAGAAAAAAGGCCTGCTGCTGTATATTGCTGATGGTTTGGATGGCGATTACGAAGAGATGGTCCATCACCTGCCGCCCGGACGCTATCGTCTGGCGGGCGGATTGGCGGGGGGTGACCTGAGGATCGGGCGCACGCACCAACTGGGCGGCAACCGCAGCGGCGAAGGCGGTTTGGCTGGCGCATTTATTTCAGGTGAGAATCTAAAGGTGGGTATTGGCGCGGCGCATGGATGGCATCCGGTGGGCGTGAACTTCCGGATTTCATCGGTGAAAGGACCGTGGCTGCGCATGTTGGATGATGCCCCAGCCATTGATGGGTACGCCAGGTTATTTGGCCGTGCCCCGCAAGAATGGACCTCTGCACCTCTCAATACCCTGGTGCGGTTGTACCCGCTGGGAATTAATAAAAAAGACCAGAATCTGGTTGTCAGGACGCCGGTGCGGGTGGAGTCGGATGGCAGCCTGCGGATGAGCGCCAATCTGGAGGAGGGCACACTGGGGCAACTCCTGGTCGGCAGCAGGGAGAATTGCATTTCCGCGGCGCGTGAGGCGGCATCGCAGGCCATGGAGCAGTTGGGGGAAGTTGAACCAAAGTTTGCTTTGGTGCTGGCTGATATGTCCTGGCAGATGTTGTTCCAGGGCCATGAAGGTGCGGAGATTGCCGCCATCAGGGATACGATTGGGGAGCAGGTGCCAATTGCTGGCGGCTATACTTTTGGCCAGTTCTCGCATACAGCCAGCGCCGCTCGGCCGGAATTTTTAAACCAGCATATTGAAATTGTATTGTTTGGATGAACGGTGCAAACAGATTGACCCGATCTGTTCAGACATTTAAAGAGACAAAAAAAAGACCGCACCAGGCAGTCTTTTTTTGTTGGGCGAGTATCCGGATCAGTCGCGGATATCCAGGTTGTTATCGAAGCCAAACCAGGGCACTTCGGCGGTTTCCCCGGAGAGAAGGGTGATCTTTTGCTGGATAGGGGTGGTGGGTTTATAACCTTCGCAAATGGTTTTAACCTTTGGAGAAATGCAGTAATCACCCGGGGGCATATCTGAGAAAGTAAAGATGCCTTCCGCGTCGGTTTCAACGATCTGATGCACCACGCCGCCGCAGTTGCCTTCGTACAGCTGGATGACAATCCCTTCCAGGTAAAAATCACAGTCGCAGAGGTCGCATTCGGCGTTTGCATCTTCATCCAGATACACCCGCCCGGTGATCGTCCCTGGATCGGCTGGTTCGGTTTTCCCGCAGCCAGCGGCTGCCAGAGCCAGGATCGCCAGCACAGCGAACAAGATCACGTAAGAGGATTTACCAGTTTTGTTCATGGTTTTACTTCCTTGTGCATATCACTAATAAAATCAGTAATCACTCCGGGCAGCTGCGACCAAGACAGATATTGCTCCTGCCCTTTACCCGGGGAGAGAGAGCAGGAACTGGATTGGATCATTGATTGAAATCTGAACCAGCTGTTCAATTTATTTTTCGATTTCAATCCCGTGGCTGGATTCACGCAGGTTTGCAAGGTACTCTTCCAACTCTGCCCGTCGTTCTGCTGCCGCCTGGGCGAGTTCATCCTGTAAGGCGGCGAAACGTTCCTTGATCTGGCCGCGCAGGGTCTTGCCAGACGCGGGCGTCAGCAGCAGGGCTAAAGTTGCGCCGACCAGGGCGCCCATCACGGTACCGGCAAAAAAACTGAAGAACTTTTTCATCCATTACTCCTTGCTTGGGTTTGTATGCTGTCCCTATTATAGCGGGTATTTTAGCATAGTGGAGGGTTTTATGGATGGCGGTGTATTCGATTGGGTGAGTATGGTGAATAAGAGGGCCTGATGGCAGGGGAGTGGCGCTTGACAATTCTGATAAATTTAGAATAAACTAAATATATTATTTGTTATTTCAAATATGAGGAGGTGGATGTGACTGTATCCAACCAAACACAACCAGAATCAATGGCCAAAGGTATTTTGATCGTCATTGTGTTCCTGATTGGGGTTGGGGCGGCGTTCTTTGTCTCTTACGGCAGTCTCTTTTGGTGGGAGGCGTGGCTGCTGCTCGGGATGTGGGCGCTGTATTTTGTGCTCATGCTGACCGTGGTGCGGAAAATCAACCCCGGCCTGGTGAAGGAACGGTCTGAGTCGCTGGAGAAATTCGGGCAGCGCTGGGACAGGGTGATAGTCGGCATTTACCAGCTGACCTCGATTAGCCTGTATATTATCAGCGGGTTGGATGCCGGGCGCTTCGGCTGGACCGGCGGAGTTCCCGGCTGGGTGAAGTGGGGGGCTTTCATCTTCGTGCTATTTGTGTATATCTTCCCCACCTGGGCAGTGGTCTCCAACCCATATGCTTCCGGGGCGGTGCGCATCCAGGAGGAGCGCGACCATCAGGTGATTGCCAAAGGACCCTACAAGCTGGTGCGCCATCCGATGTACCTGGGCACGGTGGTGTATGGCATCGCTTTTCCGCTGTTTTTGGAATCGTATTGGGCTCTGATCCCAGGTTTGATCGTGATTGTGCTGTTCATCATCCGCACTGCGCTGGAAGACCGCTATCTGCACGAGAACCTGCCCGGCTACGCGGAATTTGCCCAAAAGACGCGCACCCGCTTATTCCCTGGGGTGTGGTAGCTAATCTTGTATGTAGGCTGAGCGCTTGAGTTCGGCGATGAAGGGCCAGGTGCGGTGGCGTTCAGCAAAGTCCAGGCCGTAGCCCACCACCCATACGTCAGGGATTTTGAACCCGAGATAGTCGATGTGGGTTTCCACGGCTTTGCCTTCTTTCTGGGTGAGGACACAGGTCTTGATCGAGGCGGGTTTGCGGGTCTTGAGCACGGTGTAGAGGTAATCGATGGTGTTGCCGCTGTCCACAATGTCTTCAATGATGAGGACATGCTTTTTGTAGATGTCGGCGCGCAGGTCGAGCAAGATCCGCACTGCGCCAGAGACGGCTGAATGCCCGTAGCTGGAGAGGGCCATGAAATCGATATAGTGCGGGATGGTGAGGTGCCGGGCCAGGTCGGCGGTGAACATGAAGCTGCCCTTGAGGATGCCGATGAGCACAATGCTGCCCATCCCGGCGTAATCCTCAGAGATCCGGGCAGCCAGTTGCTTCACCCGCTCCTGGATCTGCTCTTCGGTTACCAGAATACGCTCAAACTCGTGGTACAGGGTTTCCATGCTGCCTCCTGATTATCTTTCTGGCGGATCACCGGGGAGGGGTATTTCCCCGCAGAGATATTATAACAGTTGTCGGTTGGCCGTTGCCGGCAAGCAGCAGGCAGAAGATTGCCAGACATCATAGAAACTGGTATGCCGGCAAAGGTTTTTTGTGGGCATAATTAACAAACAGCTTTTTTTGAATGGATGAGGAGGCGCTCATGGGAGAATCTAGACCAATCAGTGCTGAGATGCGGAAAAAGATGGGGAAACGGATAACGCAGGTGGTGATCACCACTTTGGTGCAGGCAATCTTGGTTTTTGTGTCAGCCGGTTCGCTGACCTGGGAATGGGGCTGGTGGTTCATCGGCACTTATTTCCTCGGAATCCTGATCAACGCGCTGCTGCTGTTTTCTGTCAACCCGGCGGTGATTGCCGAGCGTGCAGACAGTAAAGATATGCGGGGGTGGGATCAGTTGTGGGGCACGCTGGCTTTCCTGACGCTGATGCTGGTGATCCCGATGATTGGCGGGTTGGACTACCGCTTTGGCTGGAGTGAGGCGGTCAGCCGCGGGCTGCACTTGTTAGGGGTGGGACTGTTCTTTGTGGGCGGCTTGCTGTTTACCTGGGCCATGGCCTTCAATGCCAAGTTTGCCACTGTGGTGCGGATTGGCGAGGAAGGCCAGCATCCGGTTGCCATGGGCGGGCCTTACCGCATTGTGCGCCACCCCGGCTACCTGGGGGCTTGCTTCCAGGCGATTGGGCTGCCGCTGCTGTTCGGATCGTGGTGGGCGTTGATCGCGGCCGGGGTGTCGATGGTTGCGGTGATTGTGCGCACCGGATTGGAAGACCGGACGCTGCAGAAGGAGCTTGCGGGCTATGATAAGCTGGTGGCGCAGACCAAGTTCCGCCTGTTTCCGGGGGTGTGGTAGCCCGGCGCAGATTGCATTTTCATGTATAATCGGCCTATATGGCTAAAAGAGTACGCCCAGAAGAACTGAGTGAGCGGGAACTGAACCGTCTGCTGGCAGACAAGAAGCGGGCGGCGCGCAAGAAGCGTCTGGATGCTTTCCGGCGCAGCGGGCGGATCCTGGAAGTGTCTCCCTGGCTGGATGAAACCGCCACCAGTGCGCTGGCGGAGGAATTCATTATTGATGAAACCCGGGAAGCGCCTGCCACCCAGGCAGAGATGAAGCAGGAGCGCCGCAAACGGAGATTCGACCGGCTGCTGCTGGTGATCGAGATTGCGGCGATTGCCGGGCTGGTCTTCCTGGTGTTCAACGGGGTATCTGTGGTGCAGGAGCTCAACCAGCAGGTGGCGGCCGCCCTGGTGCAGCCCACCCTGACCCCCACTCCGCTGATCCGGGCGGTGGTGCTGCCCTCCGGCCACACCCCGCCGACTTCGGAGGGGAACGCCCGTTTCAACGTCTCAGAGATCCCGGAACATCTGCGCCCGCTGCACGAGTCTTTTGCCAGCGCCCCGCCGCCGGTGCGGCGAGACGAGCAGGCCCATTACCTGAGCATCCCGGCGATCAATGTGATCAATGCGCCGATTGTGATGGGGGACGGCTGGGAGCAGCTGAAGAAGGGGGTCGGTCAGTATCTCGGTTCTCCCGATCCCGGCCAGAATGGGAATTTGATCCTCTCGGCGCACAATGATATCTTCGGCCAAATCTTCCGCGATCTAGACCAGCTGGAAGTTGGCGACGAGATCATTGTGTATACCAACATACGCTCGTATACCTATGTGATCGACAGGAAGCCGGATATTGTGGAACCCACCTTTGTGCAGGTGATGGACCAGACGCCCGACCCGACCGTGACGCTAATCTCGTGCTATCCCTACCTGGTGGATAACAAGCGCATCGTGATCAAAGGCAGTTTGGCAGGGGATTAGAGATTCGGGATGGTTAGCTTAACCCGCCAGTAAACCCACAGCAGATTGAATCCAGCAAATATCGCCAGGATGACCCAGGCAAACAGGGGGGCGTTCTGCGCGCCCTGGGCCAGGGAAACTGCGATCCCCAGCACAGCGCTGAAAGACCAGATGATCTTGAGATTGAGCATATTGCGGAAGCTCTCGATGCCGGCGTTGCGCCCCAACCAGGATTCGATCCCGATCCCAAATAAGGCGGCGGCCACCAGACGGGCGGTGTAGGCATCCGGCGATTGCCAGCCAAGGATGGAGAGCATCTCCAGCGGGAGGAGCATCAGGGGGATGGCAAAGAGGATATCTGCCCAGAAATGGGCCACAAACCACTTGCGCAGCGCAGCGGGGACAGGATCGGAATTCATGGCAAGCTCCAGAGAAATAAAGAGGACCGGTATTCATCTGAGTGCGGTCCTCTCAATTTTCTTACAGCAGGCTACAGGGTGATGACTTTGTCTGCCTGCCATTGGGCTTCGATGATGTCGGTCATCCCGCCTTGCAGACCGACTTGCAGGTCTGCGGCCAGCCCGTAGTGGTTGAGACAGGTGCCGCAGGCGATCAGGCGGACGCCTTTTCCTTCCAGAGCTTTGAGTTCTTCAAGTATGGGGGAACCGCTGACCAGCAGCTTGACCCCTTCGGTATAGAAGGCGATCACTGAAGGCAGGTAGTCGTTCTGGTTGAGCAGGGTAAGGTAGGTCTTGATCAGCTTGTGGCGCAGCTCCTGATCAGCGTATCCCATCCCGTTGGATGTGATCTGAATTGTGAAAGGTGCTTTTTGCATTTCTACTCAATTGTGCGGCAGGTTTATTTGCGCTTGCGCGGCTGATGCCTGCGGTCTTTCAACTCGTCCCGGAAGACCATCTCACCGATCATCCCCACCACGCTGACCACCAGGGCGCCCAGAAAGGCTGGCCAGAACCCGGAGATTGTAAAGCCATAATCGAACTGCCGCCCCAACCAGCCGGTGAGGTAGAACAGCCCGGTATTGATCAGCAGGGTAAACAAACCCAGCGTGAGCAGGATAAAGGGGCAGGTGAGGAATTTCAACACCGGCTTGACCAGCGCATTCAAGATACCGAAGATCAGGGCCAGCAGCAGGTAATTGACCGGGTTGGCGCTAAGCGCTGTTATGCCTGGAATCAGGGAGACCGCGGCGTAGAAGGCTAACCCGTTGATCAACAGACGGATAAAGAATTTATTCATGGTTTGCTCCTTTTATTAAAGTAATTCTATCATTTGCCAGTTGGTTGAGAAACACGATTTTCTATGATGCCTGAGAGATTCTGCTGGGTGCCCGATCACCAATCATTGATCACTGTGCAGAAAAGGGGATCGTCCCCAAAGGGGATCGCCCCCAAAGGGGATCG
>JAFGDK010000019.1 GCA_016932165.1 Anaerolineales bacterium
CGTACCTTATCGGATGCGCCCATGGCGGGCAGGGTGGATGCCAGCATCAGAACTAACAGGATGCTGATAAGTAATAGCTTCTTGTAGCGCTTTTTCATTTCATCACTCCTTATGGTTGATAGATTTGATTGCGGTTGGATAAGTTGATCAATTGCAGTAAGTAATATTGCCTCCTTGACAGGAATATGTCCTGTGATGGTCTCCCCACTTAATTGTCACCTTGCAATCCTGTAAGGTTTAAACAATTATAGCAAGAAAATTTGTCAGACAACTATCCAATGGGTACTATTGAGTGAAGGAAAAAGGACTAGCTCTTTACAAAAAGTAGGTGAAATAGGAGTAATCCTGTTAGAGAAATTTGTCTGACAAATATTGTCTGACAATTGACTTTCCTCACAATTCCTGATACACTAAATTGACCAAGTTGTCAGACAACTATTCTAAAAAAGAGAGCATGTGATGGCGACCTTATTAGTCAAGCACGCAGATGTATTAGTGACGATGGATGACCACCGCAGGGAGATCCCTGATGGTGGTCTTTTTATTGAGGATGGGTTCATCCAAGCGGTGGGAAAGACCAGCGAACTGCCCCCAGTGGCTGATGAAGTCCTTGACTTGAGCGGTCATATCCTTCTGCCGGGATTGGTCAACACCCACCACCATTTCTACCAGACCCTTACCCGGGCGGTGCGGCCTGCTCAGGATGCCAACCTGTTCAACTGGCTCAAGACTCTGTACCCCATCTGGGCCGGGATCAACCCTGAGGATATCTACATCTCCACCCAGACGGCCCTGGCCGAGTTGGCCCTCTCAGGGTGCACCACTGCTTCGGATCATCTCTACATCTATCCCAACGGCTCCCGGTTGGATGATGAGATCGAAGCTGCCCTAGAGATTGGCATCCGGCTTCAGGCTTCGCGCGGCTCGATGAGCCTAGGGGAAAGCAAGGGCGGCCTGCCACCCGACCGGGTGGTGGAGGAAGAAGAGGATATCCTTAAAGAGAGCCTGCGTCTGATCCAGACTTACCATGATCCCGCTCCCGGGGCGATGACCCAGATTGTGCTGGCACCGTGCTCGCCATTTTCTGTCACTACCTATCTGATGCGAGAATCCGCCAAACTGGCGCGGGAATACGGGGTTCATTTGCATACCCATTTGGCAGAGACTGAGGATGAAGACCAGTTCTGCCTGGAGAAGTTTGGCCACAAACCAGTTGCCTATATGGAGATGGTTAATTGGGTGGGGGATGATGTCTGGTTTGCTCACAGCGTGCATGTCAACCGCGATGAGATCCAGCTCTATGCTCGTACCGGATGCGGTGTGGCTCACTGCCCGGCTTCGAATATGCGTCTGGCCTCTGGGATTGCCCCGATCGTGGAGATGCTGATGGCTGGTGTCAAGGTTGGTTTGGGCGTGGATGGTGCTGCCAGCAATGATGGTTCCAACCTGCTCGCCGAGACCCGACTGGCGATGCTGCTCTCCCGCGTCGGCGCCGGGGAGGCGGGGTTCTCACTCTCCAGCGATAATCTACCTGCGCTGATGACCGCCCGGCAGGCCCTGGAGATTGCCACTCGCGGCGGGGCTGCTGTCCTCGGTCGGGAAGATATCGGCTCGTTGGAAGCGGGGAAGTGCGCCGACTTTTTCGCCCTTGATCTGCAAAAGATTGAGTTTGCCGGCGGTTTACATGACCCGGTGGCCTCTGTTGTCTTTTGTTCTCCTATGCGGGCAAGCTATACTGTGGTGGGCGGCAAGCTGATCGTCCAGGATGGACAGCTCACCACCATTGATCTGCCCGGCCATATCGAAAAGCATAACGCGGCTGCAAAGCGTTTATTAAGCTAGGAGCCAGCAGGTGAGAGATTCAGCTGGCGTGGTGATCTGTGGCGCGGGGATCGGGGGGATCGCGGTTGCCTATTTTCTCGCCAACCGGTTTGATGTTACAGATGTCATCCTGGTGGATGAACGCCCGCCCCTTTCGCTGACCAGCGATAAATCTACCGAGTGCTACCGCAACTGGTGGCCCGGCCCAGGCAATGCGATGGTTTGCATGATGAATCGCAGTCTTGACCTGCTGGAAGAACTGGCTGAGTCTTACCACAACTGTTTCCATCTCAACTGCCGGGGTTATCTCTACACCACCTCTGATCTGGGCCGGATCTGTGATCTTGAAGGGTTTGGCCGTGAGGCGGAATCTCTTGGGGCGGGTAAGCTGCGCATTCATGATCAATGGAAAAAAAATGATTACCAGCCGCACTCCGCCAATGGTTATAAAAAGGCCCTACACGGAGCTGATTTGATCACCGATCAGGCGCTGATCCGAAAGCATTTTCCATATCTTTCTGAGCAGATTGTCGCTGTTATGCATGTCCGCAGGGCGGGGTGGCTTAGCGCACAGCAGTACGGGATGCTGCTGCTGGAGGAGGCTAAAAAGCGCGGCTTGAAATTGGTTCGGGACCAGGTGACAGGCGTAAGGTTAGCGGATGGGTGCGTGTCCGCCGTTCTGTTGGCGAGTGGCAAAGTTATCCAAACGGAAGTGTTTGTCAATGCCGCTGGCCCGCTGCTGGCGGAAGTCGGCGCCATGCTGGGTGTTGATCTCCCCGTGCATCATGAGTTGCACCACAAATCATCAATTGAGGATACGGCCGGTGCTGTAGGGCGGGATGCGCCTTTGCTGATCGACATTGACCGGCAGTTTTTGACCTGGCAGGAAGAGGAGCGGGAGTGGCTGGTTAGGGAGCCCGATACAGCCTGGCTGCTGGAAGAAATGCCTTCAGGTGCTCATCTCCGCCCGGAAGGAAGCGCATCTGCCCGCACTGTGCTGATGCTTTGGGATTTGCACAACGAGAAGGTTTCCCCGGAACTGCCCGCCCCGGTTGATGACTTCAGTGCTGAGGTCAGCCTGCGCGGGCTGACCAAAATGCTCCCCGGGATGCAAACTTACCACTCCCGGATGCCCAAACCTTATATAGACAGCGGTTATTACACCAAGACCGAAGAAAATCGTCCCCTGGCTGGCAAGATGGGGGTCCCCGGTGCATATCTGATCGGGGCAATGTCTGGTTTTGGGATCATGGCCTCAGCTGCGCTTGGAGAATTGACTGCTGCGCATATCGCAGGTGCACCTCTGCCTGATTATGGGCCAGCTTTCTCTCTCGATCGCTATCAGGATCCGGCTTATCAGGCTTTGCTGGCGGATTGGGGAGGAACCTGGCAGTTGTAGAGATTGAACAATCAGAATATGAGGAGCGAGTGAAAGATAAGAGATATATGGCAGAAAACGGAAAGACTTTACCTCAGCAGTTGCATGAAAAACTTGTATTGCTGATTTCTGAAACTGAACCGGGGGGCAAACTGCCCTCCGAACCTGCCCTGGCAAAGCAGCTGGGTGTCTCTCGGGCAACTCTGCGCGAGGCGATGCGGATTTTTGAAACCCAGGGTATGATTCACCGCCGCCAGGGGGTGGGAACTTTTGTTGTCCCACCGGCACAAATCATTGATACCGGGTTGGAAGTGTTGGAAAGCATCCTCACCCAAGCAGAACGCAAGAAACTGGATATCCGGGTTGGGCCATGTTCCATCACTGAACGCCCTGGCGCCCCGGAGGAATTAGAGGCTTTGCAACTGCAGCCGGGGAATAATGTCCTCCAGGTCTCCTGGGTAATGGAAACCCCTGACCGTCCGGTAGCTTACCTTGTCGATGTGCTGCCAGCAGGCATTTTTGATCTCAAGGATTTTAGAAGCCAGTTCCAGGGTTCGGTCCTTGATCTGCTGATGCAAAGCAGGGATTTCTCGCTGACCTCTTCACGGACAGAATTGGGTGCGGTTGCGGCCCCTGCGGAAATCGCGCGTTCACTTGGCATCCAGCGCGGGGATGTGGTCCTCTGTTTTGAGGCTACCCTCTACACTGCTGATGGTAAAGTGGTTGATTATTCACATAGTTATTACCTTCCCGGTTATTTTCGCTTCCATGTGGTGCGCCGGGTAGGTTAATCAGGGTGATTGACGCAAAGATTGCGTTTGATTCACAGAAAAACAACTTTAGAAAATATTGATGGAGGCATAAAATGCGTAGTTTTGCAGGACGAGATATTCTCTCATTGAAGGACTTTGAACGGAACGAATTTTTCCGCGTGTTCGAGGCAGCCGAAATTCTTGAGCCGATTGCCCGCAACCGCAAGAATTCAGATATGCTCAAAGAAAAAACATTGGTAACCGCTTTTTACCAGCCCAGCACCCGCACCCGGCTGGCACATGAAGCTGCTATGATCCGCCTTGGCGGTCAGGTGACTGGTTTTGCGGATGCCAAGATGACCCGCGCTGGTGATTTCTACCAGGAGTCGATCAAGGATACGGTAAAGATGCTGGAGTTCTATGGCGATGTGATTGTGATGCGTCACTTCCAGCAGGGTGCCCCTCACGAGGCAGCCAAATGGGCCAGCATCCCGGTGATCAACGGCGGTGACGGCTGGGGCGAGCATCCCACCCAGATTCTGACTGACTTTTACACCGTACTGCGTGAGAAAGGCCGTCTGGATGGCTTGAAATGGCTGGCTGTTGGCGATATGCGCATGCGCACGATGCATTCGCTGGCTTACGGGCTCAGCCAGTTCGACTGCCCGATCACCTTTGTTTCCCCGCCGGAGATGTCTCTGACCGAGGAGATGAAGGAAGACCTGAAGAATTACAGCCTGGATTACAGGGAGGCTGACCATGTGGAGGAGGCGATTGCAGATGCTGATGTGATCCTGGTAGAGCCGGTGGTGCAGCCCGATTACACCAAGTCGCGAGACGAACGCGATGGCGATGTTGGCATGACCCCGGCTAACTACAAGATCACCCGAGATCTATTGCAGAATAAAGCCAAATCAGACGCCATATTGCTGCACTCCCTGCCGCGCATGGACGAGATCCCGCCGGATGTGGATATCACCCGCTGGTCCCGCTACTGGCAGGAAGCCTTCAACGGCGTGGTCATGCGCATGGCCCTGCTGGCGCTGGTGATGGGGAAGATGGAGTAGGACGGAAATCAGTAGGTAGTAGTCAGTTGTCAGCATCATCGTTGATCAGTGATCAAAAAACCCGACTGCTGACAACCGGCTGCTATCAGCAATGAGTTGATATTTCGAAAGGAACAAAAATATGCAAAGCGATCTACGAGGCCGTGATCTGATCAGCGACCTGGACTTCTCAAAAGAAGAAGTTGAAACTATTCTTGATGTTGCCTGGGATTTGAAGCGCAAGCGCGCCCTGGGCGAACCACATGCCTACCTGCGTGATAAAGTACTGGCGATGCTGTTCTTTTTCTCCAGCACCCGCACCCGCGGCTCGTTTGAAGCCGGGATGGCCCAGCTTGGCGGCCATGCAGCCTTCATTGAGTCCCGCACCACCCAGATCTCCCATGGAGACACTGAAAAAGAGATGGGCGAGATCTTTGGCCGCTATTTTGACGGCATCGCCATCCGCCACGTGGACTGGGGGATCGGCAACCGCTACCTTAACCTGGTGGCTGAAGCCTCCCGCGTCCCGGTGCTCAACATGCAGTGCGAGATCTACCACCCGCATCAATGCCTGGCCGACATTATGACGATCATCGAGAAGAAAGGGCGCGAGCTGCGGAAGAAGAAGATGGTTGTTTCCTGGGCGTATGCTTCATCCTACCTCAAACCGATTTCGGTGCCCCAATCGTTGATTCTGCAGATGCCCCGCTTTGGGCTGGATGTCACCTTGGCACACCCGCCTGAGTTTAAGCTGATGCCAGAGATCATGGACCAGGCACAGGAGCAGGCCAAGAAGTTCAACACCTCCTTTGAGGTGGTGGATGATATGGAAGAAGCCTGCAAGGATGCTGATATCATCTATGCCAAGTCCTGGGGTCCGCTGCTGACCACACAGGACCCGGAAGAGGGTAAGAAGATCCAGGATCAGTACCAACACTGGATCGCTGACGATGCCAAGATGGCCCTGGGCAAGGATGATGTGATCTACATGCACCCGCTGCCGGCTGACCGTAAGATCGAGGTCGCCGACTCGGTGATCGACGGCAAGCACTCGGTGGTCTTTGACCAGGCTGAAAACCGTATGCATGCTCAGAAGGCTGTCATGGCCTTGACCATGCGCTAAAGAGACAGAGAGGTAAGGGTATGACAGACGCGAAAGTTGCTGTGGTTGCCGTGGGCGGGAATGCCCTGGTAAAAGATAAAAGCAAAATGACGATTGCAGACCAGTACGAAGCGGCTCAGGAAACTATGGGCCACATTGTCCAGATGATCAAATCCGGCTGGAACGTGATCATCAGCCACGGGAATGGCCCGCAGGTTGGCTTTATCCTGCGCCGGTCTGAGCTCTCCGCTCACGAACTCCACCCGGTGCCGCTGGATTACTGCGGGGCAGATTCTCAGGGTGCAATTGGTTATATGTTCCAGCGCGCACTCAATAACCACTTTGAAGAAATGGGCATGGACAAACACGCCTGCACCGTGGTCACGATGGTGGAAGTGGACCGGAATGACCCCGCTTTTGAAAATCCTACCAAGCCGATCGGCTCCTTCCTGGACGAAGCCACCGCCAAAGAACGCATGGCGGAAGGCAAGACCTTCGTGGAAGATGCTGGCCGCGGCTGGCGGCAGGTGGTGCCTTCTCCAAAGCCAAAGCGTATCGTCGAGGTGGAGCCGATCCATTCGCTGGTGGAAAACGGATTCATCGTGGTAGCTTCCGGCGGCGGCGGAATTCCGGTGGTGGAAAGTGAGGAAGGTGGCCTGGTCGGCATCGAAGCGGTGATCGACAAGGACTTTGCCTCCGCACTGCTGGCTGAAACGATTAAGGCCGATTTGCTGCTGATCTCCACGGCGGTAGAAAAAGTGGCGATCAATTTCAATACCCCCGAGGTGAAATGGCTGGACAAAATGACCATTGCTGAGGCCAAACAATATCTGGCAGAAGGTCATTTTGCCCCTGGCAGTATGAAACCCAAGATCGAAGCCTGCATAGACTTCCTGGAAAAGGGCGGTGAAAAAGCCCTGATCACCGATCCAGAAAATATCCCGCGCGCTCTCAACGGCGAGACCGGCACCTGGATAGTGAAGGAATAAGACCAATCACAGGCAGGGCGGTGCGGAAATCCGCTAACCGCTCTGCCTCCTGAATGAGGAAATTGATGGAAAAAGTTGTGGGAACCCAATGCAGCATCTGCCAGACGCGCTATGCTCTTGATGAAGTCACCTACACCTGCCCGCAGGATGGTGGGGTGCTGGATGTTGTTATGGATGTTGAGGCGATCAGAGCGGCCACCATACCAGAAGATATCTTCACCTCCCCTGACCAATCTATGTGGCGCTATCTGCCCCTGCTGCCGGTGAATGATCCTGGCCACCTGGGCACGCCGCTGCGCACAGTCGGCTGGACGCCAGTGTACAATCCCCAACGCTTGGCTGCGGAATTGGGCATGACGCATCTGTGGCTCAAGGATGAGAGCAGCAATCCCAGCGCCTCCTTCAAAGATCGGGCCAGCGCGCTGCTGGTCGCCAGGGCGGCTGAGATTGGCGCTGAGGTGATTGTGACTGCTTCCACCGGGAATGCTGGAGCTGCCCTGGCTGGGATGGCCGCTGCGGCGGGGACTAAGGCGGTGATTTTCGCCCCCAAAACCGCCCCGCCGGCCAAGATCGCCCAACTACTGGTGTACGGCTCTGAGGTTATCCTGGTGGACGGGATATATGATGATGCCGTTGCTCTGGCGGTCGCCGCTGCTGAAGAGTATGGCTGGTACTGCCGCAATACCGGGTACAACCCGTTTACCGCCGAGGGCAAAAAGACTGCCGGCTTTGAAATATGGGAACAAGTTATCATCGCTAACAAACTGGACAGGCCGTTGAATGTATTTGTCTCGGTGGGAGATGGCAATATCATCTCTGGCGTACACAAAGGCTTTAAAGACCTGTATGCCCTGGGCTGGCTGGCACACATGCCGCATATCTTTGGGGTGCAGTCAGCTGGTTCGGCCGCGATCGCCAATGCCTTCAAGGCTGGCACCGAGGTGATTGAGCCGGTTTCCGCTGATACACTGGCAGACTCGATCTCTGTGGATATGCCCAGTGACGGGCTACGCGCTTTACGGGCAGCCACCCAAACCGGAGGCGCTTATGTGGTTGTCGAAGACCAGGCTATTCTGTCGGGGATCGCTTCGCTGGGGAAGGTTGGTATTTTCTCAGAGCCGGCAGCCGCCACGGCTTTTGCCGGGCTGCGAAAAGCTCTCTCGGACGGTCTGCTTTCTCGGGATGAGCCTGCGCTGGTGCTGCTGACTGGTTCTGGCTTAAAGGATGTCAGGGCAGCCATGCAGGCAGCCGGTGAAGCCCCGGTGATTGCACCCAGTTTGCAGGCACTGAAGCAGTATTTTTCTGCGTAATGGACCTATGCGATATGAGCGAGAAACCTGTTTTTTCAGTTGTTGTCCCCATGTTCAACGAGGAAGAATCTCTTCCGGTGTTGTATCAACGGATTTTGGAGGTGATGAAACAGACCGGCGAGAGCTGGGAATTTGTGATGGTGGATGACGGTTCATCCGATGGCACCGCAAACTTGATTCAGGAGTTTGCTGGCAGGGATGAACGTGTCCGGCCAGTGATCTTTGCCCGCAACTTCGGCCAGCAAAGTGCGGTCAAGGCAGGCTTAGATTTTGCCCGCGGGGATGCTGTGGTGGTGATTGACGCCGATCTGCAGGACCCACCGGAAGTCATCCTGCAGTTGATTGAAAAATGGCGCCAGGGATATGAGGTTGTGTATGCCCAGCGCACGGCGCGCGAAGGCGAGACTTTTTTCAAAAAGCTCACCGCAGGTGTTTTCTACCGCCTGATTAACCGCATTACTGATATCAACCTGCCGCTGGATACCGGTTTCTTCCGTCTGCTGGACCGCAGAGTGGTGGATGAGATCAATAAGCTCACCGAGCACCACCGATTTTTCCGCGGACTTTCCATCTGGGTTGGGTATAAGCAAGTTGCAGTGCCATATAAACGGGAAGCCCGTTATGCTGGCGAGACCAAGTACCCGCTGCGCAAGATGATCAAGCTGGCGATGACGGCCATCACCGGATTTTCATTCTTCCCACTTCAGGTAGCCACCTATCTGGGATTTATTTCCTCGGGAATCAGCATACTGGTGATCCCGGTGGTGATCATAATGCGTTTGATGGGGAATCAGGCTTTCCTCGGGCAGGCATCTACCCTGATCGCCGTGTTGTTCCTTGGCGGCGTGCAGTTGATATTTTTAGGCATTCTGGGCGAGTATATCGGCCGCATCTACGATGAGGTCCGCAACCGTCCGTTGTATATTGTGCGAGACAAACCGGAAGACTGAATTAGAAGTCAGTAGGCAGGAGGCAGTAGACAGTTTTATTCTGTTTTGCCTCTACCCGCTGGCAACTACCTACGACCTACTGATAACTGGAGTAAAAAAATGATCGATTTAACTATCATGGAAGACAGAATGGTTCGTGCTGCGAAACGTGCCAAAGAAAGAAATATCATCATCCCAACCTTTGCCCAGCAGAAGAATCCGGAATTAATCCCGGCTGATATCAAGCAAAAGCTGGCCGGTAAGGGACTGTGGGATATAGATCCGCTTAACCTGTTCCGCATCACCTGGAAGAATGAGCCGGTTCCCACCGGCGGCGGGTTTGGGGGTGTTAATTATATTGAGCTGCCCAGCAGCCTGACCGGCACTCGTGCCCGGATCATTGCCCTGGTGGGTAAATGGTTCCCGACTGGGGCGCACAAGGTCGGTGCGGCTTTTGGCTGCCTAGTTCCCCGTCTGGTGACCGGGCAATTCGACCCCACCACGCAAAAAGCTGTATGGCCTTCCACCGGTAACTACTGCCGCGGCGGTGCCTACGACTCCTCGCTGCTTGCCTGCGAATCGATTGCTATCCTGCCCGAAGGGATGAGCCAGGAGCGATTTGACTGGCTGGCATCTGTGGCTGGAGAAACGATCAAGACCCCCGGCAGCGAATCCAACGTCAAAGAGATCTTTGACAAGTGCTGGGAGCTGCGCAACTCTGGTGAAGATTTGATGATCTTCAACCAGTTTGATGAGTTCGGCAACTACCTGTGGCACTACGAGATCACCGGTAAAGCGATGGTGGAGGTGCTGGAGAAGGTGCTGGGTCCCAACGATACTTACCGCGGATTGGCATCAGCCACCGGCTCGGCAGGGACGATCGCCAGTGGTGATTATCTCAAGCAGGTCTTCCCGGCCAGTAAAGTTGTGGCCAGCGAAGCTTTACAGTGCCCCACGCTATTGTGGAACGGATTCGGTGAGCACCGCATTGAGGGGATTGGCGACAAGCATGTCCCGTGGGTGCACAATGTCAAGAATACTGACTTTGTAGTGGCAATTGATGACAACGCGGTAGTGAATATCTCCCGCCTGTTCAATGAACCAGCTGGGAAGAAGCACTTGCTGGATAAAGGCGTTCCCTCCGGGATTGTTGATCAGCTTGACTTGTTGGGTTTCTCCGGCATCTCCAACGTGCTCACGGCAATTAAGTTTGCCAAGTACTACGAGATGACCGAGAACGATGTGGTCGTCACCATGCTGACCGACTCGATGGAACTCTACCAGAGCCGCCTCAAGGAAATGCACGCGGAATACGGAGAGTATTCTGAGAAGGACGCCGCTGTGGATGATGCCCGTTACCTGATTGGCCAGGGCACCGATAACATGCTTGAGTTGAGCTACCGCGACCAAAAGCGGGTGCACAACCTGAAGTATTACACCTGGGTGGAGCAGCAGGGCAAGACCTACGAAGAGATTCAGGACCAGTGGTACAAACCGGACTACTGGACTGGCGTGCAGAACCAGGTTGAAGAGATTGATGAACTGATCGTAGAGTTCAACAAACGGGTTGCTTCGCTGTAAGACCTTAAAAACAAGTTGTAAAGGAGGGTTCAGACCTAGAAGGTCTGAACCCTCCTTTTTTAGAGAGGTATCCTCTATCCTGTTTTGTTGTACAATATTCCTGATAAGGAGTAATCCATGAGCGCCAGCGAGAGGCTGACCCAGGTCTTCAACCGGGCAAAACAAAATC
Organism: Anaerolineales bacterium; assembly: GCA_016932165.1. Classification (GTDB taxonomy): domain Bacteria; phylum Chloroflexota; class Anaerolineae; order Anaerolineales; family UBA11579; genus UBA11579. The sequence goes on from JAFGDK010000019.1 coordinate 11,078, forward strand.
CGATCACCTTCACCAACAATGATAAATTTATCATCTTCAGCGACACACACCGCGGCAAAAATGACTGGGGAGATGACTTTGCCCATAACCAGCTGCTGTTCTACCACGCGTTGAACACCTATTTCGAAGACGGCTGGACCTACATTGAAAATGGTGATGGGGATGAACTCAGCGAGAACTGGAGCTTTCGACCTATCCACCAGGCTCACAGCCACATTTTCTGGACGATGAAGCAGTTCCACGATGCCGGTAGGTTGATCATGCTTTACGGTAACCATGATGCTGTCCGGTGCTACCCATCTGTGGTCAAGCGCACACTGTATTATTATTACGATTTCCGTCAGGGAATAAAAGACAGCCTGTTCTGGGGAGTGCGCCTGCACGATGGGATCGTACTCAAGCACCAGGAGAGCGGTAAGAACATTTTCATCACCCACGGTCACCAGGCCGATTTCTTCAATACTTACTTCGTCTGGCTCGGGATTCTGCTTCTCCCGCTTTGGAAAAATGTTTTTCAAAAACTGCTTGGCTGGCCTGACCCCACCAGTCCGGCCCAGAACCGCTGGAAGAAAAACCGAGTGGAGGATCATCTGATAAATTGGGCGGATGAGAATGACCAGATCATAATTGCCGGGCACACCCACCGTCCCTGGCATCCGCTGCCCGGAGAAGCGCCGTATTTTAACTCCGGCAGCTGCGTTCATCCGCGGGCCATTACTGGGATTGAGATCCAGAACGGCACGATTGCTCTGGTCAAATGGTGGCTCAATACCAAGCCAACCCAATCTGACGGTGTTGATGAATACCGCCGTCTGGATCGTGAGCTTTACCTTGACCGGGATTTGATAATGACTGACCAGGCAGGTAACCCGATCGAACCGATCCGGTTGGTGGACCTGGTTTTTCCACTGGATGAGGACAGCGAATGAACTCTGTGCCAGCTGGATCTGACCTGATTTTGGTGGCTTTCATCCCTTCTCCCCAGGATTTAGAGATTGCCCGTCTGCTTGGCTGGTACCGGATTCCTACCCTCAAAGCGCCCAAAGTGATCGCTGTGGACTGGCTGGCCTTCTACCAGCCAGCCAGCTTTGGCAAGGACCGCCAGTGGAAGATCGAGTTTGCCGCTCCGGTGAGGGGGCATGAACTGGCTTTGCGCGCTGAGTTGTTCAAAGACCAGCAAGATCATCCCCGGGCACGGGATGAATATTTCAAGATTCAGTTGGGGCCACTGATTCGGCTGCCGCGCCCGATCCCAGCAGGCACTTGGAAGCGTCTCACCTTCCTCTACACCACCGGTGAGCGCTTGCTGGACGCGGAGACAATCACAGACCTGAGTGTTTATGATGAGGAGCGTAATATGCTTTGGAAGTCACTCCGCGAGCGCGCCCTGGCTACGCAGCAGTACCAGGTGCATGATTTACCTGAATTGCCGCTGGGTTCTGATCTATTGGCTTTGTTTGGACTGCTGGGTGGATCGAACGATGAATAGAACGGCGAGTTGAGGTTTCTCCAGGAGATTACTTCCTTCTTCGGTGCCGTGCAACTTTGGATGCGTAAAGACATTTGGTTTACTCAGGTTGATTTTTCGATGGGGAGAAACCAAAGAACGATCCCTTCACAATTCCCCTGATCCACCGACGATCTCGAAAATCCTTGACCTCAATTCCGGTCTATGCAATAATTAATCAAACCAACCACGATAGAAGGTGAATTATGGGTAAAGAAAAATATGAAAAAATGAAATCCCGCATCCCAGAGGATGTGCGTGAACACCACAAAAAAGCCCGTGAAGAAATGCGTGAGGGCTTTAGATCTCTCTTCCCGGAGGAATTCATCGCCCGCCGCAAAGCCGCCCGTAAGGAAATGCTCCTCGCTGCCCGCGGGATGATTGAACACGCCATCAACCGGCTGGAAAAAGAGAAGGAATAAGCATTATTCGAATGGCGGTCTCATCTGTCCGCGGGGGAAGATCGCCAGTATCAATGTGATCCCTGCACCGGCCAGCAGCAGGATGCTGAGCCATCCAGGCTGGTAAATCTGCACCAGCACGCCATTGGTCAGCAAACCCACAAAAATCACACTGTAAACCAGGCGTTTCAGCGTCTGGTTTATTTTGATTAACTGTCGTTCTGGGCCAGGTGTTTGCACCACCAATCCGCCCCGGTTCAGCCGGTCGATGATACTCTCTGCTTTGTGCGGCAAGGCAATCAGTGTCTGGAAGATCGCTCCAGCCTCTTTCAGCCAGGAAATCGCACCGGCTTCTTCAGCGACCATCTTCTCAGCGTAGGGGGCCATCACCACCCAGAAGTTGAAATCGGGATCCAGACCAGTGCAGATACCCGCCAGGATCGCCACCGTGCGGAAGAGGAACACCAGGTCTTTGGGTACCTGGAAGGGCATTTCGTACACCAGCTCACGGAATTCCTTGGCGAAATCGTGCATCTCCTCGAAGGAGATGTTACGAAGTTCATCCATGCTCTTGCCCCAGAAACGATCAAACATAGCCTCATCTGCTTGCTTGATTAATTCGGTGTTCGCACCGGGAAGCAATATTTGCAAGATTTTATAAGCTTCCAAAATGCGGCTGGCGTCTTTGGTTCCCAAGCCGATCAAGAATTCGCGCAATCCGGCCCGTGTGTTGGGGGGAATGCGCCCGACCATGCCGAAGTCTATGAAGGTGAGCAGCCAGGGGTGTTCCTCAGTTCCGTTGGGGTCCACAAACAGGTTGCCGGGGTGCGGGTCGGCGTGGAAGAAGCCGTCCTCGAAGATCTGGCGCATATAGGTGTCAAACAGACGCACCGCCACCTCGCTGCGGTCGACCCCGGCCTGATCAATTTCTTGATAATCGGTGATCTTGATGGAGAAAACATCTTCCAAGGTGAGCACCTTTTTGGTGGTATGCGTCCAAACGACTGCAGGAACGCGTACGCCTTTTATATCCTTAAAATTCTCGCCGAAGTCATCTGCATTGCGTCCTTCCGCCAGGTAGTCGATCTCTTCATACAGCACGGTGGTGAATTCGCCCAGCAGGGCAGGGATATTTACCCGCTTGCTCACCGTTTTGTAGCGCATCACCTGCCGCCCGGCCCACTGCAAGGCGCTTAGATCAGTGGCAATGATGGTTTCAATTTCCGGGCGCTGCACCTTGACCACAACTTCGGTGCCGAATTCGGCGGTATCTTCTGGTCGGAGCTGGGCGCGGTGCACCTGACCGAGAGAGGCCGCTGCCAGCGGTTGTCTCTCAAAGCTGGCAAATCTATCCTCCAACCGGGCGCCGAGTTCGTGTTCTGCCAGGGCAATGATCTTATCCGGGTCTTCAGCCGGGACTTCATCTTGCAAGCCGGCCAGCACATCGGTGATTTCACCGGGGAGTACATCCATCCGGGCAGAGAGGAATTGTCCCACCTTGATCATCACCCCACCCAAGCGGATGGCAAGGTCATGGAAATTCTTGGCAATTTTGGTCAATCGTTGTGAACGGGTGCGGCTGCTAAGTTTTCTCAGGCCGATCCGGGGTAAGATAATCTCCCAAAAGAGCAACCCGAGAAGCATTCTCCCAAAAAAGGTTGTGATACGGCGGTAACGTTTTCTATCCATATTTGAATTATAAATTGAAATTTGTTATTCAATGGTAAACTTCACATTGCTGAAGCAGATTGAAATTAATGTATAATTGAAAATATCAAGCAGGAAGTACGTTAAAAGGTTAGGTGGGAAATTAAAAGGGGTCCTACTCGTTGGTGCTTGCTTTTTTTGATTTTGTTCCTGTATTGGCTTTTTATGTTGGCACGAGATACCTGATCAGGTGGGCACGGTTGTTTGACCGCCGGGATATTTCTACTGGCATGATGGTCGGGTCGATCCTGGCAGTTATTGGGGGGGCAACAAAAGCGATCTGGAAATTGCTGGTAACGATGGATTTGGGCGATGTTGTTTGGCTTGGTGAGGCTCAATTTGCGTTGCTTGCCCCCGGGTTTTTTTTGATGTTTGTAAGTGCCTTGGGAGTCTTGTTTCAGGAGAACAAAACGATCCGAGCAGGGTTAGGTGCCATGGCACTGTGGAAGATTCCACTTTTAGCGTTCATGACCCTCAGTAGTCTTGGATTGTATGGTGTGCTTGGGTTTCTTGGGTGGCGTAAAAAGAATTATCTGGTTCCAGTTTTGTACGCGATTACCGTAATATGCACTATTGGCCTTGCTGGTATGGCTACCCAGGCACAAAACATCACTCAACAATGGCTTGAGGAAGGTGTAAATGCGATTGGTCAGATTGCTTTCGTAGGTGGAAGTTATCGAATGTGTAAAGATTATGAATAAATATTGCAATTGGCTGTTTTGTGTAACAAATAATTGGTGGGCTATTGGTAAAAGGGAGATTAGAAGATGGAATTCATAAGTTGGATAGCATTGATAATATTAGCTGGTGCACTTGGCGTTTTATTTGTTCAAGCCTTGTCTATTCATCCACTAAAGATGAGTTACTACATCATAGCTACATGTGCAGTCTTGTTTTTAATTGTGGCGCTGCTTAGTCAAAGTTTTGAGAAATCAGCACTTATCATTGCGATGTTGGTAGTCCTTGGGATGTTTGTAGTGGGAAACCTATCAATGACGAAGATTATTCTTTCACGAGATGACTCAAGACCTGTACCTGAGCTAACCAGAGAGCCTGGGGATCCCGGGCTTGGGCATACGGCGGTGGTTTATTTCACCCATGGAGAACCTGAAACATATAATCCGATTGGTTGGATCAATCAATTCAATGAGTTTGATGAGCAGGGGATACCTTTCATCCCAATGATTGCCAGACCTTTCTTCTTTAATGCTCTCAGGAATAAATATCTTGAGGTAGGCGCTAGCGGCCACCGCAAGATGCATCACCAGATGATCGGAAAGCTTGAAGAGGCATTTCGGGCTGAGGGAGATACAACCACGAAGTTCTACCTCTCCTTCCTGGATGATAATCCGAGGCCAGATGCTGCAGCGATTCAGGCATTGAACGAGGGTGCCAGCCGGATCATCGTGGCTGAAGTATTTTTGACGATTTCAAATCATACTGCTGAAGGTGAGCATCAGATCGAGGAATTGAATATTGAGGAGAGATTTGGCATCCCAGTGGAATACACAGGCCCGTTGTATGACTCGGAAACGTTAAAGAGTATGTTTGTGTCCAGGGCAAACGCAAACCTGGGAAATTCTGACAAGACTAAGGTAGGTATCTTGCTGGTTGGGCATGGACAGCCAGATGAATGGGATGTTGAATGGCCGACAGAAACTGAACACGAAATTGGTTTTAGAAATGATGTCCTTGCACTACTGGCGGAAGATGGTTACAAAAGTGAGAATCTTGCCCTGGCTTGGATGGAATTCAAAGAACCTAAACCAGCAGAACAGATTGAGATCTTCCTGAAAAATGGCATTGAAAAATTGATGTTCTTCTCGGCGGCAATCAGTGCAGACGCCATTCATAGTCAATATGATATCCCGGAGTTGGTTTATAAGGCTGAATTTCCGGAAGGATTCCCGGTTATAGACTTAGGCGCTTGGAATGATGATCCCACCGTTATCCAGGCAATTAAGGAGAAAATCGATGCGTTGATGGCATTAGATAGTTGAGGGATAACACGGAAATCTCAACCGAGGTGATTAACTTGGTATTTATTTCCCCAATCTGAATACTGGCTTTTCCCTAATCTGATTGAATTTTGGGTGTTCAGATGCTCTGCATGCGTGGTGGAATAATGTGCGGGGGGTTATTAAATTTAACAGATCCAGATAATCATCCAGGATACCGTATTCACTGCTGACTTCCAGGTTAGCGTGTTGGAAGAGAAATATCCTGGGGATGCTGCAACCGTTTTTCTGTGAATTGATCAGATCAACAAATTTGACTGGTTAATCATAGTTAATTATTATATTTTCCAATCGATGAACCTTAAATTTTGAAAGAGGATGAAAATCCCAGAAATTTATCCATTATGACGATAAATCCAATGGTGGTAAACTATTTTTGGGAGGGCAGAATCTAATGGTTGATACGCATGCAATGACCTTGATAAAATCAGGCCGTCTGGTAACGGCTGAACGTTCCTTTGAAGCGGATATCCTGATAGATGGGGAAACCATCTGGGCGATCGGCGCGAATTTGGAAAAAGCCGGCGTGGAGATAGATGAGATCATCGATGCCACGGGTAAGCTGATCCTGCCAGGCGGGATCGACCCGCACGTGCACCTGGACCTGCCCATGTTCGATACCGTCTCCTCTGATGACCATTACACCGGCCACAGAGCAGCTGCCTTTGGTGGTACCACAACGGTGATGGATTTTGTCCCCCAGCCGGAGAACGGTTCATTAGCAGAAGGTGTGGCCGAATGGCACGCCAAAGCTGATCACAAAGCAGCTATCGATTTCAGCTTCCACATGAACATCACCCGCCTGGATGCGGCCATTGAAGCTGAGATCCCAAAATTGCTGGATCTTGGTATTCCTACCCTGAAAGTGTTCACCGCTTATAACGGCCGCCTGCGCTTGCAGGATGGTGAAATCTTCCGGGTAATGCAAATTGCCCGCCAGCATGGTATGTTGACGATGCTGCATGCTGAGAATGGGGATGTAATTGAATGCCTTGTTGCAGAGGCTGTGGCGGAGGGGCAGAAAGATCCAATCTGGCACGCTAAAACCCGCCCGGCCTGGGGAGCAGTGGAATCTGTGCTGCGTGCATGTGCCCTGGCTGCCCAGGCAGATGCGCCGCTTTATATTGTGCATCTGAATACAGCTGGCGGGGCGGAGATGCTGCGCTATGCCCGCGAGCGCGGCGCTCCTGTGATGGGGGAGACCTGTCCGCAGTACCTGTTCTTCAGCGATGAAGAGCTTGAGCGCGAGGATGGGGCCAAATGGATTTGCTCTCCGCCAATGCGCACCCGAACTGACCAGGAGGGGTTGTGGAATTCACTGGCCGCGGATCAGATCCAAGTGCTGGGAACAGACCACTGCCCATTCTTCTATGACGGCACCACGCCGATCGAGTATGAAGGACAGCTGGTTGCCATCCCCGGAAAGGAATTGGGCGCAGATGATTTCACCAAGATCCCTAATGGGCTGCCAGGCGTGGGAGACAGGCTGCCAATCCTGTGGAGTTATGGCGTGGGAAGCGGCAAGATCACCGAAAACCAGTTTGTTGCGCTAACCAGCACTAACCCGGCCAAAATCTTTGGTTTATACCCGCAAAAAGGGGCGCTGCGCCCGCGTGCAGATGCCGATCTCGTTATCTGGGACCCTGTGAAAAGGCTGAATTATGGGGTGCAATACAGCCGCCACCGCACCGATTACAATCTGTTTGAGGGCTGGCCGTTGACCGGTTACCCGGAAAAGGTTTTTCTGCGCGGTAAATTGATTGTGGATGGTGACCGCTGGCTGGGACAGGCGGGAGAGGGCAGGTTTTTGAAGCGGAAGGCCGGCGCGCCGCTGCTTTAGAGGGATTGTGCTCTTACTAACACCTGTTTTGATCTTATTGGGGGCGGCTGCCCTGATTAGTTTGCTGGGTTTATTCCGCCCGCGCTTTACCTCTCATTGGCTGATTGCCATAACCAGCGCTCTGGCAGCCTGGGTGGTGGTGTGGCTGCTTGTTTTGAAGCTGCCGTTAGAATTTGGCCTACTCGAAGACATTTCCTATCGGCTGGCGCTGCCAGCCCTGTCCTTCAGGGGAGACGAGATCACCTGGCCTTTAGCGCTGGCGGTCAGCACTGTGTTGCTTTCGGTGTTGTTTACAGATGCGGCCAGAGCAGTGGAAGCCAGTTGGTTAATCTGGGCTGGTGATCTTGGTTTTGCGGCGATTGGTATCACAGCTGTACTGGCGCGCAACCCCGCTACCATGATGCTGGCATGGTTGCTGGTGGATCTGATCGAAATGTCAATTTTATTACGGCAGTTGGAGGAGGAACGGATTCGACGGCGTGCGGTGGTTTTCTTCGCCACCAATTTACTGGGAATCGTGGCTGTTTTCGGCGCTATGATTGCAGCAGGCGGCGCTGGGGTCGGGTTGAACCTTGATCAGATTCCCCAGCAGTCGGTGATCTACCTGATCCTGGCAGTGGGTTTGAGGATGGGGGTTTTTCCTTTGCAGGTCGCTTTTCTGCGGGATGTGCATCATCAGCGCAGTCAGGGCACTTTGCTTCGCCTGATTCCCCCGGCTGTGAGTTTATCTTTACTGGCGCACAGTGCGACCACTCCTCTTGCTGATGGGTGGCGGCAGATGTTCATATTTTTTGCTGTGCTGGCTGCGGTTTATGGGGCAATTGCCTGGGCACGCGCTAAAAATGAACTGCGCGGCAGGTTGTTCTGGATCTTTGGATTGGCGGGGATGTCCTTTGCTGCTGCGGTTCAGGGGCAGCAGGGGGCAGTCTTGGCCTGGGGATTGGCGATTTTATATCCCGGGTCGCTGCTGTTCCTTGCCTCTGTCCGCACCCGGGGGATGCTCCCGTTGGGAATTCTGAGTCTATTTGCGCTATCGGCTGTCCCATTTTCTCCGACTTATGCCGGGCTGCGCCTTTATTATCCCTTCGATATGCTTTTGTTGTTGCTCCCACTGGCACATGTGCTGTTGCTGGGGGGATATGTCCGTTTCATGCTGCGGCAGACTGAGCCGCTTTCAGGTGTGGAGCCCTGGGTGCGGGTTTCCTATGCCATCGGTTTGGGAATATTGCCGGTGACATTTATTGCCTCTAGCTTCCTCGGCCCAAAGGTGCCTGCTGCAGGGCCGATACCTATCTGGCCTTTGCTGCTAAGCTTTGTGGGGATTGCAACTGGTGTGGTAGGCTATTGGCGCAGATGGAAGATCCCTTCGAAAATCTTCGAGTACCTGGATAAAGTATTCTCTCTCAGGTGGATGCTGACCGGTCTCCGCTGGCTGGACGAATTCATGGGGCGATTCGCAGCACTGGTAACCCGATTATTGGAGGGAGACGGCGGTGTCTTGTGGACACTTGTGATCCTGGTGATATTCGCCTCGTTGCTGGGACAGCTTGTTTCTGCCGGAGGATGATTGTGAGCAATTTTTTTGATCAAAATGCGATTATTGCTGTGATCTTGTTGGGGATTGCCGGGGGATTAATGTTTCTGGTCAACAGCTGGCGCTGGCGGGTAGCCGGGCTGGCATTGATGTATTTGGGTGTTTTCTGGCTGGTTGCGATTTCCTGGCCTCTGGGATTGGCAGCTATTAAGATGGTGGTTGGGTGGATGGCAGGGGCAATTCTAGGGGTTTCTGGGGTCAACTTGCTGCCCCCCACTCGCAGACGCTGGCCAACCGAATGGATTTTTCTTGCCCTGGCTTTTTTGCTGGTGATCGTGGCAGTCTCCAGGCTGGCACCGGTGATCACGGATTGGTTCCCCGGCTGCCATCCGGCACAGGCATGGGGCGGGTTGCTGCTGATCGGGACCGGGCTAATCCATCTTGGCGTAGCCTCGCGGGGTTTGCGCACGATCCTGAGCATTCTCACCATCCTGGCTGGCTTTGAGATTCTCTATGCGGTAGTAGAGACATCCACCCTGGTAGCTGGTCTGCTGGCGGTTGTGACCCTGGGGTTGGCATTGACCGGGGCATATCTGCTGGGCAATATATATGAGACGGAGAATGCTGGATGAGCGCCCCACTGATCTGGATTGGTCTGCCGGCATTCATAGGCGGGATCTTATTCCTGACGCGCGGTTACCGCCTGACAACCGGCATATTTGGAGGAATTTTGAGCGCGTTGCTGGCAGTTTCAGCCTGGCTTCTGCCCATCGACGAAGTGGTTCCTCTGGGAAGCCGGGCATTCGAGATCGGCGACCGCTTTTCAATTCTTGGGCGGGATTTTTTACTACTGAATACTGATCGGGCCTGGCTGCTCCTGATCTACCTCTTCCTGACGATGTGGATCATTGGCTCTCTGTTTGCCCGCCCGCATAGCGGATTTGTTTCTTTTGGTTTTGTGTTCACTGCGCTCCTGGTGGCCGCCCTGGCAGTCGAGCCATTTTTATATGCCGCCCTGCTGATCGAGATTGCCGTGCTTCTGGCAGTGCCCTTCCTTTTACCACCGGGCTCCCAGCCGGGACGCGGTATTTACCGGTTTCTGGCTTTCCAGACCTTGGGTATGCCGTTTATTCTGCTGGCTGGGTGGTTCCTGGCAGGATTGGAGGCCAGTCCTGGTGATTCAGCGCTGGTTTTGCGCGCAGGTGGATTGATTGGCTTTGGCCTGGCTTTTTTACTTGCCGTGGTGCCTTTTCACAGCTGGATCCCCACCCTGATAGAGGAGTGCGAGCCGTATCTGGTCAGTTTTATTCTGTTTATGCTGCCAGCTTTTGTGGCAGTGTTTGGGCTGGGCTTTCTGGACCGGTTCGTCTGGCTGCGGGAATCTGAAGGGGTGTATGCCGGCTTGCGGATTGTGGGTATGTTGATGATCCTGGTCGGAGGCGCATGGGTTGCTGTTGAAAGGCATCTGGGCCGCATGCTGGGATACGCGGCGATCATTGAGATTGGTGCTGGTCTGATGGCCGTAGGAATCGGCAGTTCAGAGGGAGTGCTGCTTTTCTTCTGGATGCTGTTTGTGCGGATTTTTTCGGCTATGCCCTGGGCCGCCTCGGTTTCCTGGCTGCAAGAGGAAAGCGGTATCGGTTTGGAACTGCCAAATTTGGTGGGTTTTGGACACCGTTACCCTATCGCGGCGGGAATTCTGGTATCTGGAGGGTTTTCCCTCGCTGGGTTGCCTTTGTTAGCCGGGTTTGGGGCCAAGTTTGCTTTTTGGCAGGCGATCTCAAGCGATTCGCCAGTTTTATCACTGGCGGCATTGGCGGGCAATACGGGCTTGGTGATTGCTTCGCTGAGAGCGTTGAATACACTGTTCATCTCTTTCCCGGTGCAGCAAGGTGATGATCAGGGTGTACATAACGGCGCGTTCTACTGGCTTATGGTTGGGCTGTTTGGCTTTCTCTTGTTTGTGATCGGTTTGTTTCCCCAGGTTTATATCACATTCATTGAGAGATTATTGTTTGTTTTCGAACGTCTTGGGGCTTAGTGCGAGAAGTTCCGGGAATAGGGGTTCATGCTATAATCAAGCACATTTTGGCCTCAGATGGCTGTGCGTGGAGACTGTTTTATGAACCAAGAACAAATTGAAAAACAAGTGGAATGGCTTGAAAAACAGCGGCGGGAAGATAAACAAACGATTGCGTCTCTGAAGATGAAAATTGATCACCTTGAGGGGGTTTTGGAGAAATCCAGCCAGGCCATTCAGGCGCTTGAATCTGGGCAGGCAAAATTGGGGGTTCGCATCACGAAGATGGATAGTTTTGACGAAGCGCTCTCGGTGCACCGCAAGGAAGTGAAGAAAGAACTCAGCGAACAGGAAAACCGCGCCAAAAAACGGGAGAGTTACACCAAACAGAAATTTGAGGACCAGGTGGAAAACCTGGGCAAAGAAATTTCCGAGGTCTATAAAGGTCTGACCCCAATCTCTGCGCTGAGGGATTCAATTGAGATTCTCAAGCGCGATGCGGTCAGCCGCGACCGATCTATCGCCGAATTGGAAGTCAGCCTTAAGGAGTTTCCCGAGAAGGATCTTGACCTGGAACAGTCTATCCAACTACTTGAAGAAGACCTAAGAGCGGATAAAAAACGGGTCACTGATCTTCAGGGTGAGATGACCGCCCTGCGCAAACGGCTTGAGGAATACCGGGCGCAATACGATCTGGCCAATGAAGCCCAGAAGAAGATGGATACTCGATTGAATGAGCTGATTGTTTCTGAAGAAGAGCGCCGAGAACAACAGCGCGATTTCTTGGAAGATGTATCCCGTAACAAGCTGGATGTTGAAAAATCTTTTGCTGAATGGAACAGGCATTTTGAAGCCATTGAAGCCCGGGCGGAGAAATTAACCACGGCTTTACAAACTTATTCAGAGATTGAAGTCTCTCTCAGGCGGGCGCAGAATGAATTTGATAATATCATCGGGCAGATTTCACGCCGGATTCATGAGATTACCGAAATGCAGCGTTTGGGGGAGGATCGTTTTCGCCAGGAGTGGACCACCTTTAAATCTGATGATCAGAAGCGCTGGGTGAACTACACTCTCACCCAGGAAGAGCAAACCAAAGAGGGATTACGCCGTTTTGACCGGTTGAATGAGCGGTTGACCACGATGGAAGAATTGATCCAGGATATGCAGGACTCGGTGGAGCAAAACACCGAGCAGATGGGCAGCCTGATGCATGGGTTCTCGAATGTGCTTGGTAAATGGCTGTCTGAAAATGATCGTTCTTCGGACAGCCGATAGTTCAATATAAGAGGATTTTTGGAATGCGAGTGATTGGGACTGCAGGGCATGTAGATCACGGAAAATCCACTTTGATCCAGGCCTTGACCGGTATTCACCCCGACCGTCTGAAGGAAGAGCAGGAACGGGAAATGACCATCGATCTGGGGTTTGCCTGGTGGCATCTCCCAGATGGGGAAGAGGTAGGGGTAGTAGATGTTCCCGGGCATCGAGATTTTATTGAAAATATGCTCGCCGGTGTGGGGGGGATTGATGCGGCCCTGTTTGTCGTTGCCGCAGATGAAGGTGTCATGCCCCAGACGCGCGAACACCTGGCGATCCTGAATATTCTAAAGATTAACAGCGGGGTGGTTGCTCTGACAAAGATCGACATGGTTGACGACCCTGAATGGCTGGATCTGGTGGAAGAAGAATTGCGCCAGGAGTTTACCGGCACTGTTCTGGAAGGCGCGCCAATCGTGCGCGTATCGGCCAGAACTGGCGAGAATCTCGACCAGCTCCACCTGAAATTGCAGGAAGTACTGGCAGACAGCCCTCACCGCCCAGACCTGGGCCGCCCGCGTCTTCCCATCGACCGGGTGTTCACAATTGCCGGATTCGGTACCGTGGTCACCGGTACGCTGGTGGATGGGCACTTCACGGTGGGGGATGAGGTTGTTATCCTGCCTGGCAGGATGCGCGGCCGCATCCGTGGATTACAGACCCACCAGCGAGTTGAAGACCGGGCAGTGCCAGGCTCTCGCACTGCGATCAATATCACTGGGGTGGACCTGGATGATGTCCAGCGCGGCCAGGTGGTTGCATTCCCTAATACGTTTACCGCAACCCGCCGCATGGATGTGGCTTTTGATTTGCTTCCTGACAGCAGCTTCCCGCTGGAACATAATACCGAGGTGAAACTCTTTATCGGCGCGGCAGAGGTGATCGCCCGGGTGCGCTTGATTGGTGCGGAGATGCTGTCTCCTGGTGAATCGGGCTGGCTGCAGTTGGAGATGCCTGAACCGGTGGTCGCGGCGCGAGGTGACCGTTATATCTTGCGGCGTCCATCGCCGGGGGAGACGATTGGCGGCGGCGTGGTGCTCGATCCCAACCCCAGGTGGCGGCATAAGCGCTTCTCAGAGGCGGTGTTGGCCCGTCTGGAAGCGCTTTCCAAGGGCAGCCCGGAAGAGGTGCTGCTTCAAGCTCTGATGACAATGGGAACAGCGACCTTTGGTGAGGTACAGAAAGCTGCCAATATGGAGGACGCAGCTGCCCGGGAGGTGTTAGAGATCCTACTTGAAAACAGACAGGTGATTGCATTGGACGGTGATGCGGGGCTGATAAAATCTAACAGCCAACTGGCGGCCCGCCCTTACTGGGAGCAGACGGTTACCAAGCTGCTTGCCATCCTGGCTGAATATCACCAGAAATACCCCTTACGGCTGGGTGTGCCAACCGAAGAAGTCCGCAGCCGGATGAAGGTGGAACCGAAGCTGTTTGCTGCCCTTTTACGGCAGCTGGTTGCTGACCAGCGGGTACTTGTTAAGGGATCAATGGCCTGGCTGCCAGACCATGAGGTAGTCTTCAATCTAGAACAGCAGCGCAAAGTGGATGACCTGCTGGCCAGTTTTGCCAGCCAACCCTTCTCCCCGCCGACGATCAAAGACAGCATTGCCGAGATTGGCGAAGACCTTTACCAGACATTGGTGGCGATGGGGATCTTGTTGCCAGTTTCGCATGAGGTTGTCTTCCGTACGGAGGATTACCAGCAGGCGGTCAAAGATGTGGCTGCTCTGGCTGAAAAGCACGGCGCATTCACCCTGGCGCAGGCCCGGGACCATTGGGAGACGACCCGCCGATACGTACAGGATCTTCTGGAGTATATGGATCGGGAGGGGATCACCCTGCGGGTTGGGGATGGGCGCAAGCTGCGATCTAGATAACTGCAGCCTTTCGAGGTTCCTTCACCATTACGATCAGATAGATAATTGAAGCCAGACTGAAAGCGATCGATACCCAGAACAGCACCTGGAAGTTGAGCTGCTCGATCAGCAGGCTGGCGAAAAGTGGGGCGATCGCCCCAACGATGCCCATGACCGTATTGTTGATGCCGATATAGGTAGGGCGCACATCCTCCTCACTAAACTCGAATACGATCGTGATCCCTGAGACCAGGAACCCAGCCTGGTTAGCACCCAGCAGGGCAAAGACCAGATAGAACCACTCTGGGGAGGAGGCGAAGAGGGCTAATGCAATGGCGGCCACAGCCAAGGAGCCGTTGATCACGATCACTTTTTTGTGGCCGAACTTGTCTCCCAGCCAGCCGAGCAGCGGGTTGGCGAGGGTGTTGCCCGCCAGCATGCTGGTGGTGTACAGGCTGACGATTGCGCCGCTCACATTCCAAGTGCGGATGGCGTAGACAGTCAGGAAGCCAACGGCCATAAATCCGGTCGCGCCCAGGATCCCACTGATGAGAAAGTGGCGAAAGTTTTGGTCGGCGCGGATGATCACGGGGATGCTGCGCCAGTAAGTTTTGTAATCTTGCGGCTCGCCATTGGGTTCTCTGGCGGGTTCGCGGGTCATGCGCAGGAATACCCAGGAAATGAAGATAAAAATTCCAGCAATCCCAAAGACGAGCATGAAGCTGTACGGGAATTCCATCGTGCCCAGTATCCAGGCGGCAGCAGATGCTCCCAGGATGCCGGTGCCGTTGCCAAGGAAGTTGGCAACCCCAAAGTAGCGCCCGCGCCAAGCAACGGGGAAAATCTTGGCGATCATGTCCTGCCAGCCGACAGCCACGATCCCGGCGCCAAAGACATGCCAGGCGATGAGGAAAAGGAACAGGATGATGGCTAAACTGCTGGATTTTAATGCGGCCCATGCCGCCAGCGGCAGCAGCAGGACCGGCAGCCGCTCCCACCAGAAACCGTAGACAACCGGCACAACTTTTTTGATTGGCAACCGCTGCACCCAGTTGGCGGTGAATAACTGCGGCAGACTCCAGCCGGTGGAGGCGATCATGGCGAGCAGGCCAAAAGCGAAGGTATTATCCGTCAGGTAACTGAGGAACAGCGGGGCGATTGTCCGGGTGGCGAAGAAACTCGCTCCGAACCAGAAGGCGGCCCCATCGAGGACGTTGACGCGGAAATTGTGCTTGAAATGTTTTTCCAGTTCTGCCTGGATGTTTCCCTGTGCCATGAAAGATACCCTTGATGCAAGAATTAATACCAAAGGACGATTATAACCGAAATAGTTTACGGTAGGCAGTTGGAAGATTGAATGGGTATGATCAAATATTGAAAAAATGGACTTATGGCAAAGAAGTTTTAGCCCGCTGACACGATACGGCCACCCTGTAGAGGCTGGTTTAGATTTGAGGATAACAAGGGTGGAATTTCTGTGGAAAAAATCCAATCGATCCTCGATTGTGACTGGATTGTTCAGAATTTAATCGTACCCAATTGAGTGCTTGAAAATTAGAGTTTTAGAAAGAAGGGAGTAGTGGACTTCTTGGGATTTAATGACCAATCACTGGGTGTCCGGGAGACTTGTCGCCTGGTCACTTACTTTCCTTATTTCCGCTTCAAGCTGTTCTTCCAGTTCATCTAGTTCTGCCATCAGCGACGGGGGAATGGAGTGGGCGGGGAAGCGCTTCTTCAGCTCCTCGATTTTGCGTTCCAACTCTTTGATGCGGGATTCACTAATGTTCATGCTCTATGCACCCATTCGCCGCCGACCATCGTGTCCCTCGGGGCTAAATGCTGGAGTTCTTCCGGATGCAGATGAAAGGGATCCTCGTCCAGTACGATCAGGTCGGCCAGATAGCCGGGGGCCAGCATTCCAAGGCGGTCTTCCATTCCGGCGGCGTAGGCTGCGCCTTGCGTATAGGCTTGTATTGCGTCTGCCAGATTGAGCCGTTCTTGCGGGTGCCAGCCTTCAGGTCCGGGGAAGCCATCCTCTCTCCGGCGGGTGATAGCGGCATACAGCCCAGCAAACGGGTTAGGTGTGTCCACCGGGGCATCCGAGCCAAAGGCCAGCCGTGTGCGGTGCGATTTTAAACTCTGCCAGGCATAGGCATAGCGAGCACGGTCTCCCCAGCCGAAGTGAGCCATTTCAATATCTGAGGTGGCGTGGATCGGCTGCATTGAGGCGATCAGGTCCAGTTGGTTCATGCGGTGGAAGTCATCGGGATGCAGAACCTGGACATGCTCCAGCCGGTGGCGGCGGTGGGGCAGACCATTTAGCCGCTCAAAGCGGCGGATGTTGGCGAACCCATTCAGCATCTGGTGGTTGGCAGCATCTCCAATAGCGTGCACTGTCAGGCTGAATCCGCCGCTTACAGCTTTGGTGCCAAACTCAGTGAGATCTTCGGCATCCAGCATCAGCATGCCAGAGTTATTGGGATTATCGTCATAAGGGGTCAGCATGGCCGCCGTTCGTGCGCCCAAGGCCCCATCTGCAAAGGCCTTGATCGAGCCGATGCGAAGCAGGTCATCCCCGAAGCCGGAGCGTAACCCTGATTCGATGAAAGTATCCAGCAGTTCGACTGGCAGGTTCTTGGTCACTCGAATCTTCAAGCGGCCTTGATTGTGCAGGGTTTGTAAAGTGATGAAGCAAGGCACGCGGTCAAAGTCGTGGATTCCGGTGATGCCCATCTTCCAAAGTGCCTGCTGGGCGTTCTCGAATAGTTTTAAGGCAGCTTCGTCGGTGGGGGCAGGGAGGAGATGGTCGAAGAGCTTGATTGCCGCTTCATAGACCAGGCCGGTGAGTTTGCCTGCTGAATCCTTTTCGATTACGCCTTTAGGCGGGTCTGGGGTGGCGGGTGTGATCCCCGCGGCCTGCATGGCAGTTGAATTTGCCCATGAGACGTGCAACGATACGCCCATCAGCAAGGCGGGGTGTTCGGGGAGGGCGGCATCCAGCTCGGAGAGGGGCGCGTCTCCCCATAAGTCCTTGCTCCAGCCGTAGGCAGTGATCCACGCGCCGCGTGGCGTCTCTGCCGCCCTGGCAGCCAGAAGCTCCAGCCCGGGCGTTTTCTCCAGCCCGAACAAATTGACTGCTTGCAGCGCATTGGCATACTGGCGGATGTGGATGTGGGCATCTGTCAGCCCGGGGAGGATCACCCGCCCGCCCAGATCCTCGATCTGGGAGAGGTGCCCGAACTCGGCTTCCAGTTTGTCTGCCTGCCCAATGGCGATGATCCGGTTGAGGTGTGGCGCTTGTCTGGCAATGACCAGCGCATTGGCAGCAGGCTGTGCCGGATTAAGGGTGTGGATTTGGGCGTTTTTAAGGAGTTTCATTTCTTACAGTTGTCTGCGGTTATTGGCTTAATCCTAAATTTTGGGTTGTGATTGCGACCGAGCAGGACAGAAAATCAGCAAGGCTCAAGCTCAAAAACGAGAGAAGCAATCTCAGGAGCCAATTAAGGATAAGGAGATTGCTTTGCCTTATGGTTCAGTTTTTAGTTGAACATCAGGCTTGCAATGATATAAAGCGCCAGAAATCTACCGGCGCAGATAGTTTATTTCTTCAACAGCTTATCTGTCAGGGTGTTGAGGTCTTCCTGGTTGTAATACTCGATGCTGATCATGCCGCCTCGGGCGGTCTGGCGGATGGTGGTCTTGAATTCCATCGCTTGGGTGAGTTGTTCTTCGAGTGCCAGCAATTCTGGTGATTTCTGCACCGGCGGCAGTACGGCTTTGGGTTTGCGATGCTTCTTCTCGGATTCAGGTCTGTGCTCAAGGAAGAGCAGCTTTTTAATCCCATCACGCACCGCCCTGATTTGTTCGCTTTCTGGAAATTCTCGCACATTGCGGGAGAGTTCCTCAGCCTGCCGCACAGAGAGATGATATTGCTTGATCACGCTGACAGCTGCATTCTGCACCTGGGGCAGCAACCCTTGTACCGCGCGTGCGTGTCCCTCGCTGATCTCACCATCCAGCAAGGCCTGGAGCACATCCGGGGCGGCCTCGAGCAGCTTGAGGGTGTTGGAGATGGACGGGCGGCTCTTGCCGACCCGGTCAGCGATCTGATTGTGGGTGAGATCAAACTTTTCAGCCAGCTCCCGGTATGCCTGGGCGGTTTCCAGCGGATTGAGGTCGGCGCGCTGCACATTCTCGATCAGGGCCAGCAGCAGCATTTCCTGCTGAGTTGCTTCCCGCAGAATGGCGGGAATTTTCTCCATCCCGGCCAGTTTAGCCGCCTGCCAGCGGCGTTCCCCGGCGATCAGGAAATATTTGCTGGGCTGATCGCCTTTGGTCACGATCAAAGGCTGGATTACGCCGTGCTCCTTGATCGAGGCCGCCAGGTCCTGGAGGGCATCTGCCTCGAATTTGGTGCGCGGTTGGTGCGGGTTTGGAGTGATGGTGTCAATCCCAACCAGCATTACACCGCCTTCACCGGCGGGTTTATCTGCCGGGGAGGATTGAGGGATCAGGGCATCCAGCCCTTTGCCGAGGCCGGGTCTGCGTGAGGACATACGTCTCTCCTTGACTACTGGATTGGGGTAATCTGTTGTGGTATTTTACCAAAATATATCATGTTGGGTGGGGGTTGAAAATGATCGCGATGATGTTAATTGGGCGTCAATCAGGAAATTTCTTTAATCTCCCAACACCGCGAGAGTACCTGTTGGTTACCGGGGGATAATATATTGGTGAAAACTATTATGTGGGTATCAATTGAATAGAAATCTAAACCCGAACTCCATCCCCCTGAAGAACCTCTCTGGCCAGAGCCTGATAGGCAGCTGCACCCGGAGAGTCGGGCTGGTAGGCATGGATCGGGAGGCCGTAAGACGGCGCTTCAGCCAGCCGTACGCTGCGCGGGATGACTGCTTTGAAGGTCTGATCGGGGAAATATTTGCGTACTTCGTACTCGACATCTTTGGAGAGATTGGTACGCGGGTCATACATTGTCAGCAGCACGCCGCGGATCTTTAACTCCGGGAAGACGACTGAGCGGACGCGTTCGATTGTTTGGATCAGCTGGCTGATGCCCTCCAGGGCCAGGTATTCACACTGCACAGGGATGATCAGGCCGTCCTTGGCGGCAATCATCCCGTTGAGGGTTAGCAACCCGAGTGAGGGAGGGCAGTCGACCAGCACGTAATCGTAGCGGTGCTGGACTTTCTCAACCACTTTGCGCAGCCGCATTTCACGCTGCAGCGCATTGACCAATTCCAGTTCGGCGCCGGTCAGGTCTGGGGAGGAGGGCAGCAAGGAGATTTTCAGACGCTGGTTGTGGAGGATTGCCTCTTCTGGGCTGTCGTTTGCATTCAATAAAGCCTGGTAGGTGCCGTTTTTTACACTGCGTTTATCGATGCCTAGACAAGAGGTGGCATTTGCCTGCGGGTCAATATCGATCAGCAAAACACGCTGCCCAAATTGAGCCAGATAAGCGCCGAGGTTGATCGCTGAGGTGGTTTTTCCAACCCCGCCTTTTTGATTTAAAATGGTGTAAATACGAGCCACGGCTTATTGTACCTTTCTCAGAATCTGGTAAAGAGTATCAGGATTGGGGACAGAATGCAAGCCTGAGCGGGTGATCGAGTCGGAGGCGACGATTACAGCCATCTCGCCAGCCTTTTGTGGGTCACCATGGTAAGCCAACTGGGTGAAAAAGGCGGCGGCGAAAATATCGCCTGCTCCGGTGGGATCAACCTCCGGTGTTGCAGGCGCAGGAATGTGAATTGTCTTGCCTTCAGCGTAGATATCCGCCCCGAAATTGCTCTTGGTAACCGCCAGCACCGGGACCGAAGCGGCCATATTGTAAATGGTATCCAGATCGGAGCCCACATCTTCCTCGGAGATGACGGCAGCATTAGCCTGGGGCAGCATGTAGCTGGCTTCCATCCAGGGCCTATAGGTGACGTTGCCTTCCTGGTCACATTCGCGCATCCAACCCTGGGGTGTGAGGTAGATTTGGGCATTGGGGAAATAGCGGATTAAATCAGAGGGTACTTCCCCGGCAATTGGAGCCAGGTGTACGATCTGGGCGCTGCGCCAGCTTTCAGGGATGTGGTAGAAAGCCAGTTGAGGCGCAAGGTGGTGGATCCTCTGTTGCCGTCGGCCTTCGGCCGGGTAATAGTTTTCAAAGGTGGTGGATGACTCACAGGTTAAGTTGGCGATCTGGATCTGATCCAGCAATTCATCTTTGATTTCTTCAGCCCAGGCGGTCACAACCCCGACACGCTGGCCGAAGGCGTGAGCAGTTACTCCAGAGAAGGCCGCTGTCCCGCCGATCTTGGGGCCTTCTGGGGTGATGTCTTGGGAGATGTGTCCGATGATCAGGTAATCTACCGGGGTGATACCAGGGAAAGTGAGCATGCGGTTAATTATACCAGCGGAGGGAGAGAGAAAAAACAGGGATGCGATCTGGCATCCCTGTGTGATGTTGAAATCTGTTTGGTTAGACTGGTGTGATCGTCACCTTGCGGCGTGGTTCTTCGCCAACGCTGCTGGTGGTGACTTCGTCATTATCCCGCAGTTCAAGATGGATGATGCGGCGTTCGTTGGCGGGCATTGGTTCAAGCATCTGCCGGCGGCCGGTTTTGACAGCCTGGCTGGCCATACGACGGGCTAACTGGCGCAGGCTTTGATCGCGGCGGCTGCGATAGCCTTCCACATCTACACTCAGGTTGACGCCATGGCCAACTTCTTTACCGACGATCAAACGGGTGATGTACTGCAGGGCGTTCAGGGTTTCAGCCTGCTTGCCGATCAGAATACTGAGATCGTCGCCATAAATCTCTACCAAAATCCCTGGTTTGTCCAGATTATCTTTTGGGGGGATGATCGAGGCTTCAACTTCTGCCCGGTAGATGCCCATTTTTTCCAGCAGTTCAGCTACGATTGCCTGGGCGATCGATTTTGCATTTTCCAGGTCAGGGGTGGGGCTGTCAGTGGATTCATCATCGGATTCGGGGAGGAAGATTTCCTCTTCTTCTGCCACTGGGGCTGTGTCTGGCGCTTGGTCGTCCTCACCATTTTTGACGACCAGACGGATGCGCGCCTGGCGGTTTCCCAGACCAAAAATGCCCTTCACGCCCTCATCCAGCACTTCAATCTCAACCCTGTCCTGGCTGACGCCGAGTTCTCTCAACCCCTGCTCAATTGCTTCCTCAATTGTGGGGGCGATGATCTCCAAAGTGGCTCGTGTATCGTTTGTCATGTATCCCTCTTTTCTCGGGTGTGCTTTTGATTCCCAGAATTTCTTGGGTTTATATTAATGTTAAAGGGGTGTGGATCCCATTTTACCAAACCTTGGGTTTGGGTGTTTGTTTCAAATGGCGGGTTTATTTAACCGCTGGTTCTTTTTTCCTAACCAGATTGGAAAGATTCAGTCGTCCCATCAAGGCATACTGGATCAGGCTGACAATGTTGCTGGCTACGAAATAAACCGCCAGACCAGCTGAGTAGGTGTAGGATATCCATCCCATCAGCAAGGGCATGTAAATGCTCATCATCTTGGTCATTGCGGCGGCCTGGTCATCACCAGTGCTGGGTGGGGTGGTCAGCTTAGTCTGGAAGTAGGTGGTCACAAAAACGAGGATCGCCAGGATCGGAATGCCGAACTCCCAGGGGAGGATATTGGAAAGACCGTACCACCGTTCTGGCTGGCTGAGGTCCATCCATAAGAACTGGCTGTTAAGCGGCAGCAAACTAGAGGCATTACTCAGGTTGATATCCGGGATCAGATTGATCAACTGAAGCGGGCTGGTGGCCAATGCTTTTGTAACAGCCCAGTACATCCCGATGATGATCGGGAACTGCAGCAGGGTGGGCAAACAGGACCCCAGCGGGTTGATGCCCAATTCCTTGTACAGCGCCATCTGCTCTTCGGCAAATTTTTCCTGGGTGATCTTGCCATCCTTGCGTTTCTTCTGCAGTTTGATGTAGTCGGGATGCTCGTTGAGCTTTTGCATATTCTTGGTGGATTCCAATTGAGACCTGGTCAGCGGGAAGAGCGCCAGGCGGATGGCGATGGTGAAGATCAGGATCGCCCAGCCGAAGTCGTTGATGCCGGCACCAAGAAACTGGTAGATATACAATAAGACGTTTACAAAAGGTGTGATGATAAAATCTAACATGGTTTTACCTTTGATGTTCCTGGTTAGTTCCCTGGCTCAAAAGACCATTGGGTTTCTAGTTCGGTGTTGAAAGCATAGATTAGCTTATCGGAGCCGGCGGCGCTGACCAGGATCAGGTCTTCACCGGCCAGAACCGGGGTACCGTGGAATTCCACGGGATTTTCTTCATTGCCAATCTCTTCATTCCACAACCGCTCGCCTTCGAGACTATACGATGAAATTTCTCCCGAACGAGTGATCACAAAAAGAGCTTCTCCCACCAGTAAGGGAGAGCCGGTGATGGATGTATCTGTATCCACTTGCTTTTGCCAGAGAATATTGGCGGCCTGGGTATCAATGGCGTACAGGTTGGCACTCAGGTCGGTGACGAACAGGGTGCTGTCCGGGCCGAGTACCGGGCTGCCCCAGACATAATCTTGGGTTTCAATCTCCCATATAGATTCCCCGGTTTTTGAATCGATGGCAAACACTTTGCTGCCAAAGGTGCCGATGTAGAGGATGCCGTTCTCATCCAGGGCTGGGCTGTTCACCGAGGCGGCACCCAGGTCGATTGCCCAGATTTGATCTCCGGTGCGGGCGTTTACAGCGTACATGGTGTGATCCTGCGAGACGAGATAAAGACTGCCGTTGTCCTTTACCGGGGTGGCCCAGATGGCAGCATCGGTTTCAAATTCCCATTTTACGGTGCCGTCCAGGGCCAAGGCGTAAAGTGTGCCGTTGGCGTTGGGAGCATAAATGGTTTCATCTGAGATCAAAGGTGTAGCAATCCATCGGTTGCGGGCGTGGGTGAAAAACTCTGTGGTTTGTCCGCTGCTTGAGTCAATTTTATAGAGGCTATTTTTGTAGCTACCCACCAGGAGGGTTTCCTCATCCAGGATCACAGGGGGATGGAAGAATGTATGCCCGCGCAGATCTTTATCGTTGGAGGGGGCGGTTCGTTTCAGGTTTCCCTGCTGAGTCAGATCGATGGTATAGATGGAGGCGTTGAAAGCGATGTAAGCGGTTTCGCCATTCACGGTAATGCCGGGCCAACTACTGGCGACAGCACCAGTCCCTCTACAGCCGGAAAATGTGATCCCGACAAAGATCAATAAGAGGGCAAAAAGCAGATATTTTGGTTTTTTCATGGTTGGTTGGGTTCCTAAAATCATCTTTACATTAGTTGAATGATTGCTGTGTTATGGCACCGGGTCGATACCCCCTTGACTCCAGGGGTTGCAGCGCAGGACGCGGGTAAAGGCCATCCAGCCGCCTTTGATCAGTCCATATTTATAAATTGCCTGATATCCGTAATGGGAGCAGGTGGGATAATAACGGCAGGTATCCGCCGGCAGGGTGGGGGAGATGGTCAGCTGGTAAAACCGGATAAGCATCAGAAGAGGGAAGCGGGGCAGCGTTTTTAGATTGACCGGCAATTCACGCAAAGAGGGAGAACGATGTTCGTGAGCTTCAGTCTTTTGCAAATCTGTAACAATGGGGTTTAGTTTCATCTCTTTTTACATATCACGGTTCATTCCAGCAGTCCTGCGTTTTTCATCCGGGGCTGCAAGATTCTGATCAGATCAGGCGTTTTGGCTTCCAAAATTGGTTTGCGGGCGATGAGAACAATGTCATTGCCGGGTTTTAGCTCTTCCAACAGGGATTGCATCGCAGCGCGCATTACCCTTTTGGCACGATTCCGCTGTACAGCATTGCCAACAGATTTCCCGGCAGCCACTCCGATCCTGACCTGGTCGAGACCGTTAGGCAGGTAGAGCAACACAACAAACGGGTGGGCAATGGCTTTTCCAGCGCGCCGCACCCGTTGGAAGTCTGAAGAATTTTTCAGGCGAAACCGTTTGTTCACCGATCACAAATCAACTCAGATAAAAGAGCCGGTGGCATGTATCTGCCAGGGCTTATTTACTGTTCCAGTTTGTTTTCTTTACGTGATTGTTCATCAAAACGCTGAGGCGCTTGCGTCCTTTTGCCCGGCGGCGCTTGAGTACATCACGCCCACCGCTGGTGGCCATCCGGGCGCGGAAACCGTGAACGCGGATTCGGCGACGTTTCTTGGGTTGGTATGTTCGTTTTGGCATCTTAATCCTTTACCTATTGTTTAAATTAAATAAATGCAACACTCATCCCGCGATGAATGCCGAGCGATTATACCGTATGGAGAGGGTTTGGTCAATCAGACTAGAGGAAATTTATCCGGTTCTAATAATCTTGATTTTCACTCCAGCCCATCAGATTATAGGCGATTTCTCATGGATTTATGCTATTATCTACCCGTAACTGTCTAAGGCAAACAATGCGTAAAGAGAAGTTGAGAAAATCTCTCGTTGAGGTTGGGGGGCTGCTGGTATTGGCAGCGATCCTTCTCGTGCCGCGTGCAAAAATGCTGGGGCAATATACATTTATCGATGAAGCCTACTATCTCAAGCACGGCGCCCGTTTTTATTGGGCAGTTGCCAACCAGGAATATGAAGGTACGGACCTGGTTGTGCATCCTGGAGTGACCACCAATTGGCTGGGTGCGGCTGCATTTTTTAAGGTGTATCCAGAGTTTGCAGAGGAGTATGGGGAACTGGAAATTCCGGATTTGATCCTGCGCAGGATGTTGAAGGGCCAAGATCTCAGTTTGAATTATGTTTTGATTTTTGCCCGGAGGAATGTAGTTCTATTTAACGCAATTTTCCTCCTGGTAGCCTATTTGCTGGCACGCAGGTTGTTCCCGATTTGGCTGGCTTTGCCTGGAATGATCCTGGCGGGTTTCTCTCCATTTTATTTTGAACACTCGCGCTTCTTGTTCGTGGATGGAATTCTCTCCACCCTGATGCTGGCCTCACTGCTGGCGATGCTGGTTTATCTGAAAGAGAACCGGATTGGATGGCTGCTGTTCTCGGCTGTGCTGGGCGGTTTGAGCGTGCTGACTAAGGTGCCTGGGTTGATGTTGGTGGGATTTTTGGGGTTATTTGGTTTGATCGAATGGCTTGGTTCTCGGAGTGAGATCTTTTGGCCGCCACGGTCTTGGGGGGGGATGGGGAAACTTGTCGGGGCGGTTCTGCTCTGGCTGCTGGTTGCCCTGGCGGTGATAGCCCTGTTTTGGCCTGCCATGTGGCAGGCTCCCTGGGAAAAGCTGGGAAGGATCGCTTCATTTGTACTCGACCAGGGGGGCGCTGATCTGATCTCGCCGATGTTCTTCAATGGGGAAATCAATCCCAGCGGTGTATTTGGGTGGGAGTATGCCAGTTATTACCTGATCACTTATCTCTGGCGGGGTAGTCCGGTGACTCAGGCGGGGCTGCTGCTGCTGATCGCTGCCTATGTGTTGCGGAAACGGGTTCAATTGCCGGAAATCTCATGGCTGGTGGTAGGCAGGCTGGCTGTCTTTGGGCTGGGCTACATCCTGCTGATGACCCTGAGCGTGAAGAAATTTGACCGGTATATTCTGCCGTCTCTGCTGCCCCTGAACCTGATGGCGGCGGCGGGTTATTATCTATGGGTCAGGCGGCTGGTTGAACTGGTGACAAAACCATGGAAGAGACAGAATCTTCAGCATGGATTAATCCTCTTGGCTTTACTGGCAATTGCTGGCCTGCAAGTGCTGCTGGTATACCGGGTGTTTCCTTATGGGTTGAGCTACTACAATCCATTTATGGGCGGTACACAGAGCGCGGTAGAAGTGATGATGGTGGGCTATGGGGAAGGCTTGGATCAGGCTGCGGAGTATCTAATGACTAAGCCGGGGAAGGTGGACCTGGTGATCTACTCCTTTTATTCCAACGCGTTCGGGTTTCATTTCGACTGGCAGATCAACGAGATGCCCTGGTATGAGTGGGAATTCACTGATGAGGTGTTTGATGCAGATTACTGGGTGTTGTATCAATCGCAGAAGCAACGGGGGATGTCTGGCCCAGCCTTTGAGTATGTGGAGGGCTATCAGCCGGAGCATGTGGTAGTGATCAATGGGCTTGAGTATGCCTGGGTATATAATTTGGCTGAAATCCGGGCGAAAAAGGGAGATTAGGGAAAAAACATTAGAATCAGTGCGTCGGGATTATTGACAACCCCGCCCAACCTCGATATAATTCCTTCCGCTTACTGCCCCGGCAACGGCTGGGGCTGTATATTGTGTCTTGTCACATTAACAGGTAAATAAGGTTTGCTCAGCAAGCCTTTACCCCCAACTTCCCCGCTCACTGGCGGAGGCCTGACAGGCGAAAGGACGCGGGATGAGTGGTGAAGTGAAGATTGGAGGAACAATCATGAAGTATGCTATCGTGCAAAGCGGCGGCAAGCAATATAAAGCTGTCGAAGGCGCCACCATTGAAGTGGACCGCCTGCCCCTTGAAGTGGGCAAAAAATTGGATATCAGCGAGGTTCTGCTGATTTCCGATAAGGGCAAGATCACCGTTGGAACCCCTACCGTTAGCGGGGCAAAGGTTTCTGCCACCGTGGTAGATCAGTTCAAAGCTCCGAAGATCATTGTCTTTAAGTATAAGTCCCGCCAGCGCTATCGCGTAAAGCAGGGCCACCGACAGCAGTACACCCGGCTGATGATCGATAAGATCACCGCCAAAGCTGCCAAAAAGCAAGAAACAGAAACCAAAGCCGAGACCCTGGAAGAATAGGGTTTTGGGACAGGAATGAGAGGTAGAAATGGCTCATAAAAAAGGCGGCGGTTCATCCCGCAATGGTAGAGACAGCGAATCAAAACGCTTGGGCGTGAAGCGCTATGGTGGTGAGTATGTAATTCCAGGCAATATCCTGGTGCGCCAGCGCGGTACTAAAATATTTCCCGGCCGTAACGTTGGTATGGGCAAAGATCACACTCTGTTTGCCAAGAGCGAAGGTGTGGTTGTGTATGAAAATATTCGCGGCGGCAAGAAGAGTGTACGTGTGGAACCGGTTGCCACTTCTGGCGACTAGTCCGACGCATTTGAAAGGTTTATACAGATGAAAGAAAACATTCATCCGACATATTTCCCTGAAGCACGTGTAACTTGTGCCTGTGGTGAGACCTGGACGGTTGGCTCCACGAAGAAAGAGATCCGTGTGGATATTTGCTCTGCCTGTCACCCATTCTTCACCGGCGAGCAGCGCATTGTGGACACCGAAGGTCAGGTGGACCGCTTCTACAAGCGGCTTGAAGCCCGGCAGCAGTACGTGGCGGAGAAAGAAAGCCGTGAGACCTCCAAGACTTCTCCCAACCGCCTGCTGGAAGAGTTTGAAGTGGCTGCGCGTGCCACCAAATTGCTGGTGGATGCTGGATTGGCTACCGCTGGCGATTTGATTGCCAAATTGGAAGAAGGCGGCGATGAGGCTGTGCTGGCAATTGACGGTTTTGGCCGAAAATCGCTGGCCGATTTCAAGAAAGCTATGCGCCGCATGGGCTACGAGCTCCCCGGAGAGGAAGCATAGGGTTATTAAAAAAAATTGAGAGAAAAACGCCTTCATCATGAAGGCGTTTTTTCTTTTGAGACCTCTCTACCAGTGGCTTCGCAGTCTGCCTTTTCCCTGCCGGTGAAAATGGTAGAGGATAAGGCATGGTTTTTCCCTCATGCTTGTCATCCCCTCTAACATCAAGTACACTAGGCATAGTTCCAACGCTTAATCGGAAATCGATCAGATTTAACAACTGGCAGCTATTATTTATATTTAAGAGGTGTATATGACAGAGAAAACAGGTTCCGTAGAAGTGATTACTGGCTCGATGTTCTGCGGCAAAACAGATGAAATGATCCGCCGGCTGCGCCGGGCAGAGATTGCCAGGCACAAGGTGCAGGTCTTCAAGCCAGCGATCGATACCCGTTATGATGCGGTCAAGGTGGTTTCTCATGCGGGCAGCCATTTCGATGCCATCCCGATCAAGAACTCTGAAGATATCCGCGCCAATCTGGCCGCTGAAACCACGGTGGTGGCGATTGATGAAGCCCAATTTTTGGATGCAGGGATTATTGATCTGGTGAATGAATTGGCGGAAAAAGGACTGCGAGTGATTGTCAGCGGATTGGATCTGGATTTCAGGGGGGAACCCTTTGGATCAATGCCGGTGCTGATCTCTCAGGCTGAGAATGTCAGTAAACTGCATGCGATCTGTATGGTCTGCGGCAAGGATGCATCCCGCACCCAGCGTCTGGTCAACGGCAGTCCGGCAAAGTATGATGACCCGGTGGTGATTGTCGGCGCGGATGAGATGTATGAAGCCCGCTGCCGAAGATGCCACCAGGTGCCGGGAAAGCGGGGATGAATGATGCCTTCGGAAACATATAAAAAATATCTCAAAGAGGTTTTGGTCACGGAGGAGGATCTGAAGAGGCGGGTGGCCGAATTGGGCCGTCAGATCAGCAGTGATTATGCTGGGGAAGAACTGCTGATGGTCTGCGTGCTGCGCGGCGGAGTGATGTTTCTGACTGATCTGATGCGCGAGTTGACCATTCCGCATATGATTGATTTTATGGCGCTGTCCTCCTATGGGGTGGGGCGGCGTGAATCTTCTGGCACCGTACGTATCACCATGGACCTGAACATGGATATCTACGGCAGGAATGTTCTGATTGTGGAAGACATTGTGGACAGCGGTTATACCATGTGTTCGCTGCTGGAGGTGCTGGAGACCCGCCATCCTAAAAGCCTGAAAATATGCACGTTGCTGGATAAAGCGGCCCGGCGAGAAGTGGATATCAAACTGGATTATGTCGGTTTTGATATTGAAGACAAGTTCGTGTTTGGGTATGGGCTGGATCTGGATGAATTCTACCGAGACCTGCCGTTCGTGGGTGTTGTAGATTTGGATGTGTACTCTCCGAAGGAATAGGGCTATTGGTGAGTGGTAAGTTGAGTTTATCCCCGCTGGTGGGCAAGATTGCTGAATTGCTGGCAGGGAAATCCGTGGAATTGGGGGGAATCTATCTGGTTGGGGGGGCTGTCCGTGATGGATTATTGGGCTGGTCATCCCATGATCTGGACTTTGTGGTCAATGAGGATTCTTTGGAGACTGGCCGGAAGGTAGCGGATGCGCTCGGCGGTGCATATTTTACCCTGGATGAGGAATTCCAGGTGGGGCGAGTGGTCTTGACCCCGGAAAATCAACCCCGGCAGATCTTCGATTTTGTTAAGTTACAGGGGAAGGACCTGGTGGATGACCTGCAAAACCGGGATTTCTCGATCAATGCAATGGCTGTCTCCCTGGCTGAAATGGATACGTTGATTGATCCTCTTGGCGGGGCAAGTGATCTGCTGCAACGGCGGTTAAATGCCTGCTCGGAGGAATCTTTACGCAGCGATCCGGTGCGGGTGCTGAGGGCAGTTCGGATGTCGGCAAAATACCAGCTCGCGATTGCGCCTAAAACCCGGCAGTTGATCGTTGAGTCGGTACCAAGCCTGGTTGATGTTTCAGCTGAACGCCTGCGGGATGAGCTTTTTAAGATACTGGACAGCCCCAGACCTTCTGCCAGCCTGAGGATCTTGGACAGGTTGGGGGCGATGGAAATAATTCTCCCGGAAATTGCAGAGTTGAAGACTGTGAGCCACGCTCCCCCGCACATTTATGATCTGTGGGAACACACCCTGCACACGGTCGAGGGGCTGGAAGAAATATTGCAGCTGCTGGATGAGCATTATGTCCATGACAATCAATCGGGAGGAGACTTATTCAGCGGACTGGTTTCGCAGCGTCTGGGTCGTTACCGGAAGCAGATCAGTGCCCATATGGCAGAGGAACTGGTGCCGGAGCGGACTGCCCGGCCGCTGATCTTTTTAGCCGCGCTGCTGCACGATATCACCAAACCGGCACACCTCACGGTTGAGGAGGGTGGCCGCATCCGGTTTACCGGTCATGAAGCCAGCGGGGCGGAATTTGCGGCGCATTTCGGTGCCAGGTTGAAACTGAGCAGAGCTGAAATCCACCGCCTGAGACGTACAATCGCGGATCATGCCCGTCCCTGGTATTTGGCTAAACTTGAGGCTGGGCCCAGCAAGAAGGCTATCTACCATTTCTGGCGGGACAATCGGGATACCGGGATTGACATCTGCCTGCTGGAGCTGGCTGACTTGCGCGGTGTATACGGTTATACCTTGAGCAAAGAGATAATGGAACAGCATTTGGATGCAGTTAGAACGCTTTTGGAAGGGTATTTCGAAACCCCGCAGTTAGCTTTGCCCAAGGCGCTGCTGGATGGGAATGCGTTGATTGCCAGATTGGGGATCAAACCCGGCCCGGTGGTCGGTGAGGTGCTTAATGCACTGATTGAGGCGCAGGTGGAGGGGGAAGTGCAGACCCGGGAGCAGGCTTTGGAGTTTGCTGCAGAGTACCTATCAAATTTGAACGAAAACTAGTACTCCTGGGTGGGAACCCAGGCATCGCTTTCATCGTTCTTATTGCGTATACTAAGACCAGTAGATTCACGCGTGGAACACAGGAGAACTCAATGAAAACTAAAAGTTTATTAATTTTTGGCTTGCTGATGATTTTTCTGGCAGCCTGTGCGGGAAATGTTCAACCGGCGGATGGCGCAGAGAATGAAGTGAGCGGGATAGAAGCCGAGAATGCTGTCAACCGGGAACCAAGTGATGCGGGGTTTGGACCAGAGTCGGATATGGTTAAGGTGTCCATGTTGATTGCCCCTGACCTGGTGGACTGTGAAGGGGGCGCCGGTCCGCAGAAATGTATGCAGGTTAAGTTTGGGAATGACGAAGACTGGCAGTTCTTTTACACCCAGATTGAAGGCTTTGAGTACCAACCAGGATACCGCTATTCGCTGCTGGTAAAACAGGTTGAGGTAGAGAATCCGCCTGCAGATGGCAGTTCGCTGCGGTATGTGCTGGTGGAAGTGATCTCCCAGGAGGAGGCATTGATGGAAGAATCTGGAAATCTGGATGGACGAACCTGGAAATTACTGAGTATGGGAAGTGAATCTGGGCAGCGCAATATTGTCAGGGGCGGGGAGGCTACCTTCACGTATGATCCAGAGACCGGGCTGGTGGCTGGCACCACGGGCTGCAATAATTACTTCGGTCCGGTAGAGATTGATGAGGAAACCAAGATGCTGACCTTTGGCCCTCTGGGGATGACCCGGATGGCTTGCCGGGGAGACCTCAACCAGCAGGAGATTGATTTTATGTCTCTTCTGGAAAGTGTGACTCACTTTGCCGTCGAAGGCGACCGGCTGGTGCTCTACACTGAAGGGGAGGATGTGCTGGTGTTTGAACCTGGGGATTAAGTCGGATTTTTCCAACGAGTTCTTCACCTTTAGATTCAAAATTTTTGGAATAAGGGCGGGTTCCGATTGAATTTCAATCGAGAACCCGCCCTCACCATTTTTTGATTGATCTTGATGATTCCCCCTTGTTGGATTGATCTGTTTGGCAGTATTTACTCTGGGATATCCAGGGTTTCAATCTTGAGTTCGGCTTCTTCTAAAAGTTTTTGGCAATGCTGGTAAAGGGCCTGGCCGCGTTGGTATAGCTTGAGAGTCTCATCCAGCGACTTTTCACCAGATTCCAGGGTATTGATCAGGGCTTGGAGTTCTTCAAAAGCTTGCTCGTAGCTCAGGGAAGTAATTTCAGTTGATTTGCTCATTTTTTTCTTCCTTTGCGGTCACACGGGCATCAAAACTGCCATCCCGGACCTGCACGTGGATTTGGTTTCCGGGTTGGATATCTTTCAGACTGGTCACTGGTCTCCCGCCGCTGGAGACAGCCGCATAACCGCGTCTGAGCACGTTTTGTGGGCTCAGGGAATCCAACTGCTGTGACAGGCCAGACAGGCGTGTTTGTTGGAGTTTAATGTGATGCTGCAGGGCGCGCTCTCCCCGGCGGAAAAGTTCATCCAGGGTTTGGCGTCCGGCAGCCAGCTGCGCTGCAGGGGATACCTGTTGGAGGCGGCTGGCGGTTTGTCCAAGCGCCCAGCGCTGCTCGTTGAGGCGGTCTTTGATCTGACGCTGGAGGGTTTCTCGGCGTTCAAGCAAGATGCCAGCCAGTTCAATTTGATCGGGTACAGCCAGTTCTGCCGCGGCTGTTGGGGTAGGAGCACGCAGATCAGCCACAAAGTCTGAGATGGTGAAGTCAATTTCATGGCCCACGCCGCTGATCACCGGCGCGTCGGAGGCAAAGATCGCCCGGGCGACGATTTCTTGATTGAAGGCCCATAGGTCTTCGATCGAGCCGCCGCCGCGGCCTACCAGGATGACATCCGGTTGTATCTGCTGGTTGAGGGCATGGATGGCGCTGGCGATCTCCCCGGGGGCTGCGTCTCCTTGCACGGCAGCCGGGGCCAGCACTACCCTGGCCAGAGGATAACGCCGCTTGAGGGTGTTGAGGATATCCTGGATGGCGGCCCCGGTGGGTGAGGTGACGACCCCAATCACGGCGGGCATCTCTGGGATGGGGCGTTTATGCGCCGGGTCGAATAGTCCCTCTGCTTCCAGTTTATTTTTCAGGCGGTTGAACTCCTGGTATAGCAGCCCTTCCCCGGCGGGGCGGATCTGGTCGGCATACAGTTGGTATTGCCCGGCAGCCTCATACACACTGATGCTACCGTGAACTTCTACTGCCATGCCGTCCTGCGGGATGGCGGCCAGCCTAGCGGTCTGGCTGCGCCACATGACACAGCGGATGGCTGCCTGTGAATCCTTGAGGGTGAAATAGAGATGCCCGGATTTGGGACGCGAGAGATTAGAGATCTCTCCCTCTACCCAGATATCCTGCAGAAGTGAGTCGCCTTCCAGCAGGGTGCGCAGGTAGGTGTTGATCTCAATGATCGAATAGCTGCGCTTAGGCTCCGGGAAGAGGGATAACTGCTCACTCATGCAAAAGAGAATACTCTGGAAGATTGGAAAGTGTCAAGGGATAGGTGGTGAATAGTGGTTTGTTTCTTAGTTTTTAGGGGGTGAACAGGTTAAAGTGTGTCTCTCCAATGCACCAATTACAGTAATGACTAAACGACAATCCTACTAGCAGACTAACCGACTAACCGTTATACTATTTCTATGAAACATCTCTGGTCTCCCTGGCGGATGGGGTATATTATGTCTCAAAAAGAGGATGAATGCGTGTTCTGCAAGGCGCTGGCTGAAGAGGATGGTCCTGAAAATGGGATCCTGTTCCGGGGGGAAAGAGCGTTTGTGATCCTCAATACCTTCCCCTATACCAATGGACATATTATGGTGCTGCCGTACCAGCACGTATCAGACCTGGATGATCTTGATCCGGTAATTCGGGCGGAAATGTTTGAACTGGTCAATCATGTCAGCGTGACACTGAGGAAGGTCTACCACCCGGAGGGGTTTAATATTGGGATCAATATGGGGGAGGCGGCCGGGGCGGGGATTGAAGCTCATATCCACCTGCATGTGGTGCCGCGCTGGAGAGGGGATACCAACTTCATGACCGCCATCGGGCAGACGCGGGTGATGCCGGAATCGCTGGAGGAAACCTACCGGCGGGTGCGGGAGGCTTGGTAGCAGTCTGACTGCCGCTCAAAGCGCCGCCTGTGAAGAAAGGCGCTATAAGAGCTTTGTAAATATCTTAGGTTTTGAAAGCAGTTTGAATTAGAATGGGGGCTATGAAAAATCGCAGGCAGAACATTAATCCTGGGGAACAACTGAGGCTGGGAATGCGCCTCTGGGCCAGCGGCGTGGGTGTGGCTGCCACAGAATTTGAGGGGCGTAAATTTGGACTGACGGTCAGCTCTTTCACTTCTGTTTCCATTGATCCGCCTATCGTGCTGATCTCGGTGAATAAAACATCCTCGGCCCACGATCCGATCCTGAAATCAGGGAGATACGGGGTTACCCTGCTGGCCGAAGACCAGCAAATAATCTCAGACAGGTTTGCTGGGAGGGTGGACCAGGACAGGGATCGTTTTGATGGGGTTGATGCGTTTACCCTGAAAACAGGAAGTCCGCTGCTTGCCGGCGGTCTTTCTGCTTTTGATTGTGAGGTGGTGGGCACTTTTGATTCGGGTACGACCACAGTGTTCTTTGGAAAGGTGGTGGCAGCTCTGTCCAACGATTTCCCAAAGGATGGCAAGCAGCCCCTTCTGTATTATTATCAGGGATACAGGAAGATTTCCTAGAAAATGGTTGTTTCTCTTTGAATATCAAGATTTAACAAAATTGGGCGGGTTCCACTTGCAGCACAAGGGAGAACCCGCCCATACGGGTGATTCGCGTTTTTTCTAAACCTGGTGGTATTGGTCCACGTTTATAACAAAGAGAGTGGCACGTTTCTGACCTGGGTCGTCCGGGTCTTTGACTGTATCTCTAATAATCTGCAAAGCGCTTTCCACTTTTTCATCGTCCACACCGGCGATCATGGTGGCGTTGCCACGCCGGAAATAAGCCCCCGTTGATGGCAGGATCGTCACCTGGTGACCGGCCTTGTTCAGGGCTTCGGCTACGTTATCCCGGTCTGAAGTCTGCAGGATGCAAAAGATCATTTTCATAGCTATATTTCCTCATAATGCTCAACATCAAACACAAAAATACTGGCAGTTTCGGCTTGCTGTTCCAGCTTGGTTTTATTCCTGGCATTAATTAAGCTGAGAATGTTGCCCTTGCGAACCTGCGGGAGTTCACAGCATTTTGTGATTGTGCTGATAATTTCTTCTACCTGGCTGGCTTCTGCGCCAATAATCATGGTGATCGAGAGATTGGTAGATGGGCCCAAGTTACTTGTCAGCCGGATGGTGGGGATGCCCCGGATAGCCAGCATGTGCAGGGTTTCATAGACATCTGGTTCACTAACAGTGGCGACGATCATATGGGTGATCGGTGGAAGGTCGGCGGTGCGGCGGAGAAGCAGGTCGGAATAACTGATGTCCTGGTTCATCAGGGCGGCATCGATTTCATTGACCAGTGAGGTGAAGGTTTCTTCGTTGATCGCGCCATCGGAGAGCAGGGTGTTGTAGGTGCTGCGCTGGGTGCGCAATATTTCCTCAAAGGCGGTTTCTAACTCAGCGCTTTCCACATTGGGATTGGCATGCATGATCTCGTGGACCACCTCTCTGCGCATTTCTATCTGGCGCTGCATGGCAGGATCCAGGATTTCCCAAGCGTGTTCAGAGATCAGTCCTTCTTTATGCATCTCCGCGACGCGTTCATACGAACGTTGGGCGGCGACTGCGCGGGCTTGATGCCGTTCATAAGATTCCTGGTTTTTTGTGCGAGTCCCAAACCCTAACCGTTTGATGATTGGACGCATTGTGGTGCCTTGGACAAGCAAAGTAAAAAGCACCACACCAAAGGTCATATCCTGGAGGAGCTCACGGGTTTCTTCACCCAGCGCAACGGGCAATGAAAGGACCAGAGCCAGAGAGATGGCACCGCGCAGACCGCCCCAGTAGATGACATGCTGCATCTTGGCAGTGATGTTTCGGAATGAGTAGGAGAAAAGGTAGATGACCACTGCCCTGGCAATCAGAACAGCTGCAATCGCAAACAAAATTCGCTGCCAGTTTGCCAACAGGTCGGTGAGATCGATCACCAGCCCGATTGAGAGAAAGGCAAATGAGTTGGAGATATAGGCAAAGAATTCCCAGAAGTTGAACAGGCTCAGCCGGGTGGTGGGAGACATACCGCGCTCACCGATATTGCCAATCACCAGACCGGCAGCTACCACGGCCAGCACTCCGCTGGCATGCAGTTCTTCAGCGATGAGATAGGAACCGTAGGCAGCTGCGATGGTTAACGTACCTTCGATCAGATAGTTGTTTACCTGGCGGATGATCAATGAAACAATGGCCGACACAACCATGCCGGTAAGAAACCCCCCGCCAGCGATGAGGATGAAATCTCTGACAAACGCAACCGCGCCAAATTCTTTGGTCCCC
This sequence comes from Anaerolineales bacterium, assembly GCA_016932165.1. Taxonomy (GTDB): domain Bacteria; phylum Chloroflexota; class Anaerolineae; order Anaerolineales; family UBA11579; genus UBA11579. The sequence continues at coordinate 47,268 of JAFGDK010000019.1, forward strand.
AGGGTGATGGCAATCATCAGATTGAAGATCAGGATGGCGATCCCGTCATTCAACAGGCTCTCGCCTTCCAGCAGGGTTAACAATTGTTTGGGTACCCCGAGGGAGCGGAATAGGGCGACCACCGCCACTGGGTCTGTGGCGGCAATCAATGCGCCAAAGATCAGGGCTACCTCGATCGGAATAGAGGCGCCCCATGAGACCAGAAACCCTACCATGAACATGGTGATCAGTACACCGGGGAAGGCAAAGGTCAGGATTTCTTTTAAGTTGCGGCGCAGGTCTTCGAATTTTATGTGGAAGGCAGCTTCAAAGATCAGCGGAGGCACCAGAATGGTGAGGATCACCTCTGGGAGCAGGAATTCATCTAGATTAACCGCGCCAAAAATCTCCTCGGAGTTTTGAGCAACGATTGCTAGGCCTAAGCCCATCAGCACCAGACCAACGGTATAGGGCATGCGGAACCGTTGAACAGCGATGCCAACCAAACTGGAAATAAACACCAGCCCTATGATGACCTGAAGTACAGGCAGAATGACATGTCCGAGTTCTATTGTTCGTTCTCCACTTTGATTAGATTATTTTCCACCAGGCAAGGAATGTGTTCGTTAGCCGTGATGGTTTCTCCATGCGGGAATTTCAGGATAACCTCCTGCTGTGTACAAGTAATTGATGTGCCGCGGAAAGAGAGCTTAACATCCCAAGGGAAAGGGTTTTTGTGCATCAGTTTAATCTGGCCATCGGTCATTAGACGGACCCCGAGAATCTCCAGAAATAGACCTACAGGCGGCAGTCCGATCAGATGATTGCGCTGTCCGGTTGGAGTGCCTTGCTCTGCGTGATAATGAGCGCGGAAACTACCTTCTTGCTTTAGATTTCGGATGGCCGCGCTCATAATGCGGGTAAACAGGTCAGCGGCTAATTGGATTTTACCATAGGCCAGCAGCCCTTCTGCAACCATAGCATTCCACGGCAGCCAAACTTGCATACCCTCATCGAGAGCGGCTTTTGGTTTGGGTTTGGGAATTGCTGGAATACCGGATTTTCGCCCATAAGCGTTTTTGTCTGATAGTTTGCGCTTGATGATCTGCTTTAGTTGCCGATCCGTGGGGATACCAGCCCAAATTGGTGTAAGTAAGGTGTGGTCTTCCTGGTAGAGGTCAACAATCTGCAGGCTGACCTTGCCTTCATCTGATAATCCTTGAATATAGAGGTGTTCCACTTCGGAATACAGGCTTTCGAGGGTCACCACGCTGGTGTCCTGCACCCAGGTGAGATTTCCAGAGGTGATTTTTTCCACCCGGTGCTGGCCGTTGGCCAGGGTGCCGTGGATGGATATTTCAATTTTGGAGGAAGACAGTTCCTTAGACTCCAACCGGATTTGCAAGCGGGTGGGCAAACCGAAAACCAGATCCAAGAGCATTTCACCGGAGCCGATACGCGTTTTGAGGGTTTCTCCTCTGGGTGTCTGGTGGCTTTCCCGGTCCCAGTATTGGAAGGTGGCCCTGCGACCGTTCCATGCGTTCTGGACAGCGGTTTGGAGGTTATCGGCGAGGGCTTCTAACGCCAGGGTGGATTTCTTGAATCCGATCAGGCCTGCAATTTTTTTCAGCAGTGAGATCTCACGCAACAGGTAGGCGCACAGATCGGGGCATTCCACCAACTGGATATCGTTCCCAGATGACCAGGGCTGCCAGCGAGAAAATGCCGGGTTTTCGTCGTATCCGGTCTGCAAAAGATTAGGCCATTCGGGGATGCCGTCGCCATCGCGATCGTTATCATCATTGAACCAGGTTTGGAGGTGATTCAGCAGCGGGTGGTATACACGTTTAAGGTACTCCAGGTCGTGGGTGTGCTGGTAGATGCGCCAGGCAATACTGACCAGGAAAGGGGCAGCAGTCAGGTTGCTACGTTGGCCGCCTAGGCCCAGTTTATGGTCTATGAAGCCATCCGGCTGCTGGTGGCTGAGGAAATTATCCAGCAATCCTTTGGCGGCTTCAATATTGGATGGCAGCAGGAATTGAGAAAGGTACCAGGTTTCAAGAGGGGTCTGCCCGTCCCATAGGTGGTTATATTCAATCCCGCTGCCCTGGGAGGAATAACCCTGGTCGGGCAGGCGGGTAGCGACAAATGAATGATAAGGAAGGTGCTGGTTGGGTGAGAAACGGAGGAGAGCTGCAGTTTTTTGGGCCATGGCGAGGGCGGTATCCCAATCTGGTTCTCCGGTATAAATGTGTACCTCCTGTGCTGCCAGCATTTGAATACGTGAAATCTGGGCATCCCAATTCTGGGCAGCAGTAAGACGGGCGTGGCGGAAGGATTCCTCATTCTCCTGGAGAGAGGCGAGCACCCAGGTGAAGCGGCGAAAGCTGCCGGGTTTGAGGTTTAGGTCATGGTAGAGGTGGGGGTGAGGGCTGGCTTCACCTCTGGCGCCGCCGGTGATGAACAGCACTGGATGCAGGTTTTCAGTGAGCCCCTGGAGCACATGGGTGGACTCGACAATCCGCGGGATCAGGGGCCTGCCTTCAGCGTTGGGATTGAGAATGGCGGTCAATTCCACACGAAGGTCCCGGTCTAGATCTGAGGTGTTTTTTACCCATATCCTGCCGGCGATGGTTTGTCCATCTGGCACCCAGTATTCAAGATTGACTTCGATGCCAAAAAAGGGGGAGAATTTTATGTTGAGATAGTTGGACGCAAATTGGTGGATTTCAGGTGGTTCTTCAAAGTCGGCTGGGTCAGAAATTGCCGTGTGAGCTTCCACAAATTGTGGAAAGATGCGCATACTACGGGCTCGAAGACCGTAAGTGGTTTGCAGGCTGATCCCTGAAGGTTCACCACTGCCGAGGGTAACTTCCCAGATCTGATCGTTGCCATAGTCCAGATCGGCAAGACGGGCATCCGCTGCCAGTGTCAGGCAGAGAGGGTCATCGCGATGTAATTTCCAGGTTCTCATAATAGGATTGTACGGTCAGATTTGCCTGAGGTCAAAGGGTTGAGGTCTATTTCCGGTTGAAATTATATCGGCTGGAGGGAACAATTAATCAGATTTTGCGTTAAGATATGGAGACAGTTGGTTTAATTCTCATATGGGTCAGTCTATGTTTCAACGCTTTGCGGGTGACTGCCAGTATGCTAGAATCAGTCATCTGGACTCAGGAGAAGAAAACATGACACCATTCCCAAGTGTGCCAAGAGGTCTGTGGTTTGAGGAATTTAAACCAGGCCAATCAGTGGTGACGTCTGGAAGGACAATTACCAAGTCCGACATCGTCAATTTCGCTGGTCTTTCGGGGGATTATAACCCTATCCATATGGATGTTGAGTATGCCGGTGAAACCGAATTTGGCAAGCGAGTGGCGCATGGTTTGCTGGTGGTCTCAATCGCTTCTGGATTATTGCTGAGTACTGGCGTGTTAGATGGCACGATTGGTGCATTTAGAGAGATAATCAAATGGAAGTTTCATCAGCCGGTTTATATCGGCGATACCATTCGGGTTGAGATGGAAATTATGGATACCAGATCTCTGAAAGGCAATTCCTCTGGACTGGTAAAAATGGGTTTGCGGGTGAAAAATCAAGATGGTGTGATGGTGATGTCTGGAACTTTGGCGATATTGGTATTAATGCAGCCTGATAAGGTTAAGGATACAAATGAGTAAAGAAAATCAGGAAGATAATTATAAATCTGAGGATGAAGAACGAAGGGGGGCAGACCATCCCGGGGAATCGAATCTAGAGGCCCCAGCGGACCGTTTTCGCCGGTTGACCTCCCGGTCATCTGAGCCTGTTGAACCTCCTGAAGATGGGACAATCGGGATCTACCGCGGCAGTCCGGTTGAGGATCGTCGTGAGGATGAGGGGGATCAGTCAGAAGACCTACCTGATCATACTTCGGCTTTGCTTGGCCGCGCAGATGCGGATTCTCTGCAAACCGAGGAAGTTCCGCCGGGGCTAGAACCATTTAATCTGCCCGCCTTTGATGATGATGCGAAAGGTACTTTTACCAATTTTCCAGATGCGACCGGAGTTATGGCAGCCGCCAACAGGGAAGAACCAGAAATCCCTGGGGGGGAACTGCTGGACGAATCGCCTCCTGCCGCTGAAAACCCTGATGAGGATATACCCGCGGTACAGACCGGAGGACTGGTTTTTGAGGGCATCCCGAAACCTGCTGAAGCTTTGGATCTAGACCAAGGTGCGATTCCATCAGCCACATCATTGGCGGATTCTGAAGCGGAGACAGATGGCCTAAATGATCTGGAAGATCGTCATGATTTGGAAGATTCTGATGGTCTTGCTGATACCAGCCCGGTGGCTGCACGAAGATCAGGTCAGGTTCCACCTCCGCCGCCGTTAGGCAGGTCTGACAGGACCAGCAAGCCTCTGCTGGATGAGGATGGCATGCCGCTGCCCCGGCGAGTGCCGGAAGACGACCTTGATGCAACCCGCGTGACACCATCTGCATTCTCTACCCCTTCGTCTTACCAGTACCAGGGATACCAGGGGTATCCCCCTGCTCCACCACCAGACCCGCCTCGGCGGGGTCGCTGGCTTCGATTTGGTAACCGCAGCCGAGGGAATGGTCAGAACGGCCAGAATTTTAGCCGGGCGGGCGGATGTTTATTACGCGGCTTGATTTTGACAGCTTTTGCCGGCTTGGTGGTGGCGCTGGGTGTATTCTCTTTCATGATGGTTCAGTATTATTCCATCGCGGCGACGCTACCCTCGGTGGAAGATGTACAATCGCGCACATCTCAGTTCCAGACAACCCGAATCCTGGACCGGCACGGTAACCTGCTCTATGAGATTCTGGATCCCAGCGCTGGCCGGCGGACGTATGTAACCCTGGATGAGATCTCTCCCTATATTGTGGCTGCCACGGTAGCAACCGAGGACGAACATTTTTACAGCCACCCTGGGTTCAGCCCTTTTGCGATCGTGCGGGCCTTCATCCAGAATGCGCAAAGCGGCGAAGTGGTTTCCGGCGCTTCTTCGATCACACAGCAGGTAGCCCGGATGCTGTTTCTGGAGCCAGAAGAAGCCAACCAGCGCACCTACCTGCGCAAGGTGAAGGAAGCCATTCTGGCAATTGAACTGACCAATAATTACACCAAGGATGAGATCCTTGAGCTGTACCTGAATGAGAATTTTTACGGCAACCTTGCCTATGGGATCGAGGCTGCGTCGGAAACCTATTTCGGCGTTCACGCCGGTCAAATCACATTGGAGCAGGCAGCCTTTCTGGCCGGTCTGACCCAGGCGCCCTCGGTGTATGATGTTTACACTAACCGCGAAGTGACCTTGAACCGGCAGAAGTACGTGCTGCGCCTGATGTATGAGGCCAGCGAAGCCCAGAACTGCATTTATGTCTCAAACAGCGTGCAGCGAATTTGTGTGGACCTGGAAACTGGTTCCGAAGCTGCATATGCCCTGGAGGATTATGAATTCCACCAACCGTATGTGCAGATCAGGTATCCGCACTGGGTTAACTACATCCGCACGCTTTTAGAAGCGGAATATGATCCCCAAACGATCTACCGCTCTGGATTTACAGTGGAAACCACACTTGATCCGCGACTGCAGGATTTGGCGATTTCTTCGCTGGAGAAACATATCACCTTGCTGCAGGCCAATAACGTACAGAGCGGGGCGCTGGTGGCCCTGGAACCGGCCACCGGTGAAATTCTGGCGATGGTCGGGTCAGTAGACTTCTACAATGAGGATATCGACGGTCAGATCAATATGGCGATATCCCCGCGCCAGCCGGGTTCATCGATCAAGCCGATCGCCTATCTGGCGGCCTTTGAGAAAGGCTGGACACCTGCCACCCTGATCTGGGATGTGGAAACCGAGTTCCCGCCTTCAGGCAACCCGGATGATCCCCGCGATCCGTATATCCCGGTGAATTATGATGAACGCTACCACGGGCCGGTGACGGTGCGGTCGGCACTGGCGAATTCATATAATGTTCCTGCGGTGAAGGCCCTCGATTTTGCCGGTATTTATGATGACCCCAATACCCCAGTAGAAGATGGTATGATCGAGATGGCCCACCGGCTGGGAATCACCACTCTGAACGAGGATTACTACGGGCTTTCCCTATCGCTGGGCGGCGGGGAAGTAACATTGTTGGATATGACCTCTGTGTTTGGCGTGTTTGCCAACCAGGGTGTGCGTATCCCGCCTGTGGCGATCACCCGCATTTCGAATGCCAGCGGGGAGGTGCTTTTTGAGCACCAGCAATTGGCAGGCGAACAGGTGATCCGGGCGGAGCATGCATATCTGATCTCCTCGATCCTCTCAGATAATGATGCCCGCACGCCGGCTTTTGGGCCCAATTCTGTGCTCAGGCTGCCCTTCCAGGCTGCAGCCAAAACCGGCACCACCACCGACTTCAGGGATAACTGGACGATGGGTTACACCCCTGATCTGGCGGTGGGGGTATGGGTGGGGAACCCGGATTACACTGAAATGAAGAATACCAGCGGCCTGACCGGGGCTGCCCCGATCTGGTCAGAATTCATGCAGGATGCGATCCAGATCACAGAAGGCGGAAATCCGACGTCTTTCCGCCGGCCGAACGGGGTGGTGGAACGGGTAGTGTGTGCCGTTTCAGGCACGGTACCTTCCAGCCAATGCCCGACACAGCGGACCGAAATTTTTGCCCACGATCAACTCCCGCTGCCTTCCAGCGCAGACCTATGGAAAGTGATTGAGGTGGATACCTGGACGCAGCTATTCCCTTCGGATGCCTGCGGGGATTTCCGGGCGAACCAATTGGTGATGAATGTGACCGACTTCTGGGCAGGTGAGTGGATTCTGGACACTTCTGAGGGCAGAAAATGGGCTGAGCAGATGGGCTTTGAGAGCCCGATCTATTTCATTCCCCAGAAGGATTGCTCCGAGGAAGACAACCCGGCGGTGATCTCATTTGAGGGCATCTCCCCAGGTCAGACGATCAAGACCAGCGAACTTCCGATCATCCTGCGAGTATATGGCGGCGACCGCTTTAAGAATTTCACGCTCAGCTACCGGATCGGCGGCGAGAACACATGGACGAGTTTGGGCACATTCACCGAGCAAAGCAAGGAACCCAAAGATTATCATTTGCTGGACCTGACCGAACTGTCGGACGGCAAGCTGGAACTACGGGTGCGGATGGAAGGTAAGCGGAATGCTGTGGCCGAAAAGACCATCGAGCTGAATTTGATCAAACCAACGCCGACCCCGACCCCCACACCGACGGAGACACCGACCCCAACGGCGACCCCAACACCCACAGAGACGGTGGAGGTGACTGAGACACCACCTACGGAAACACCGACGCCGTCAAGTACCCCGGAGCCGACCAACACACCGGAACCGTAATCCTTCGAGCGTATTAAAAGGGTCATAGACTGGTTGGATTGTAAAATCGGTCCGTCTGGATGCATCAGAATATTGAAGTGAATTATCTTTGATTGGAGAGAAGATGACATCGATCTGGTGGATTAGGCGCGATCTGCGCCTGCACGACAACCTGACCCTGCATGCCGCCCTCGCGCATGGGGCTGTGGTGCCACTGTTTGTCATCGACCCTCATTTTGAACTGGTTTCTAACCGGCGGCGTGGTTTCCTAGTTAATAACCTACATGCGTTAAATGCTGACCTCCAAGCTCGGGGCAGCCGGCTATTTGTACGTTCGGGCGCTCCGGCTGCTGTGCTCCATCAAGTGATGGCAGAGACCGGTGCAAGCCGCGTTTTTGCTGAAGAGGATTTCACCCCCTACGCCCGCAGCCGGGATGACCGTCTTCAGGCTGATTTGCCCATCAGGCTTATTCAAGGTCAGATTGTGCATCACCCTCTGGCAATCAGCAAGCCAGACGGCACACCCTATACTGTCTACACACCCTTCAGCAAGACCTGGAAAGGACTGCTTCCCCCGGATTTGAGGCCGGTCCAAGTACCGGAACGCATCCCCACGCCTGCCAGCATCCCGAGCGAATCCTTGCCGGAATATCCACCTGAGCCCAATTTCCCGACTGGCGAATCTGAAGCCCTCCACCGCCTCGAGGACTTCCTCTCCAGGCAGCAGGGCATCTTCCGTTATGATGAGGATCGCAACCGCATGGATCTTGACGGCACCTCGAGCCTGTCGCCTTATCTCCATTTGGGCGTCCTGGGCCTGCGCACCGCGGTCTATCATGCCCTGCAGTCGATCCAGCATGCCCCAGACAAGTCGGCCCACAAATCGGCTACCACCTGGCTGAATGAACTGATCTGGCGCGAATTTTACATCCATATCCTCTACCACTTCCCGCATGTACGCGGAGGCAGTTTCCGCCCGGAGTATGACGGCATACGCTGGCACAATGACCCCATTGATTTTGAAGCCTGGACTGAGGGGAGGACTGGCTACCCGGTTGTGGATGCGGCCATGCGTCAACTGCTGGCTACTGGATGGATGCATAACCGGGCAAGAATGATCACGGCCTCATTTTTGGTTAAAGACCTTTTGATCGACTGGCGTCGGGGGGAGCGATGGTTCATGCAGAATTTGCTCGACGCTGACCTGGCTGCCAACAACGGCGGCTGGCAGTGGACCGCCGGCACCGGAACGGATGCTGCCCCCTACTTCCGGATCTTCAACCCGATCCTCCAAAGCAAGAAGTTTGATCCCAATGGCGACTATATCCGCCGGTGGGTGCCGGAACTAGCCGGATTGTCCCCATCCGAGATCCATGCTCCCTGGGAGAGAGTGGGCGCAGTCCCCGGCTATCCAGAGCCGGTGGTTGACCACCAATTTGCCCGGGAGCGCACCCTGGCGGCTTATAGAACTGTCAAAGGATGATCTGGGTTTGGAATGTTTACCCCTGGTTGGTAGAGATATCCAAAAAGATAGAGCAGAAAAGCAAGGCCGACTCTAATCAAGCTTTAGGGCAACGAGGGCTTCATCCTTGGCCTTTGCTTCGAGCATGAGGTCGAACTCCCCAAATATTGACCAGTGCGAGATCCATTCCTGATACTCGGTTGGATCGGCAAATTCAGCGTGGTTGCCTTTCCGGCCATTTTTTGCCTGAGAGGAAAAATGCACTTTGGGGATCCCATCCTCGGGCCCCCAGGTACTGAACACCACTGCCAGGATTTCTTCCAGCTTTCCCTCGCCAGGTAGGGCGCGGTAATGCAGGTTGTCGAAGACTACCGGCACTCCAGTTTGATTAGAGACGCGGATGGCCTCAGAAGGGGCATAGTTGCGCTCGTCATTTTCAATTACCAGCCGGGCGCGCACTTTCGGATCCAGGCGATTAATGGCCTTGATTGATCGAGCCATAGCGGCGTCCTTATCCCCATACACTCCACCGAGATGGATTACGATCTTGTGGCTGCTGTCGATCCCCATTGTGTCCAGGAAATGGGTAGAATAGATCAGTTCATCCACCGCTCGGGAGACCACATCCGAATCAGGGGAGTTGAGCACGGTGAACTGCCCGGGATGGAACGATAACCGGATGTCATGCTGGCGGGTGTATTCCCCGATTCTGGACAGCGTCTCGCTGTGTTCTTCCCACCAGGCCAGCTGGTTGACTGGGTGCGACCCGAATGGGATCACGCTCGATCCGATCCGGAACAACCGCCAGCCGTGGGCCAGGTTGTGAGCCAGGATGGCTTCTAAGTCTGCCAGGTTCTGTTCGATCAGCGCCCTCAGACGCTCCGGGGCAGCAGAATTCAGCCGGCAGGTGTGGTTGGTGGATCTGTTAAGCAGGCGGGATACACAGGGATAGCCGATTCGATTGAGCATGATAGGACTGATCATACCTGCATTGCATGCATGCGTCAATTTATAAGTAATGAGACATCCGGTCATGAAGAATAGTTACAAGAGCAAGGAGTGACAATTCTTAACCAGGATAGAACCAGCTCGAGGTACTTGATGGATTGGAGCGGCTATGTTCACATTATTTGAGATGTGTATTCGGTATAATGGTGATCCGGCGGATTTTAGACACGGATCACCGATTACCCCCTTTTTCGTTGGTGAAATGAATAAAAACACTGTTAGAACAGAAATGGCCGAAGAGGATTTGCGGGTATACACTTGCCCTGATGGCTTTGGTTTATGGAACCCAAGATTCAATACTGCCGCCGGATTGGCTGATGAACCCGTTCGGTGTTATCAGGAGCCAGTAAAATAGAAGCCGGTTGAGACGGATAAACAGATTAATTCTAGAAAAAGGCAGGAAAATGAAATTTTCAATCAATCACTCAGGCAATAGAGAAGAAATTAAGCAGTTATTCACGAAATCATTTTCGGAGTCAGAAGGGTTATCGGAAGGCTTATTAATTGGGGATTTAACCTATGATCTTATGACTATGACTAACCCACAAGATTATTATTGTTTTATTGCCACTGAAAAAGAGCAAATCGTGGGGAGTATCTTTTTTTCTAGACTGATGTTTGAGAGCGGTGTGAATGCTTTTCTTTTAGGTCCAGTGGCAATCCATCCAAGCTATCAAGGAAAGGGAATCGGTCAAAAGTTAATTAATTTTGGCCTCAATACCATACAAGAAGATGGTATTGAGCTGGTGTTTACCTATGGGGATCCTAATTTCTACATAAAAGTTGGTTTTCAGCCCATTTCTGAAAAATTAGCAAAAGCCCCATTAAAATTAAAATACCCCGAAGGTTGGCTGGCTCAATCCCTGGTTAGTGATGAAATTAAACCGATTGCTGGAAATTCGAAATGTGTGGAAGCAATAGCCAAACCTGAATTCTGGTAACCGTTTTACACGGAGGCTACCAATCAACATGTTTTTGTGATGAGAGTGAGGGGGTTGAATCTAATTAGCACTTAACCCAGGAAAAACCATGACCGCTTTGAGGCGGCGAACAAATCCTCTTTTATTTGGAGGATCTCCGGTGATGGGGCTTTCAACACTTCAAGCTGGGCGTTGAAAGCCTCAAAATCAAAATACTCCTCAAGCTTCTGCATCGTCAATTCATGGTCATTGTCTTCCCTGGCCTGGCGAAGTTCATTCATGATTAGACGCCTGCTACCGCGATTAAGGTGTCGTTCATAATCATTGTTGTTCAATCTGATCTGGAGGTTGTTTTGTTTAATATAGCGATTAATTTCCTAGATAAGGCGACTGCGTAGATCGATAAAATGGTTTTCAGGTCCAATCTAGTACTTTGTCAAAGCTAAAAGGTGAGTTTAGAAGAAAAACAGATGGTTAAAAACCATGCTGAAATGGATGCAATCAGCCTTTGACAAAGTATAAGTGTTCCGTTTATCAACGACCTTACTATGCAAAAGAGCTTTGACGGAACACTAG
>JAFGDK010000112.1 GCA_016932165.1 Anaerolineales bacterium
TCTCAAAATGATCGGAAAGATATTTGTCAGCAAGAAGCGGTTCAATATCAATAGTTTATCTCTTTGTTCTCATAGTATCTTGACGATTCTAGATTCTCAGATTAAGATTCTGAGCAAGTAACACGATTGAACCGTATTTTCGCCTAGAAATAGGGAGGGGTGGCGTTCGGAATGTGTCGCCTAAGGGGTACTGACAATCAACCGCCAATTGGCGGTTGATTGTTTAATATCTGTTTCTGGGTTGGGTCTCAGGGTTTCCTATATGCACCTGACTTTTACAAAATTTTTCATCCAATCCCGGCGAAAGTTGTTTATCTTTTATGCCTGCGCTCCAGCTCTTTCTCAACCTCCTTCAGGTCAATCTCCTGGTTAGCAAGGAGGACAAGCAAGTGGTAGATTAAATCAGCAGCTTCTTCAATCGTTCGTTGTCTGCCTTGATTTCCCGCAGAAATGATCACTTCAACCGCTTCCTCCCCCACCTTTTGAGCAATTTGCTCGTAACCAGCCTCAAACAGTTCATTGGTGTACGATCCTTCAACTGGATTTTTCTTCCGATCGATGATGACCTCAAATAATCTATTTAGCATTGGTCATCTCCAGTTCAGTAAAGAAACAACTTTGTTCGCCTGTATGGCAAGCCGGACCCTGGGGTGTGACATACATCAGGAGAACATCCCCATCACAATCCACAAATACTTTGTGTACCTCCAGAAAATTTCCCGAGGTTGCACCCTTAAGCCACAATTCCTCGCGACTTCTGGACCAGAAATGAGCCAGACCTGTCTCCAATGTTCGCTTGACCGCTTCTGCATTCATCATCGCAACCATTAAAACCTGCTTGGAATGGTTATCCTGTGCAATTCCCGTCAATAATCCGTTGGCATCAAACTTTAGGTTTTTCATTTAGAACTCCCATGGCAGGATTGGCCGGATAGCAATATCATTTTCGATCAGAAAATTTTTAAGGTCTTCGATCGTGACCATCGCATCATGGAAAAGGGTGGCAGCTAATGCAGCTTCGGCCTGCGTGCGCTTGAATACATCCGCAAAATCCTGCAAACTACCTGCGCCACCGCTGGCGATCACCGGTACACCAACTGTAGAGGCAATCGCCTCGGTCAGTTCCAGATCAAATCCGTCTCGGGTGCCGTCACGGTCCATACTGGTGAGCAAGATTTCACCGGCACCAGATTCAACGCCTTGTCTGGCCCATTGCACCGCATCCAACCCCGTCGGGTTCCGCCCCCCGTTGGTAAATACTTCCCAGTTCTGGTCTGCTCGCTTGGCATCAATGGCCAAAACGATGCACTGGCTGCCAAAGCGTTTCGCACTTTCAGTCAGTAGCGAAGGTTTCGTCACTGCAGCGGAATTAATGCTGACCTTATCAGCGCCAGCCAGCAGCGTCTTGCGGATATCATCAACCTCCCTAATTCCCCCTCCCACAGTTAGCGGAAGAAAAACCTGTTCCGCAATCGATCGCACGATTTCCAGGGTAGTTTTATGACCTTGAGGGGTGGCCGAGATATCCAGAAACATAAGTTCATCTGCTCCCATTCGATCATAGATTTTGGCCTGTTCAAGGGGATCACCTGCATCTCGAAGGTTGACAAAATTGATCCCTTTGACCACTCGGCCATCTTTAACATCCAGACACGGCACAATGCGTTTAGCGAACATTGAACGCCTCCTTCAACGTGAAATTCCCTTCATATAAAGCCCGGCCGATGATTACTCCGGAAAGCCCCGCCAAACGCACCGCTTTGATATCGGCGAGGCTGGAGGTCCCGCCAGAAGCGATCACATCCAGGCCGGTTTGGTCCGATAGATTTATCGCATTTTCCCAATCAACGCCGGTCTGCATCCCATCTTTTTGAATATTGGTGTAAATAAGCGTTTGCGCTCCTGCATCTGCCAGCTTTCCAGCCAGCGGGAGCATTTCTACTCCAGGATCTGATAACCATCCCCGGCTCATGAGATTCTGTCCATGAGCATCGAATCCAAAAGCGATTTTTTCTCCCCCAAATCTATCGAGAACGACCTCTCCAAATGCCGGATTTTCAATTACAGCTGTGCCAAGTACAATCCGGGCCACTCCCATGTTGAGAGCTGCTGTGATCTGCTCGATCGTACGAAATCCACCACCCAATTGGATTTTGACATCGCTACCGGTTTCTTCCAGGATGCTCTGGATCGTTGCTTGGTTCTTTCTTGAAGGTTCACCAAAAGCACCGTCCAGATTGACCACATGTATCCATCTGGCCCCCTGTTTTGTCCATTCTTTAGCAGCTTCTGCGGGTGCCTCGCTGTAATTTGTCTGCTCGTCTCGTTTCCCCTGGCGGAGGCGGACAACCATTCCGCCCCGCAGATCTATAGCCGGGTAGATTGTAAAACTCTCCATCTCACAGCTCCACAAAGTTCCGAATAATTTTCAACCCAATCTGCTGGCTCTTCTCCGGGTGGAACTGAACCCCGATCACATTCTCTCTCTGGACAGTTGATGCAAACCGGACACCGTACCAAGTAGTGGTGAGAATATCCGACACATCTTCAGGAATGCAGTAGTAGCCGTGGTTGAAATAAACATAACTGCCTTGTTGGATCTCCTGCATCAAACGAGAAGGTTTATCTATTTCCAATTGATTCCAGCCGATCTGGGGGATCTTGATCCCCGGCTGATCGAAGGCCTTAACTTTCCCCTTTAATAATCCTAGACCTTCGTGATGTCCGTCCTCCTCACTTGCTTCAAAGAATAGCTGCATTCCCAGGCAGATTCCGAGGAGTGGTTTTCCTGACAAGGCCGTCTCTTTTACAGAAGAAACCACCCCGCGGGCTGCCAAGCCTTTCATCCCATCAGCAAACGCGCCAACACCTGGCAGAACAACTTTATCAGCCTTGAGAATCATCTCAGGGTCGTCGGTGACCTTGGCATCCCCCCCTGCATAGGCGATTGCCTTCTCAACAGAGTGCAGATTTCCCAGACCATAGTTGATAACAGTAATCATTACAAAACTCCTTTTGAGCTGGGAATTTGCCCCCTTCGCCTGGAATCAACCTGCACAGCAGATGAGGCTGCACGCCCAAAAGCCTTGAAAAGGGATTCTGCCATGTGGTGGTTGTCCTTGCCATAGTGGCTGATCAGATGGAGGTTAGCCGCGCTTGTGACCGAAAAAGATTGGAAGAAGTGCTCAAGCAGGGTGGTATCAATTCCGCCAACCATCGGTGATGTCCAGGCAGCCTGGATCACAAAATAGGGGCGGCCCGAAAAATCTATTACTGCCTGCCCAAGGGCTTCATCCATCGGCACAAAGGCAGCGCCTGTCCGGACTATGCCGGCTTTATCTCCCACAGCCTCTGCAAAGGCTGTTCCCAGGGCCAGGCCGCAATCCTCCACAGTGTGGTGGGGGTCTATATGCAAATCACCTTTTGCTTGGATCGCTAGATCGAAAAGACCGTGGACCGCAACTTGGGTCAGCATGTGATCAAAGAAACCAATGCCGGTATTGATCTGGTAGTCTCCCGAACCATCCAAATTGACCTCAACCGAGATATCCGTTTCTCTTGTTTTTCGATTAATTTTTGCAGTTCTCATAGCTTGCTCATTCCTTTCAATGCACATAGCAGCTGTTGGTTTTGTTCCTCTGTCCCGATACTGATCCGAATATGGTCTGAGAGGCCTGGCTTGTCGAAATAGCGGACCAAAACCCCTTGGTTTCGCAGACCATCCCTTACCTCACGAGCCGAACGATGCATGACCTTGCACAGAATGAAGTTAGCCTGGGATGGGTATGTGCTGAGCCATGGGATTTGTGCCAAACCCACCAAAAGCTGGTTGCGCTGCTCAATGATCTTCGCAACCCGTTCTTCTGCTTTTGATAGG
Source organism: Anaerolineales bacterium (assembly GCA_016932165.1). GTDB lineage: Bacteria > Chloroflexota > Anaerolineae > Anaerolineales > UBA11579 > UBA11579. The sequence continues at coordinate 3,878 of JAFGDK010000112.1, forward strand.
TGCTTCATTGTAATCACTGCGGCCGCTTCAGCAGCAACAGAGACATTATAAGGTTGCTTGGCCTTCATCAGCACCGGGGTCATTTCTGCTGGGAACACCCCATATCCAATCCTCAGCCCAGCCAGCCCCGCCCACTTGGAGAAAGTCCTCAGCACGATAAGATTAGGATAATCAGATATCTGGGGAATGAGAGTTTGGCCTGGATCAGAAAATTGGATATACGCCTCATCTATCACCAACAGGATGGGAAGGTTCACCAGCTGCACAAAATCATCCTCTGAGATCGTGCTGCCGTCCGGATTATTGGGATTTGCCAGAAACATTAGCTTTGGCTGATAGATCTCTACTGCTGAGATCAACGCCGGGAGATTCAAGGAAAAATCCGGATTCCGGGGGATAGAAATGACCTCAGCACGGTTCAGCAGGCCATCAAAGGCATACATCCCAAAGGTCGGCGGGCAGTTTACAATCTTGTCTCCAGGATCAAGCACAATCCGCATGATTAAATCGATCAGTTCGTCGGCACCTGCCCCTATCACAATACACTCTTGCGGGAGATTGTGGTGTTCTGCCAGCAGGTTCCTGATTTGCCTGCTTTCCGGGTCGGGATAGATGTGATAAGAATCAATTTCTGATAGCACTTCCTTAACCTCCGGCAGAGGGCCAAAAGGGTTCTCATTGGCATCCAGCTTGTTAAGCTGGTTTTTGTCAATGCCAAGTTCTTCAGCCAACACATCCAGAGGAAAAATAGGCTGGTAAGCTGGTAGATCCAGGATGTGCTGCCGGATGAAATTCAACTTTTTTGTCATTTTTTCTCCAGTCTCGCCCGGGCTGCGGCAGCATGGGCAGTCAGGTTTTCGAGATCAGCAAGGTCGCCTGCCGTTTTGCTTAGTTGAGTCGCAGTTTGAGGATCCAAGCCAATCACACTGGAGATTTTGACAAAGTCCAGTACATTCAGCGGGGAAGCAAATCTGGCGGTGCCGCCAGTTGGCATCACATGGCTTGGACCGGCAACATAATCACCCAGGACTTCAAAAGAATGGTCTCCCAGGAAGAAACCGCCTGCGTTGTTGATCTTCCCCATCAGAAGTTCAGGGTCATCGACAGACAGGCATAAATGCTCTGCGCCGTAAGCATTTGCCAGTTCAGCCGCACCATCCAAGGTATCAACCAGCACAATTCCGCCGGCATTTTTGATCGAAGCGATGATCATCTCTTTGCGGCCCAATGGCTCAATCTGGCGGTCCACTTCCTCAGCCACTGCTTGTGCCAGATGAGGATCTGTGGTCAGCAGGATCGCGCTGGCCTGGACATCATGTTCAGCCTGGGCCAGTAGGTCTGCCGCCACCCAGGAAGGATTAGCGGTATGATCTGCAATGATCATCGTCTCTGTCGGGCCAGCCAGACCATCCAGTCCAACCACCCCATATAACTGCTGTTTGGCAAGGGTCACGAACAAATTGCCTGCGCCGACGATCTTATCTACCCTGGCAACGGTTTCGGTGCCAAAGGCAAAAGCCGCCATAGCCTGCGCTCCCCCAATTTGGTAAATTTGGTTTACATCACATAAATAAGCAGCCGCCAGAATGGATGGCGCGGGTTTGGGAGGAGTGGCAATATCGATATTTTTCACGCCAGCTACCTGGGCCGGGATGACACTCATCAGCAAAGAAGAGGGCAGAGGTGCTGTCCCTCCCGGGACATATACACCGATCCTTTCAATCGGGGTAATGCGCTGCCCTAATTTTCCCCCCAGGTCTTCAGAAATCCAGGTTTTGATCGATTGCCTTTGATGGAAAGCCCTGATCCGGGATGCTGCGGTTTGCATCGCGTCCTGAAGGTTTGGATCGAGTTGTTCCCAGGCGCTCTTTAGTTCTGATTTCGGAATTTTAATTTCATTTCCATCAAAACGGTCAAGCTTTTTAGACCATTTGCGGATTGCCTGATCACCTTCTTCTTCCACAGATCTAAGGATGATCTCAACCGCCTGTGCCGGTTTCACGCCCTCTCCGAAGAATTCTTCTGTCCGCTGTAGGGTCAGCGGGGAATAGTCCATCTGATGGAGCCCTTTTCGTTTCAGGATGGTTTGTTTGGCTTCTTCAAGGCTGTAGATTTTCATTTGTAACCTCCAGTGCGGCCATCATATTGAGAATTTCATTGGGCTGTTCTTCAAAAATAAAATTAACGGGAGAAACGACCACACCGCTGCCGCCGATCTCCCTCAGTTCTCTTATCGCTTGGTGGAGTTCCTCCTTTTTGACCACAATGTGGATGGCAAAGAAGTTGTCCTGATCACGAGTCAAAATCCGGGAGACCGTGGGACCCTGTAATCCTCCGATGACCTCCTGGTTAAAGAGTTTCTCGGATATTTCTTCCTCACTATTTGCCCGGATGTTGGCAAAAATCGCCAGGTTTTGTTTTGCGCGCAGATGCGCGCCAATCATCTCCAACAAAAGAGTAGCGGTTTTCAACGTTTCGGAGTTTCCCGAAAGCCTTTCCCGGTTTGCAATCAGGCAAGCCTCAGCATCGAGAATTTTTCCACCTTCCAGCTTTTTCAACCGGTTGTCCCGGAGAGTTGTGCCAGTTGAGACAAGATCTACAATCAGATCAGCGTAACCAACAGTTGGCGCAATTTCCAGAGCGCCTTCCGCTTGAATAACTTCTATCGGTATCTCCGCTCTAGACTGAAAAAAAACTCTGGCAAGATTTGGGAATTTAGTGGCGACCTTAAGCGGGCGGCTTAATTGGGTTTGATAATGCTTGAGGTCAGCGATTGAGTTGATCGTCTGCCATTCATCCGGGACGATCACATTGAGGGTGCACTTCCCAAAACCCAACTGATTATGAAGCTCCAAAATCCTACCATTGGCATCTCTTTTCTCCAGGTAAATATCTCTCCCCGTGATGCCAAAATCGACACTCCCATCTCGGACGCTGATCACAATATCACCAGGTCGTTGGAAGATCACCTCCACCTCCGGGAGGAGTTGGATCCAGGCAATATATTGCCTGGGGTTTGGGTTATATACTGGCAGACCCACATCGGCCAATAATTGTTTACTCCCATCAGCAAGAAGACCCTTGCTGGGGAGGGCAATTCTGATCTTTCGTTTTGATTCATTCATAGAGCCTCCTAGGTAAAAAAAAACGCTCCCCTTTCCGGGGAGCGTTTGCTTAGTGAGTAAAGATGCTGTCCTTTCACATACTCTTTAAAGCAGTCTTGCCCGGGTGGGTAACCGGATGAATAATGCTATGATGATGGTGATAGCAAGACTGATGTCTGGTTTTCATAATCGGGGATTGTATCATTAGTGCTTGATATTTTCAATAACATTGGCAGGGGGGGAGTGGCTAAATTAGTGGTTTAATAGAGACATGAAATGCCCACATTGTGACCGCACAGACAGACAAAATAAAGTCGGCAAGACA
>JAFGDK010000113.1 GCA_016932165.1 Anaerolineales bacterium
ATCCCTCATTGATTAGGTGCCTATTCACTGTTTTTACTGTATAATCTCCCCCATGCCAAACAACATCCTCTTCGACCTGCTTGGACCGATCTATGACCACGTCTTTGGTGTCAAGGATACCGGTGTATTCGATCAACCGTTGCACCTGCCCGCTGAAGGCTGGCTCCTGGACCTGGGCGGTGGCACCGGGCGTTCCTCAGCCGGGCTGGATGGTAAGGTAGAGCAGATCGTGGTCTGTGATCTCTCCATGCCCATGCTGCGTAAAGCCGCTGGCAACGGTCACACCCACCGGGTACAGGCCTCTGCCACTGACCTGCCCTTTGCACAAAGCACCTTCAACCGCATCCTGGTAGTTGACGCCCTCCACCATATGCCTGAACAGCGTACCACCACTGGAGAAATGATCCGTACGCTCAAGCCAGGAGGCCGCCTGCTGATCGAGGAACCAGATATCCGCCTGTTTGCCGTCAAATTGATCGCCCTGATGGAAAAAGTTCTCTTAATGAAGTCTCACTTCCACACCCCCGCCGAGATCAAAGAAATGGTTGAATCATTCGGTGCCCAGGCCAAGGTGGATACCGATGGGCGCGGCTCCGCCTGGGTGATGGTGAAAAAATAGTCCCTAGCTAATCCCCCAGCGAGATCACTTCCCCCTGCCCGCCGGTAACCCGCACCAATAAATCAACTTCTGGCAGCACATAAACCCCCTCCGGGCAGCCTCGCCCGGCAGCGGCTTTTGCTACAAAGTCAGCCAGCCCTTCCGCATCCCCAAAAAGCATATCCGGTACCTGCCCCAGGTCGCAGGCCTGGGCGGTGGGGAATTTCTCCGCCTGCCCAGCCAGGAAGTCAATTGCCAGCGGGCTGGCCACATGGCGGGGGAGATGGAAGCGGTCAAATTGCGGGGAATAGGGTGCTGGTAAATACTTCTCAATATAGATCAGATCAATTTCCGCCACCAGGCTGACCGGAAGCCCTTCCGGCGTTTGGTAGGAAAGCATCACCTTGTCATTTCCGGGGGCTGGCCACACACCGTAGGTCAGGGCGATGTAATTCTCCAACTCCGGGATCAAGTCTTCTCTCTCTGCCATCCGCAGCAGATCCCGCAGGTAGTTGTCATTCATCTCCAGTTCCCACCTAATCGCATCCGCACTGGAGATGTGCAGCTGCGGGTGGGTGTAGAAATGGTTATACGGCATCAGGTCATGGTCCATGCCCCAGGCAATCGTCTCAGCCAGCTGCATTTCCCAATCCGGGTCGTCGGGGTTGCCGTACAGTTTATTCCCCAGGTTGACGAACAACGCTGCCGAATAGCCAAAATCGGGGTGAGACTGGAAAAAGCGCCAGAGGACGCCCAGACCACAGTCTTCAATCGGCTCACCGTTTTCATCCAGACGGAGTTGGTTATTGAAGTACAGGTCATCCAGCGAGAGGATCAGCGGGCGCCGGCCTGCCGGCACCACAATCTTCCCCTCCAGCCAATCCTCCAGGGTCACCAGACTGAACCCAGCCTCATACAACTGGTTGAGTTGGTGTTCGAAATCCTCAAAGCGGACCTTGAGAGCAGTGGAACGCTTGGCATGGTTGGCAGCAAACTGGTGATAGGTCAGCACCACAGTGAACGGATCCTGCTCCCATACCATCGCGGTTAGCGGTGTGGAAGGGATCGCGGTTGGCGTAGGTGTGCTGGTTGCGGTCGGCAGCGGCGTGTTGGTGGGCGGGGCAGGCGTCTCTGTTGGAGGAGTGATCGTATCAGTTTTCACTGGCTCCTGCACAGAGGATCCACACCCAGCACAGAGGAATAGGATGAACATAAAAAAGAAATCCAGGCCAACCCTGATTTTCATTCCCATCCATCCATTTCTTCGCGCAGCTTCTGCCGCAGGGTATCGAGAGGGGCCAGATCGCCGTCTTCCCCCTGGTAATACCAGTGATCCCACCCGTTGCATGGATTGCTGTTGGAAAGCCGCCTGCCCAGCAGGTGGATGGTATCTTCTATCTCCCCGTACTGCAAGCGCGCATTGGGCTTAATGATCGCCTTGAGTTCCCGGTTCTTGCGGAAGTAGAGCGGCTGCCCGGGCTGCAGCAATCCGGCCTCCAACAGCATCGAAAAAGGCACCCGGGGGGCTTTGCGGCGCTTGCCGCGCACATCAAAGCAAACTTCGTCATACGGCTCAGGGGAGACCGCATCGATCCTTGCCTGGGCAATCCGGGCGTATTCCGCGTCACGTTCTATTCCAACCCACTGGCGGTGCAGGCGTTTAGCCACCACGCCGGTGGTGCCGCTGCCGATGAACGGGTCCAGCACCACATCGCCGGGATGGGAGGAAGCCAGCAATACCCGGTAGAGCAGCGCCTCCGGCTTTTGGGCAGAATGCACTTTCTGACCTGCCATCAGGAATCGCTCCGCCCCGGTGACATGCGGGAACAGCCACCAGTCGCTGCGCATTTGCTTCTCTTCATTCAAACCCTTCATCGCATGGTAATTGAAGGTGTAGCGGGAGTTCTCATCCTTTTTGGCCCAGATCAAGGTCTCATGCGCATTGGCGAAGCGCGTCCCCCTGAAGTTTGGGGTCGGATTGGTCTTCACCCAAACGACATCGTTCAGCATCCAGAATCCGAGGTCCTGCATAATCGTCCCCAGCCGGAAAATATTGTGGTACGAGCCAATCACCCAAATGGCTCCGGTATCTTTCAATATCCGGCGGCATTCCCCCAGCCAGTCCCTGCTGAAGGCGTCGTACTCCGCAAAGCTGCTGAACTGGTCCCAGTGTTCATCCACCCCAATCACTTCGGTCATATTGGGGCGGAATAATTTATCCTGGAGCTGTAAGTTATAGGGGGGATCAGCAAAGATCAGATCCACAGAACGCTCCGGCAGAGAAGCAAGAATCTCAAGGCAATTGCCATGCAGCACCCGGCCGAGAGGCAGTTCATCCATGGATGTCGATTTTCTCCTGATTAGACATTGAACCGTACATGGACGATATCACCGTCCCGCACGATGTATTGCTTCCCTTCTACCTGCAGCTTTCCCTGGTCGCGCAGCGCTGACAGGCTCTTAGATTCTACCAAATAATCATAACGGGCCACTTCGGCACGGATAAAGCCGCGGGCCAGGTCAGAGTGGATCACCCCTGCGGCCTGTTGGGCATTGTCGCCGATCTTCAAAGGCCACGAGCGGACCTCATCCTCCCCTACCGTAAAGAAGGAGAGCAGCCCCAGCAGATCATAAGACTCCCGGATCATGCGGTTCAGCCCCGGCTCGCTGATGCCGTATTCCGACAGGAATTCAGCCGCCTCGTCTTCTGGAAGTTGGGCCAGTTCCATTTCAAGCTGTCCCTGCAATCCGACCACCGGCAGCCCGCCAGCCGCTTCTGCCACATCCGGCGGGGATTGCCCCTCGCCAAGGTTAAGCACGATCAGCATCGGCTTGCGGGTCAAAAACTGGTAGCCGCTAATCTCTTTGATGTCTTCCGATGACAGCGTCATTTCCCGCAAGGGCAATCCCTCGGCAAGATGATCCTGCAAACGGGCAAACAAGGCAATTTCCTTTTCAATTGCTTCCTTATCCCGCCCGCCTTTTCCACGATCTGCCTCCAGGCGTTCCAGCTTGCTTTCAACCGTGATCATATCGTTGAGCAGCAACTCGGTGTTCATCGATCCAATATCCCGGGCAGGATCGATCGGTCCCCCCGGATGTGGCACACTGTCATCTTCAAAACAGCGCACCACCTGAAGGAAGGCATCCATATTGCCCAATTCATTGCGCAGCGGCCCAGAGATCGCTCCCTGGCCGCTACCTTCCAACCCGGCGATATCAGCATAGGTCACCTTGGCAAAGGTCACCTTTTTGGGATGATAAATTGAAGCCAGGTGGTTGATGCGCGGATCTGGTACATCCACCACGGCGGTATGGATCTCCATTCTACCGCTCATCACCGTAGGCTGATTCTGCCTGGTGAGCGCATTGAAGATGGTTGTTTTTCCGGTTTGCGGGTTGCCTATAATTCCTAGTTTCATAACCTGGGATTTATATCAAATAACCGCCAAAAAAGCCAGCAGTTGGCGTGGGGAATATGGACAGTTTTAAGGTTTATGGGTAGTTGGTTTTACCCTTATATTTATCCACATATTTAATAGGATTAATTTAATTAGTATTCGTAGTAGGGGCTGTGGATATGTGGGTAACTTTAACCAGCGGGCTTTTTTCCCCTACATCTCCAGAGTTGAAAAGCGATGACCACCACGGCTGGGGGAGAGCCAGTAAAAATCTATCCACAAGCCTCTTGCGGATAGAATCAGGATAAAAATAGCGGTCTGGGGAGAAAAAAACAGCTAGACAAACGTCTACGAAAATGTGTGTCGCGTTGAGATTTAGCACCCATATATAGGGTTTCGCTGATAAATCAATTCGGACTATTCCAAGCAAGTTTTCCCCAGATTTGAAGGTTTATCCACAGTTTTACACAGGTTATCCACAGATTTGGTCTTCAAAAGAAAAATCAGAGACCCCCATATATGGGTAATCTCTAAATTCAGCCGGATTTTACAGACTTGATAGTACCAAGGTAAGGGATAGTTCGGTGATTGCGAAAGGCTTACCTAGGCACTTTTGATCGCTGCCAGGGCCACATACCCACAGTCAGCCTTCTCCGCTGAAAGAAGACCAGCGACAGTAAGAACGCCACCACGCCGGTAATCATCAATACCAGCAGATCGCCGGTTTGCTGTCCTTCCACCACTGCCTTCCCGGAGGCATCCACATAGGTGAACAGGAAGAAGGGTTCGAACGGTTCCAGCACCTTGGTAGATTCAGCCAGGTTGCTGCCAAAGTAGCTGACCGCCAGGACAGCCGCAGCGATCAAGGAAGCAAACCGGCGGTTGGCGCAGAATGAGGCCAGGAAAATGGAAAGCATTGCCATTGAAAAGACCAGTGGATAGGTGGAGAGCACAGCGGTGAACAACTCTATGCCGGTCAGGTCTGTATCAATCTGGTCCTGGATGCTGGTCATTACCCCCATTGAACCCAATGAGACAATCAGGAGGATGGTAAGAATTGAGAGGCTCAATGCCAACGCCTTGGCCGTCACAATCTGCCAGCGGGCCAGCGGCAGGGTGACCAGCATTTCAAGCCGCCCATCCTCTTCTTCCCCGGCCAGCGTGCCGGTCCCGTTGAGGATCGCATAGATGGCAGCCACCAGCGGTAAAAAGATTACCAGGATAGAGCCGACCCAATCAGGAAAGGTGCCCAGGTTCATCCCCATCGCCCGGTAGATTTCCAGGTCTGCTAGGTTGGCCATTTCCTCCGCCACGGAGGGGTAAATGCCGATGTACACCAGTGGTAAGAAGCTCAAACCCACGGACCACCACAAGGTGGTATTTAGCCGGAATTTCAGTTCTTGAATCAGCAGCCTAAACATGTTCGCCTCCATCCTTGCTGTAATACGCCAGGAAAATCTCTTCCAGGCCGAGGTTGTGGGTTTCGATGTCCATTATCTTGTTCTGGGCGGCAATTGTGAGCACCTCTGGCAGGTTCTCGGTTACTTCCAGGGTGATGCTCTTTTCTCCGCGTTCCAACTCAGATACACCCCTGATGTTGAAGATTCCCTCAACGGGCAGTTCTTCAAAGATCATCGTCATCCGGTTAATCCGCTGGGCGATCATTTCTTCCACTTTTTGGGTTGCCACCAATTGCCCTTCCCGGATGATCCCCACTCGGTCGCAGACCGCCTGCACCTCTGAGAGGATGTGCGAAGAAAAGAAAACTGTCCGACCGTCGGCTTTTACCTCCCGCACCATCTCCAGCACGGTTCGCTGCACCAGGGGATCCAGCCCTCCAGTGGGTTCATCCAGGATCAGCAGGTCGGGACGGTTCATGAAGGCGGCCACCACACCCACTTTTTGCTTGTTGCCGCGAGAGAACTGGCTTATCTTCCGGCTGGTATCCAGATCAAGCCGGGCGGCCAGTTCTTTCCAATACCCTTTAGAGCCGTTCTCTCCCCGCAGGTATTCATACATCTTGAAGAATTCGTGTGCCCGCATATTGGCATACAGGGCCAGTTCTCCGGGTAGGTACCCGATCCGCTTGCGCAGTTCCACGCCCTGTTTCTGGCAGTCCATCCCAAAGATGCTGGCTTTACCGGAGGTGGGCGGGAACACATCCAGCAGCACCCGCTGGGTGGTGGTCTTCCCGGCGCCATTAGGACCCAAAAAGCCGAAAACCTCGCCTTTCTCCACCGATAGATCAACATCAAAAATCCCGCGGTGCTTGCCGTAATACACCGTCAGCGCCCTGGTTTCAATCACCTGATTGCTCATAGCGGTCTCCTCTCTCTGCAAATAATTACCTTCACCGGAATATATTTTAGTATAGACTAAAAATAAATTTACAAGAATCATATTTTCTATGATACCCTGACGGGTGGTATTTTTTCATGGGAATAGATTACAAATACCGCAGGAACGAATCCGGGTCGTTGAGGAAATCCCGCATCAGATTGACGTGCTCCAGCGAATCATACGCAACTGGTCTGATGGGTGCCAGGTCAAAGCTGAGAATCTCCGCCTCGGGGTAGGCCATCAGGATCGGTGAGTGGGTGGCGATGATGAATTGTGAATCCTCAGCCGCCATCTGTTTGATCATTGAGATCAGGGCCAGCTGGCGCAGTGGGGAAAGCGGCGCTTCCGGCTCATCCAGCAGATATAACCCGCCGGGCACAAAGCGGGATTGGAACAGCGCCAGGAAACTCTCACCGTGTGATTGGGTATCCAACCCATCCCCATAACGTTTGTGCATGTCGCCCAGTTCGCGGGTCAAGGGCATCCGGGCCAGCTCCTGGGCTTGTTTTGAACGCCCCCGGTATTCTTCCTTCACCCGATCCAGTTCGCGCTGCATTTCGATCCGAGTTTGGGACTGGCGCTTGACAAAGCCGAAAAAATCCTCCGCCCGCAGGAAGAAGCCCTTGCGCACCCGTTTGCTCCAGATCAACTTGAACCACTTAGCAAGCGCATGTACATGTGCCAGGCTGGGATCCCGGTGAGCGGCCCCGCTTCCCACGGTGATAATCTCGGCGGCGCAGGCGACAGCCTCCAGTACGGTGGATTTTCCCGAACCGTTCTCCCCCACCAGAATCGTCACCGGGGCAGAGAAGGCCAGAGGTTCCCACCGGCGGATCACCGGCAGGTTGAATGGAAAATCTTCCGGCCGGGTTTCCCCTTCTCTCAGTTGGATCTCGCGTAAGTGGATCATGGCTTCATCCATCAGGGTTGGTTTTCCAGCACCAGCACCAGGGGGACGTTGTCCCGCTCGATGGCAAAAATTTGTTTGCCGCTGGCGTGGTGTTCCTCATCCAGGTGGAACTCAGTCGTGACGAGGACATAATCGGTCTGGTCATACTCCTCTGGGGGGATGTGGTTGGGGTTGAGGTACTCAAACTCATTTTCCACAAAGTCTCTTACCCGCCGGTCTCCACCCCATACCAGGATGCTGCTGCCGGGAGAGAGGTTCTCGTCGATCCACTCAGCCGCGTGCATATAAGAGGTCAGCCAGTAATCCAGGGCGTACTCCCTGAAAGCGCCCTCCACCCCGCCGGTCAGGGCATTGTAGTAGATATATTGAAAGGGATGCAGCTGCACCAGAGAAATAATTGCCGGGACAAGACAGACCAGCGCTGCCGCCGGTGTGATCCAGCGGCGCTGGAATTTTGCGGCCAGCCATTCAACTGCCATGCCAGCAAACACAAACAGGGGCGGCAAAATGAAGGTGTACTGCCTGAAGTTGCCGTACTGCACGGTGTTGCGGATCACGGTATAGAGGATCGGCAGGCCAAACCAGGCGAACAGCAAAACAAGCTTTACCTGCAAGTGGGGCTTTTTCTTGAGGACCATCAAACTGATGACAATTCCAGCCAGTGAGAGGATTACTACCGGCAGGGTCAGCTGGAGGGCAATCAGTTTGAGCATGTAATCCGGGGGCAGCGTGCCGGCTGAATAAATTTGTCCCTCGAAGAGCACGTTCCCGCTCCAGGCAGAGAAATCTGAAAAAACCTTCAGCGCCTCGATAAAACCGGGGAAACCAAACGCCCACAGATACGGCCAGGCAGCATAGCAAACCAGCCCGGCAGAAATTGTGTAGGCAGCCAGAGGCAGCACTGATTTACGCCTGAATTCCAGCAGCAGGCACAGCCCCACAATCCCGCCGGCAGCCAGCCCGATCACCCGGGTCGCAATCGCATATCCCCATACCGCACCTGCGCCAACTGCGGCCAGATAGAGGTTGAGAGGCAGGCGTTTCCCTGTAGATTCGGCTTTCCCGAGCAGACCCTGCTTTGTCAATTGCTGCCAGAAGATCAGCGCCAGCCCGATCAACAATATCAGGGCGGCAGCGTATAAGGCTTGGATGAATAAGCCCGTGCCTTTCTGAGTATAGGCTTCAAGTGTTCCCCCTTCTGAATTGGCAGCCAGGACGTCAAAAAACTTTTCGCCCAACGAGCCTTCCGGGGCATTGAAGAGGAACGAAACCAGCCCGGCAACGATCTGGCTGGCAAACAAGCGGGCCAGCACCAGCAGTGTGGTGATCAGACTCAGGCCGGTGATCGCTTTGGGGGGTGCCTGCTTGCTGACCTCGATCAACGCTTGCTTCCATTCCACACGCGGCTGGCCAAACAATTGCATGGGAGAATATTTTTCAAATCTTCTCGAGAGGTGAAAACCCGCCGCCACCACCGCAGTGAAGATTGCCAGCAGCGGGATATCCTTGGGGTTGATGAAAGCATGCCCAAAGAGCAAGGGCTGGGTACCGAAGATCAAGCTGACAGCCAGCGAAGTCCATTTTGACATAAACACGCCAGCCAGAAAGTAGATCGAAATTATCGCAACCTGGAAAGAGACAAAATACCCGTAATGCCGGACGACCCCCGGCCTGGCGTCCAGCACCGCCCCGAGGTTCCTTTCGGCGGCTTCAAATAACATGGTTTGCGCCGAACCGTAATAACGAATGCTGCTGGGCAGTGAAAGGTATTTTTCTTTTAAATCGGATTTATCACAAGATGAATAGGCATTTAGCGCAACCACCGCTCTGGATTGTTCGAAAACCTCGTCTGTGCTTTCGCCGTAATCGCGGGCGATAAAACCGCCCACCACCAGATTGATCAGGATATAGATCAGCAGCCAGGTATGCGGCGATTTGTGCCAATTTGCGCCCCTGTGTTGGGCGGTGGGTTCACTCATGGGTGTGATTATATCCTGATAATCTGGCAGCTGTTGGCACTACTTGTGCTTTGAAAGGCGCCTCAATTGTTGCTGAGTTTTTCCTAAAATAACTAGGTGACCAATTACTAATCCCTAGTATAATAGAGGCAAGCTGCTGAAAAAATCCAACAGTGACCGTCAGATGAACATCTAAATGCACCTACTTATTTCCCCTTTCCTTCTCTTGAATTGAAGAAGTGGTTTACCTGTTAATCAGCAGCCTGCCAGTTTGGATGACAATATGACACAACAAAAAATAACAGATGACCTGGATGTCCTCATGGATGTCCTGCCCGAAGAGATCGCCCAGGCGGTCCGCGACCAGAACAACAGCGCCGACTTGCTCGAGATCATCCTAGACCTGGGACGCGTGCCCACCGCCAGGCTGGTTTCTGAAGAAGTGGTCTTGCGGGATGCAGAGATCACCCGGTCTGATATTGACTACGTGGTGGAACGTCTGGGAGACTTTGACGCCGACAACCGGGCCGGGATCGAACGCACCCTCCACCGCATCTCCGCCATCCGCAACCGGCGCGGGGATATCGTCGGGCTGACCTGCCGGGTAGGCCGTGCCGTGTACGGCACCATCGACATCCTTCAGGATTTGATCGACGAAGGCAAGAGCCTGCTGATCCTCGGCCGGCCGGGGGTGGGCAAGACCACCATGCTGCGCGAGGCCGCCCGCATCCTGGCTGAATCCAAGCGGGTGGTGATCGTGGACACCTCCAACGAGATCGGCGGTGACGGCGATGTGCCCCACCCCGCCGTAGGGCGCGCCCGCCGCATGCAGGTGGCCACCCCGGCTCTCCAGCATGAGGTCATGATCGAGGCGGTTGAAAACCACAACCCCGAAGTGATCGTGATCGACGAGATTGGGCGTGAGCGCGAGGCAGAAGCCGCCCGCACGATCGCCGAGCGCGGCGTGCAGTTGATCGGCACCGCCCACGGCAACTCGCTCGAGAACCTGCTGCTCAACCCCACCCTTTCCGACCTGGTCGGCGGGATCGAATCGGTGACCCTTTCAGATGAGGAAGCCCGCCGCCGCGGTACCCAGAAGACCGTGCTGGAACGCCGTTCACCGCCCACTTTCGACATCCTTGTCGAGATCCAGACCCGGGATATGGTGGCGGTGCATCTGGATGTCGCCGCCGCAGTGGACGCCCTGCTGCGCGGCTACGACGCCCCGGCAGAGATCCGGGCACGCCAGGAAGACGGCTCGATCAAAACCACCCAGCCCGCCCGTCTGGTCGGGAAGGGTTCCAGCCGCTCTACGATGAGCAGCCAGGGACCGCTCCGCCGCGGCAATGGCACCCTCACTGTGGAGCAGACCCCGATCCATGAGAAGGTGATCACACCCCGCGAGCAGCTCTATCAAGGCGGCCTCAGCCCGGTGAGAAAGGACCCCATCCGGATCTATGCCTATGGCGTGGACCGCGGGCGGCTGGAACGGGCCGCTAATTACCTGGCTGTGCCGATTGTCCTGACCAAAGACCTGGGCGATGCCCAGGTGCTGGTCACCCTGCGCAACAACTACCGCAAGCGCACCCGGGTGATCGTGGATGCCGAGCGGCGCGGCATGCCGGTGCATGTCCTGCGGGCCAACACGGTGGAGCAAATGGAACGCTTCCTCGGCGGGCTTTTCGATCTCTCCGTGTCCAGCGAATATGGCGACGGCAACCAGCAGATCGTGGAGCAGACCCGCAAGGCGATCGAAGCCGTTCTCAACGGCGAGCGCTGGGTGGAACTGCCCCCGGCTGCTGCCCGGATCAGGCGCTTGCAGCACCAACTGGCCAACGAAGCCAAGCTGGTCTCCCATTCCTACGGCAAGGAACCCAACCGCAGAGTCAGGATATTTCGTGAATGATTGTGCAGGGGCAGGTGAACTCCACCTGTCCCTGTCAAAATGGAACCGAGACGGCTATGTTCATCACATTTGAAGGCCCTGAAGGCAGCGGCAAAACCTGCCACATCCCCGACCTGGCTGATTTTTTGACCCAAGAAGGATATGAGGTGGTGGTCACGCGTGAACCGGGCGGCACCCCGATTGGCGATGAGATCAGGGATACCCTGCTCAAGCTGGGCAACACCGCCATGCACCCCACCACCGAGATCCTGCTGTTCCAGGCCTCGCGCGCCCAGCACGTTCATCAACTGATCCTGCCCGCCATCCAGGCGGGAAAGATCGTGCTCTGCGACCGCTTCGCCGATTCCACCATGGCCTACCAGGGATACGGCCACCAGACCGACCTGGAGGAACTCGCCCGCATCATCCGCTTTGCCACCGGCGGCCTGCTGCCAGACCTGACCCTACTGCTGGACGTGGATATCGAGATCGGCTTGCAGCGCCGCTCCGCCGACCGCCAGAACTGGAACCGCCTGGATGCCAAGGAAATCGCCTTCCATCAGCGGGTGCGGCAGGGCTACCTGGAAATGGCCGCCGCCCAGCCGGAACGCTGGGAGATCATCGATGCCAGCCAACCGCTGGAAGATGTGCTGGCGGATATCCAAACGATAGTGATCGAACGGGTTAAAAAACATTTCACATAACCGGGGGGGGTGGAGATGATCGGCTCTCTCATCGATCTGCCAAACATTCAAATACCTGAGGACAAACCATGATCCGGTCATTATATTATTCCCCCGACGGCAAGATCAGGACCGATATCTCCCAGGGCGAGCTCATCCTCTTGAAGCAAACCGAGGGCGGGGTCTTGTGGATCGATATGGTTGGGGAGGATAAGCCCCTCTATAAATTGGTCCTCGAGGAGATTTTTGACTTCCATCCTTTGTCGGTCGATGACGCCCTCGAACAGACCCATGTGCCCAAGGTGGATGATTGGGGAAAATATCTGTACCTCGTGCTGAATGACCTGGAGATCAGTTCAGAACCGGGCGAATTGATCGAGCTCAAAGAGTTAGATGTGTTTGTCGGCGAGGGATTTCTGGTTACCTACCATCCCCGCCAGATCGGGGCATTGGACCGCATCTGGGAAAGCTGCCAATGGGATCCGCACTACCTCAAGCGGGGAGCATTCAATCTGTTTTATCATCTTGCCGATTTGATGGTGGAAGGACACCTGCCGGTCTTCGATCAGATCGAGAGCCAGATCAATGACCTGGAAGACCAGATTCTCAGCGCCCAGCGCGAGGACACCCTGGAGCTGATCTTTGTGCTCAAACGCGACCTGCAAAAACTGCGGCGGATCATCACCCCGCAGCGAGAGGTGTTTTATAAGCTTTCACACAATGATTTTTACGCCTTGGAGCTGGAGCAGCGGTATTTCTTCAGGAATATCTACGAGCACTATGTATTATTGAATGAAATGTCCGAAAGCCTGCGTGAATTGGTCTCCAGCTCGCTCGAGATCTACCTCTCCGCCGCCAACAACCAGATGAACCAGGTCGTCAAGGTGCTGACGATCATCACCACCATCTTCATGCCCATGACCGTCATCACCGGCTTGTTCGGGATGAACTTCTTCCAGTTGGAGTTCTCGGTCTTCACCACCTTGGGCAAGGTCGGCTTGGCCCTCGCCCTGCTGATCCTGGTTTCGGTCCCCGTGGCCATGATCCTCTGGATGCGCTCGCGCAAGTGGATCTAGCCGGGCGGGGGAGGAACGAGTACCTGCGATGGGGTCCATGCCGGCCGCTTGTCGATCGGACAAATCTTCAGCAGGCTGCTTTCTTCCGTGATTGATCACAACCCATCCAGATTGCCGCGAACGATCCTGATATGCGGGTGATCTGGCGGAAAAAATCTTTCCAGGATCGCCAGCGCCCGTTGGAAGGCCGCTTTGGCCCCCGCAAGGTCGCCCAGGGCCCTTAGCACGCTCCCCAGGTTGTTGACATCTATGGCCACATTGGGGTGGTCGCCGC
>JAFGDK010000114.1 GCA_016932165.1 Anaerolineales bacterium
GCCACCCCAACCCCCCGGCCCCCTTCCCCAGCAACAAGGTAGTAAATGCGATCATGGTCTGATCAGGCCGTGGAAGGGGGTGGTTCGGGGTGGGGGGTTGCATAAATTCCTTATTAGATCTCACTATCTTATTCACTATTTCACCTTACTCAAAACAAGGTGGCGACTTGGGTTAATTATTTTTTCTCAACACCTCTGCATACTCAAATATAGTCGCAGCCTTGCTTTTTTTGATCAAAGGGGTTTTGTGCCAGCTATTTGGCAATTACCGCAAAAGTGTCTTTAAGCTTATTTCGAGCTTCTCCAAGGGGAACTTCATAACAGGCAGCATATTCACGGATAAAACGCTCTTCGATTTTTTCTACTGCATCCTGCTCGGTGGTATTGAGTTTCTTTGTTCTTGCGAGTTGATACAAATCCCGCAATAGTTTCGCTAAGTTCCGGATTGATCCGTCTTCAAATACTTCTTTGATGTGAGCTTGCCTGGTTTTATAGTTTTTAGACATCTCTTCTGGTTTGGATCTCAAAGCCCGGAGAGCCCGTCTGAATTTCCGCTTATTTACCACCCGGCGGATGCGAGGATTATCCACTTTTTTGACCGGAACCCAATAGACACTATCTTTTGTTTGGACACGGAAAGTATTTACTTTTTCCCCATGGATTTTTCTTTTCTCAATCCTTTTAATTTGTCCCACACCATAATAATTGTGAACAATCCAATCTCCAATATCATAAATTACATCAACCGTCATTTGTCTCCTTTCGATGGGTTTTATTAAGATGCTTGTCATAGCGCTGCAATCAACGTACTAAGCCGCCAAGATTCTAAGAACAGCAGTTTGTTTACATTTTCTAAGTTTATGTGGAAACCGAAATAGGACTTGGATTAAGTCCAAATCCTAAAAGTCCACCGAAAATGGCCATGGATGTTTATTTGAAAGATTGTGCCATGATCTAACCAACTCCCCCAATTTGCGACAAGCATGCCGCCACTATCTAAAGTTGATCAACCAAGTTCTTCTCGAGTAAACTCAAAGTCGCAATTATTTATTGACCTTTTCTATTATACCACACGACACTGACGAAGACTCCACCGCTGGTCTCTGTCATTTCCTTAAGTAATTTTAACAAAAATTTTCAAAGTGGTAAATTCAGGTGCGATTAAACGGTAAAGAATCCAGCCTCTACGAGGGGGCTTATCGAGTGAGGGGGCAGCGCCCTCTCACACTTCTGATAACCTCTCCTGTCTTGCATAAACCCAGCCCGCCTTTCCCTTTCTGAGGCTGGGGAAGGGATCAGGCAATTGGGCTAAAACTTCTTTGGCATCAGTCTGTTTCTTCAATATTTGATGACGCCTGTAAATTCTTCCGAGACCGATGTTTCTAACAATCTGATAAGATGGATAGAACACAAAGCCGCAGTCTTCAAAGCTGGAGATTAGGGGTACAATCTCTTTTGAAACACTCAACCAATCAAGGAAGAAACACCGATGCAAACAGATGCAAAATTCGCCGTATTATGGGATATGGATGGGACCCTGGTCGATACCGGGGAGCCGCATTACATCACCTGGCGGGATACGCTGGCCGAGATCGGCGTGCCCTACACCAGGCAAGATTTCGCAGCCACCTTTGGGATGAACAACTTTGGCGTGTTGGAGGTTGTCTTCGGCAAAAAACCAGATCACGAGCTTGCCAACTCACTGATCGAGAAGAAGGAAGAACTTTTCCGGGAGATGATTTTTCAGGGGCTTGAGCCGCTGCCCGGAATTATGGACTGGCTGAATCGCTTCAGGCAGTGGGGGGTGAAGCAGGCAATCGCTTCTTCAGCCCCATGTGCCAATATTGATGCTGAACTGGATGTTACAGGCATCCGGCCGTACTTTGATATTGTTATCTCTGGGGCGGACTTGCCCCACAAGCCCAACCCGGATATCTTCCTCAAGGCGGCGACGGAATTGGGTGTGCCCCCCGAACGGTGCGTGGTGGTGGAAGATTCAGTAGCCGGCTTGGGTGGAGCGCTGGCCGCCGGGATGAAATGTATCGCGGTGACCACCACCCATCCGCCTGAGGAACTGACCGCTGCCAATTTAATTTTTAATGATCTGACTCAAATGGACGAGAAAGCCTTTCTGCGTTTGACTGGTTGGGAGCTGTGATGCCTGAATTGACCCGTTACCCGGACGCTCAAACTTTCTTATCTGCGGCAGGGGATGCGCTTTATCAAAATGAACCCCTCCACAGCCTGATGATCGGGGTGGTCGAGCGGTTGACTGGGGATCCCCATTTCTATGGAGATCAAGATCCTTATCTGGCGGTCATCACCAAGGATGGCGTTCCGATGCTGGCCGGGACGATGACCCCGCCATTCGGCTTGGTGCTGTCGGCGCTTCGTGAAGATGCTGGGGGATATATCTCAACTCTCGTTAGTGATCTGATTGCTAGCGATTGGGATCTCCTGGAAGTGAACGGCGAGAGCCGCTATGCAAAGCTTTTTGCATCAGAATGGGCAGGTCAAACAGGGGGGATGCCAGAGAAGGTGGTTGAGATGCGCCTCTACGTGCTGCACCAGGTCACGCATCCACAGGATGTGCCAGGTAAAATCTCACTTGCTACCATGGCCGACCATGGGGTTATTTCAGAGTGGCTGTACAGCTTTGAGCGCGAAGCCCTGGATGGAGACCGGTCTAAAGAACATTTTAACAAGGCGGCTGAAGCCCAAATTGGGCGCAGGGAGGTATATCTCTGGTGGGATGGCGGTAATCCGGTCTCGATGTGCCTGCGCACACGCCCGACAAAAACCGGGATTTCAGTTTCAGGGGTATACACCCCGCCAAATCTGCGCCGCAGGGGCTATGCCAGCGCCTGCGTAGCCGCTCTGAGCCAATTACTGCTGGACGAAGGCTACGCCTTCGCCTCGCTGTTCACCGACCTGGCCAACCCGACTTCAAACAGCATCTACATCAAGATCGGCTACCAGCCGTTAGCTGATTTTGATAGGTACAGGTTAGCAGCTAGGGATTAGGCACTTGGGCACTGTGGAAGTGGGATATTTTTTGAGATAAGTTCTCATTTAGGGCTAACTGGGTTGATGCTGGGAGTTTTTTGTTTTTCCTGTTCACTCATCCCTGGGTGCTTAATCACTGTCTGGACAAATTCTCGACTTCAAATCGGCTTGACCTCAGCCGGAGGCGAATATAAAATCGGACATATAAGGAAGGTTCGCCCAGAACAAGAGTGGCGGGCGTGCTGTTGGTTGCTTTTAAGGAGCATGGATGCAGGCAACAAAATTGCAACCAGATACTTCACAGGTAATGCGGCTGTGGGCAGGGCGATTGCAGCAGTGGCGCGTACACCAGATTGCCGCGGTTTTGCTGGAAGCCGGCGGCCCGCTGAAGATCATTGGGGCCCAATTGGTTTTTGTCGGCCAGCCGCTTTTTTCAGGGCTGATGTCCAAAGACCATCTTGATCTGCTGGCGGGTATTCTGGAAGAGCCTGAGAAGACCGAAACTTTTGTTCAATTCCTGCGGGAGGAAGCGCAAGCATGACTTCTTTCAAACTGATCATGATTATGGCGTTTGCCGGCCTGATGTTGTTCTATTATTTCCTCGGGAAACGGCGAAACCTGCGCCACCTGCGCGATATCCCCGCCTTCTACCGGCTGAGAGGCACCGTGGAGTTGGCTGTTGAAGATGGCACCCGTATCCACGTGGCGGTTGGCCGCGGGGATGTGCTTAGCCCGCAGGGCGCTTCGGCGATGGTCGGGCTCAGCTTGCTCCGGCAGATTGCCAGGGTGGCTTCCGACAGCGATCACCCCCCACTGGCAACCACCGGCGATGGTTTGCTGGGTATCCTGGCGCAGGATACCATCAGGGTTTGTTTTGAAGAGTTGAACCTGGCACCCAATTACGAGCCAACTCTTGGACGCGTCACCGGGCTGACGCCTTTCTCTTATGCTGCCGGGACGATGCCGATGATCTTTGATGATGCCATTTCAGCCAATCTGATGATTGGCAGCTTTGGCAGCGAGGCTGCCTTGATCACCAGTGCAGGTGAGCGCAGCCAGACGAAAACACTGGCTGGCACGGATAATCTGCCCGGACAAGCAATTTTGTATGCCACTGCTCACGATCCATTAATTGGCGAAGAATTGTATGCCGGAGGAGCTTATATGGATGCCGGCCCGATGCATGAGGCCAGCCTGCACACACAGGATGTCTTTCGCTGGGCGATCATCGGTCTGGTGATCATTCTATCTCTGGTTGGATTAATTCAAGGATTGGTAACACCGTGAAAAAGTTTATCTCCAATTTCCGGGCACCGCTGGGGATGATATTTGCAATCTCTGCCGGGCTGATCATGTTGATGACATATGTCCTCCCGCTGGACGGCCTGCGGGCGATCATCTTGAACATTGTGATGATCGGTGCGGCCGCTGCCCTGGTGATCGGGGTGTTCAATTTGCTGGCGGTGCATGTCAAAAGGGTGGAAGAGGATAACAAAGCCCTGGGCAGTTTGGTTCTGATCCTGGCACTGGTGATTACCTTTGTGGTGACCCTGCTGCAGGAGTATACCGGGTTTTACCCTGACTGGCTGCCAGGATCGGATTGGTTGTTGACCTACATCCAGGTGCCGGTGGAATCGGCGCTGATGGGTGTGATGGCGGTCACCTTGGTGTACGCTGCGGCCAGGATCGTCACCCAGCGCCCCAGCATTTTTTCGATGATCTTCGTGCTCACCCTGCTGGTCACTATGATCGCCAGCACCCAGTTTGGGATGGATTCTAACCTGGGGCAGTCGGTGCAGACATTCATCTCGCATGGTTTGGCTTCTGGCGGGGCACGTGGAATTATCATCGGGGTTGCTCTGGGTACGATAGCAACCGGTTTGCGGATTCTAATGGGATTTGACCGGCCTTACGGCGGTTAATCCCCTAGCTAAGGCTAAAGATTTATGGGTTTTACAGACGACTCTGATAATGATCTTCCCGACTGGTTGAGCGATCTCGGCTCGGATCAGGGCGATGAGGGCATCGAATACGGTGAGGATTCGGCCTTTGATCCTGAAGAGGACAAACCCGAATGGATCACCAATGATCCTTCGAGTGGATTTGAACTGCCCGAAGAAGATGAAGAAGAGGTGCCCGATTGGCTGGCCGGGCTTCGTGAGCAGCATAGTACTAGTACTGGCCCGAAAACGGACGCAGATATTTTCCTCTCAGATGACGATGACCTGGATGATCAAGACTGGTTGGAGAATATCCGAGATCAATATGTCGGCGAGGAGGGGGAAGGTGAAATATCCCCTGAGGAAGAACTGGATATAGATTTTTTGGATACTATTCAGGCCCTGAAAGCTGAGGATGAGCAGGAAGAACCGCCAGTCAGTGATGATGAACCAACTGTCCGGCTGCAGGACTATTTTGCAAGCCCGGAAGAAGAAATGCCAGCAAAAGAAGATACCCCAGATTGGATCAGCGGCTTGCCTTCGATGGGCTTTGGGGATCGTGACGCCGATCAGCCGGGTGAAGACGAGGCGCAAGCTGAGGAAGAAGCTGACACCGATTGGCTGAGAAAAATCCGGGATCAGGAAGCGGCTGAACGCGGCGAACCGGTCGAAGAATCTCCCGGAGAACCTGAAAGTGATATTCCTGAGGGTCGTTATCCAAAGGAACAGCCTTTCTCAGAGACGCCTGAGGTGACGGGAAGTCTGCCCGCATGGATGGAAACACTGCAAACATCCGGCCTGGTACTGCCATCCGAACCGGATACTGATGAGGAACTTGCTGGGGCTGGTTATTCTGATGAAGAGATTTCCACTCTGTTTGAGCAGGACGACCTGCCGGACTGGTTGGGATCAGATTCTGCGCCAGATACTGGGCCGTCTGCTGAGCCGAGTGCCCCTTCCCGCACACCTGAGCAAGAGGAGGATGAAAAGCCAATCGAGCGGGCTGAACTGCCCAGTTGGCTGCAAGCGATTCGGCCAGTTGAGGCGGTAACTTCAGTAGCTGAAGATCACCTGCCGGATGAGCAAGAAGCTCTTCCCTCCGGTGAACAAGAAAGAGTTGGCCCGCTCTCTGGTTTGAGAGACGTTTTGCCTGCCGAACCGCATATCATCCATTTCGGTACTCCGCCGCGGGCAATCCCTGGTTTTGAGTTGACAGAAATTCAGAGGCAGCATGCTGATTTGTTGAAATCCATGGTAGGGACAGAGTCTGCCTCGGCACCCACCAAGCGGCGGACAGTGGCCAATCCACAGCAAATCCTGCGATGGGTGATCGCCATTCTGCTGCTGGCGTTTACCTTCGCTGCCTTCTGGCTGAGTAACAGCTTCACACTCATGCTGCCAAAACCAGAAGGGATGCCGCCGGAGAATTTAGCGGTAATCAGTCTGGTAAACGAATTATCTGCTGGAGATCAAGTTTTGCTGGCGGTTGAGTATCAGCCCGGTTTGTCCGGCGAATTGGAAGCAGCTTCAGCCGCACTGGTCCAGCATTTGCTCCTGCAAGATGCCCGCATCGTGCTGGTATCTACCCAGCCTACCGGCCCGGGGTTGGGGGATGCATTTCTTCAGGAAAATTTCAAGGGAGACGATTATATCAGCAGCCGGCAGTATGCCAACCTGGGATATGTCTCTGGCGGTTCAGCCGGGCTGTTGAACTTTGCCAGTGATATCCGGCAGACCAAAGCCGATATGGCCTGGGACCAGCCGCCGTTGAGCGACCTTCAGACCATCCAAGATTTTGCTCTGGTAGCGGTGCTGACTGAGGATCCGGATACTGCCCGCAGCTGGGTGGAACAGGTACAGCCGCTGCTTGAAAACCCGCTTACCGGGCAGGAGGTGCCGATGGTGATGGTGGTCAGTGCCCAGGCGGAGCCGCTGGTCTATCCGTATTATTACACCGATCCGCAGCAAGTTGCCGGGTTGATCAGCGGGATCGGCGGCGGCGCCTATTATGAGACGGTTACCGGGCCTTCCATTGCGCAGCATTTCTGGACGGCGTACAATGTCGGGTTGGTCCTGGCTATGATCATCATTGCGGTGGGCAGCATTTACAATCTGACCCGTAATTCCTTGAGCGGGTTATCCAAAGGACGGTCGTAATGTTGATTGAGATGACATTGCTGGATCTGATTGGGATGCTGGTCTCCTTTGTGCTCACCGTGCTGGTGCTGCTGTATGCATTTGATGATAATGCCCTCTTCCGGGTGGCGGTATATTTATTTGTTGGGGTGGCGGCTGGATATGCCAGTGCAGTGGCGCTAAAAGATGTGATCTTCCCCCGCATGTTTGGGTTGGAGAGAGACCAATTGCTGCTGGTGTTGCTGTGGATCGTCCTGCTGGCGATGAAGCTCTCTCCCCGTACTGCCCGTATAGGGAATCCGGCCGCCGGGCTGCTCGTCGGAGTGGGTGCGGCGGTGGCGGTGGGGGGGTCAATCCAGGGCACCTTGATCCCCCAGGTATTGGCGGCGGGTGATTTCTTTGCGCCTTCCCTGATGCGACAATCATTCCAGGCTGGTTTTGCCGGGCAGGGGATCGGCTATCTGATCCGGGGATTGGCAATTTTGGTTGGCACGGTGGCTACCCTGGCGCATTTCCATTTTGGGGCCAAGCCAGCCCCAAACCAGATCCCGCAGCGTTACCACTTGATCGAAATCATCAGCAAGGTGGGCCAGTTTTTCATTGCTGTCACCTTTGGGGTGATCTTTGCCGGGATCTACAGCGCCACGCTGACAGCCCTGGTGGAGCGGTTGGCCTTCATTTACCAGGTGATCCAGCTATTTATTTCCGGCCTGTAGGAAGTTAAGAGACGATGACGGAAGCCAAACCTTTTTTTGAAGAATTTGATGAGATTGAAGCCCTGGGTGATACTCAGGAAAACGTGCTTGCAGAAGAATTGACTGCGCCGGAGTACCGCAGTGGTTCATTATTAAATCTGGATATTGGGGCGGTGCACACCCGGGCTTCCCTGTTTGATATTGTGGAAGGCCGGGCTCGATTTCTGGCAGCCGGCCGGGCATTTACCTCTGCTGGTTCCCCGTTATTTGATGCCAGCGAGGGGATGCGCTTTGCCATTGAGCGGGTTGAGCAGATTTCTGGGCGTTTGCTGATTGCCGAGGATGGCCGGCCAGTGATCCCAACCAATCAGCAGGGGCATGGCGTAGATTTTATGGCCAGCACGCTTTCCATTGATCCGCCCTTGAAGACGGTAGTGGTCGGCTTACTGGACCAGGTTTCACTTGCCAGTGTTACCCATCTGGCCAAGACCTCCTATACCGAGGTGGTGGCTTCAATCGGATTGAATAATGCCCAAAAACCGGAAGAGTATATCGGAATTATTCAGAATACGCGCCCAGACTTGATCTTAATCGCCGGAGGAACGGATAAAGGGGCCACCCAATCGGTGCTGCGTTTGGTCAATATGATCGGGATGGCCTTGTACCTGCTGCCTGAGGAGAGCCGCCCTGAGGTTATCTATGCCGGGAATTCAGCGCTGGCAAAACAGGTAGAGCGCTTCATCAAGCCACTGACGACCATCTCTCTAGCGCCCAATATCCGGCCGGCCTTGACAACAGAGCGGTTGGGGCCCGCTCAATCCCTGTTGATGGATACCTTCCGCAATGTTCATATCAACCGGGTGGCTGGATTGGGTGAGATCAACAGCTGGTGCGGCAACAACCTGATGCCGACCGCTCATGCTTTCGGCCGGGTGGTGCGTTTCGTCAGCAAAATTGTGCCCGGAGCTAACCGTTCAGGTGTGCTGGGTATTGATCTGGGCGCATCATCGGTAACTGTGGCGGCCAGTTTTGATGGCGACCTGCGCCTGCGGGTATTTTCAAACCTTGGGATGGGGGAGGGGCTTACCGGTATTTTAGAGCACAGCCAGATGGAGGATGTGATCCGCTGGATTCCCGGCGAGGTCTCCAAATCATACATTCTGGACTATATCCAGAACAAGATCATTCATCCCGGGACGCTGCCGGTCACCCCAAGGGATCTGTACCTGGAGCAAGCCCTGGGGCGCGAAGTGCTTTCGCGGGCCATCCAGGAAGCGCTGCCCAGCTTCCCGAAAGACGCCCACCGGGTGGAACAAAACACGCTGCCGACCTTTGACCCGATCGTGGTCAGCGGCGGTGTATTGACCAACGCACCCTCTCCGGCGCACAGCCTGTTGATGGTTTTAGATGCCTTACAGCCTACCGGCATCCAGCGCGTTTTGCTGGACACCAACCACCTGATGCCGGGTCTGGGCGCTGCCGCGGCGGTTGTGCCGGGCCTGGTTTCCCAACTGATCCTCGACCCGACTGTGCTATTGAACCTCGGCTTTGTGATCTCGCCGCTGGCACGCGCCAGGGAGGGTACTGCGATATTGCGGATCAGGGTGCAGTACCAGAGCGGATATGAATCGACAGTGAACGTGCACCAGGGCAATGTTCAGTTGATCCCGATCCCGACTGGACAACGGGCGCGGGTTTTCATCGATCCGCTGCACCGGGCGAACATTGGCTTTGGTCCCGGGAAGGGGACCAGTATTCAGGTGGTGGGCGGGCTGTTTGGCCTGGTGGTGGATGCCCGCGGCCGCCCATTGAAGATTCCGGACGATGCCACCAAGCGCCGCAATCTGCTGCTTAAATGGCAAAGCGCATTTAAGCGGCCAAGTTGATTTGGTATAAACCTTGCAATTAAACGGTTAGGATAACTATGTTGCTACCAGTTTCGCATGTGCTTCCTCTGACAGTGATCGAGCGCCGCCGGCTGCTTCCGGTGGCGGGGACTGTGCTGGTGCGCAGCGGTCAGGAGGTGGACGCCACTGAAGTGATTGCCACCGCCGACATTTATGCAGAACATATCTCGCTGGATATTGCCAGAGGGCTGGGCGTTGCCAAGAACAAAGTTCCTGGATTGCTGAGACGCAAAATTGGGGAAGAAATCCAGCAGGGCGATGTGATTGCCAGCCGGCCAGGCATGGTGACCCGCACGGTGAGAGCGCCCAAAGATGGCAAGCTGGTGGCAGTAGGCGGCGGCCAGGCTTTGATGCAGGTCAGCCGCACGCCGTACAAGCTCCAGGCGGGGATCCCCGGTAAGGTGTTCAAGGTGGAGGCGGATTACGGGGCCATCATCCGCATGACCGGGGCCTGGATCCAGGGGGTGTGGGGCAACGGCCGCCTGGAAACTGGCGGGTTGTATGTGGCTGCCGATTCTCCCGAGCATGTGGTCTCGGTGCGGGATTTAGACCCCAGCCAGCGCGGCCAGGTGATGTTTGGCGGTCACTGCGCCAATGGTGAGGTGTTGGAAGGAATTTACCAGATCAAGATGAAAGGATTAATCCTGGGAAGCCTTTCCACCCGCCTGCGACCGATGGCTGCCCAGATGCCTTATCCGATCATGGTGCTGGAGGGTTTTGGCAATATCCCGATCAATGAAGTGGCTTATATCTTGCTTTCCACCAGTGCAGAACGGAGCATTACCCTGAATGCGGCCAAATATGACCGCGCCACAGGCGAACGACCCGAAGCGGTGATCCCGGTTACCGGGCAGGGAGAAGTGCCCATGCCGCTGCAATTGGCACCACTGGATGTTGGGACACGGGTGCATATCCTGCGAGACCCCCATCAGGGGCGGGTTGGCACCGTCAGACGGATTTTGGGCGTGACCCGATTGGAAAATGGATTGCATGCCGATTCGGTCGAGGTGGAAATTTCGACCGTCGGCGGTGAGGAAGAACAGGAAGAAAGGACGGTTGTTCCGCTAGCGAACCTGGAAGTTATAGGGTAAAAATAAGTAGCCGGAAGGAGAAAAGGTTATGTTAGACGATTTTGATATGGATTTCCCGGAAGAGGAAGAAGACTTTGAAGAAGAAGCCGAAGGTTCGTCGGGCCGCAACCGCACTTTTATGCTGGTGGCCGGCGGACTGGGCGGCTTGATCATTATTGCCTTGATCTGCGTGGCGATCTATGTGTTCCTGATCCGCCCGCGGACAGCCGCCAACCAGATGGCATTCCAGACCCAGACCGTGCTGGCTGCGAATGCCGCCTACCAGGCGCAGACCCAGACGGCTGCTGTAATGGTGCCCACCGATACCCCGATGCCGGAGCCGACGGATACCCCTGTGCCGACGGATACTCCCGTGCCCACCGATACCCCGCAACCGGAGGATGCCACAGGAGGGGGCGGCCCAACGCCAGACCCACGCACGGCCACCGTGCAAGCCCTGCTGACCCAGGCAGCGCTGGCCCAGACTCAGGCGGCCCAGGAGCTGCTCACGCAGACCTCCACCCCAACGGTGACCGCCCTGGCGGATACCGGCTTTGCCGATGATGTCGGCGCCCCGACGCTGATTGCGATGGCCGGCCTGCTGGTGCTGGTGATCTTCATTGCCCGCCGCTTGCGGGCCAATACCGCCTGAAACTCAGCTACAAATTAAGAATTGAACCGGAGGTGAGCAATCGCCTCCGGTTTGTTTAATTGAGGGATCAAGCACTTAGGGATTGGGGATTGGAAATGATGAAACCTGACAGATTCTGACACTTTTTTGGTTTTTTTCTTGAAAGTTTCAAGCTGCTTGATGAACGACAGTAAACAGGATTGAGGCATTCAGGCAGCGAGGGATGAGGAAGACGCACCCCCCCATTTTTCAAGGAGCGCAGTGGCTCGATAATCGATCTCCCAACAGCCAGCTGGGGATTGGTTTGCTGGGGAGTGGCTAAATTAGTGGTTTAATAGAGACATGAAATGCCCACATTGTGACCGCACAGACAGACAAAATAAAGTCGGCAAGACA
>JAFGDK010000115.1 GCA_016932165.1 Anaerolineales bacterium
GTGGTAACTTGGGTTAAATAAGAAACCGAGATTAAACTGGGAATAACTTTAACCCTGAACACCAGCCCCCCTTATACAGCTTAATTGGGCCACGATCGCATTGTAGGCTTCGTTTAGGGATGCTGGGGCAGATGATAAACTTTATCGAAAATATGGTGAAATTTAGCAGCAACTGAGGTAAATAAAAAAACCTTTGTTGATAATTCCTATACGGTCTGGGTGTTATAATGATAGTAAATCAGTTGATCGGAGAGATGGATGGATTACAAAGATCGATTTTTCCTGGGTAAAAACGTAGAGAATGACGAACCGGTGCTGTATGACCCCAGCGACCTGACCACCCATGGGGTGGTTGTGGGGATGACCGGTTCTGGCAAGACGGGCTTGTGCATCGACTTGCTGGAAGAGGCCGCGCTGAATCGCTATCCAGCTTTGATGATTGATCCAAAAGGGGATATCACCAATGCGCTGCTGCACTTCCCAAATCTGCTGCCGGAAGATTTCAAACCCTGGATCAATGCGGATGAGGCCCGACGGGAAGGAAAATCAATGGACCAGGCAGCTGAAGAAACTGCCAACTTGTGGCGAACCGGCTTGGGCAAGTGGGGGATTGATGGCCAGCGGATTGCTCAGCTAAACAAGAATGTGCAATTCACCATTTTTACTCCCGGTTCGAATGCCGGCGTGCCGGTGAGTATTCTCTCCTCCCTGAAAGCGCCGGGATTGGAAATGGGTGCTGATGCTGAGATCATCCGTGAAAAGATTTCCGGAACGGTGATCGCCATTCTTGGGCTGGTGGGGATGACTGACATCGACCCGGTCAAGTCAAAAGAGCATATCCTGCTCTCCAATATATTTGAACACAACTGGAGCCAGGGAAAGGACCTGGACCTGAGTGAATTGATCCTCCAGACACAAAACCCACCGTTTAAAAAATTGGGCGTTTTCGATCTGGACTCATTTATCCCGGGCAAGGACCGGGATGACCTGGCATTTACGTTGAATAATATCCTGGCAGCGCCCTCCTTCAAATCATGGATTGAGGGTGTGCCGCTGGATGTGGAATCCATGTTATGGAATGAGGATGGTAAACCGAGGCACAGCATTTTCTACATCGCGCATCTGACTGATGAGGAGCGGATGTTCTTTGTCACCTTGCTGTACAGCGCGGTGGAATCATGGATGCGCTCGCAGAAGGGCACCACATCGCTGCGGGCAATTATTTATTTTGATGAAATTTTCGGCTATCTGCCGCCAGTGGCCAATCCGCCTTCTAAGGAGCTGATGCTGCGCATGCTCAAGCAGGGTCGGGCGTTTGGGGTTTCTCAGGTGCTGGTAACCCAAAACCCGGTAGATCTGGATTATAAGGGCCTCTCCAATATCGGCACTTGGTGTATCGGCAAACTGCAAACCGAACGCGATAAGGCAAGATTGATCGACGGCCTGTTGGGGGTGACCAGCGGTTCGATCGACCGCCAAACCTTCGATCAGCTGATCTCTGGCTTGGAGAAGCGGCAGTTCTTGCTGCACAACGTGCATGAGAAAGCGCCGCAAATCTTCCGTACCCGCTGGGCAATGAATTACCTTGCCGGGCCGATGACTCGTAATCAGATCCCTGACTTGAATGCTCTGGCCGGGACAGGCGTGGACGACCTCCCAGTGGTGACACCCGCTGGAGGAGATGAGGCGAGCCCAACCGCAGATTTGGGGACGGCCTCTCGTCCCAAGATGCCCGCTGGCGTTTATGAGTATTTCCTGCCCGTCGATTTGTCGATCTCATCAGCGATCTCCCGATCTGGCAAAGATATCCCAGAGGATGCGGATTACCGCGGTGTGCTTTATAGACCTACCCTTATCTCCCAAGTGCAGGTGCGTTATCTGCAAAACAAATATCAGTTGGACACCGTGAAGATAATATCGTGTCTGATACCAGAGCCTAACAAAAGCGGACTGGTACGCTGGGATGACTATCTGGTGGATGAATTTGGCAAGGATAGTTTGGATCAATCTCCTGCCAGAGAAAGCAGCTTTGCTAATTTGGAACCTCCTTTGACTGACAGTAAAACGTTGAGCGCGATGGAGAATGATTTTGTGGACTGGGTGTACCAGACCCAGCGAATTGAACTATTTCAACACAAGTTAAGCGGGACGTTTTCGCAAGCCGGGATGTCAAAGGATGAATTTCTGAAGACGATTGCGGATGATCTGGAAGAAGCTTTGGAGGATGAGGTTGATAAGCTCAAGGAGAAATATAAGACCAAGGTAGAGTTGATCCAAAAGAAGATCAAAGCGGAAGAGCGTGAGCTGGTCCAGGATGAAGCGGAATTGAAGCAACGCAAGATGGAAGAGCTGGGTACCCATGCTGAAACCATTTTTAATTTTGTCGCCGGCAGCCGCAGCAAAAGGAGGGTTTCCACGTCCCTGACCAAGCGGCGGATGACTTCACAAGCCAAGGCGGATGTGGACGAATCGCTCGAGGTGATCGAAGAACTGGAAAAGGAACTGACTGCCTTAACAGAAGAACTGAACCTGGCGATTGAAGAACTGGAAAAGAACTGGGAAGACCAGGATGAGAATATCAGCGTGATTGCGGTGACGCCATACAAAAAGGATATCCATGTGGGCCTGTTTGGGATCGCCTGGCAGCCGTATCATTTACTTGTGGTGGGGGATGCCGTGGTCGAGATTCCTGGTTTTGAGAAATAAAAAAATTCTCATGGATATTGTCCTTGGACTGGAGCAATCTGTATTGGAAAGGCCAGGTGCTAAAAAGGATCTGGCTAATTCAGTCTGTATGAAGAGAAGGATTGGCACTTGACAAACGGGTAATTAATTAGTTAGATAATGTTACCGTTCAAGGTTTCAGTTAGGTTTGAAACCTTGATGACACGAAGGTTGTAGTGGTAGAGAAGAAACCCGAGCTCCATTATGATCTTTGCTGGAAAGGAGGTGGTTTGGATCGAGAATACGATTCCCGAAAACTCTAACAAATTGAACTATTGAGAGGAGAATTGAAAGATGAAACGTTTGTTGTTGATTGTGTCGGTGTTGTTGGTTGTGAGTGCTGCGCTTGCAGCTTGTGGGGGCGGCGGAGACACTGATGAACTGGAAATCTATTCCTGGTGGGCGGGTGATGAAGGGCCTGCCCTGGAAGCGCTGATCACTGAGTACAACTCGATGTATCCAGATGTTGAAGTGATCAATGCGACTGTTGCCGGTGGATCTGGTGTTGAGGCCAAGGCGGTTCTCAAGACCCGTCTGCTGGGTGGTGACCCGCCTGACACGTTCCAGGTGCACGCCGGACAGGAATTGATCGGCACCTGGGTTGTAGCCGACAAGATGGAAGACCTGACCTTCCTTTACGAGGAACAGGGCTGGTTTGACAAGTACCCCCAGGGTTTGATTGATGCGATGAGCACTGAAGATGGGATCTGGTCTGTGCCGGTGAATATCCACCGCTCCAATGTGATGTGGTACATTCCCGCCAACCTTGAAAGTTGGGGCATTACTGTCCCGGCTACCTGGGATGAGTTCTTGGCAATTTGCCCAACGGTGATGGATGCTGGCGTTACCCCACTCGCATTGGGCGAGAACTGGACTGTGGCGCATTTGTTCGAATCCGTTGCCCTGGCCAATTTAGGCGTGGATGGCTGGAATGCCCTCTGGGCAGGTGAAAAGGACTGGACCGATGCCGATGTGGTTGCCACTTGGGAGCTGTTCGGCCAAATTTTGGCATGCACCAATGAAGATGCTGCCTCCCTCTCGTGGCAGCAGGCATCCGACATGGTGATTGACGGTACAGCTGCATTCAATATCATGGGCGACTGGGCGAATGGTTACTTCGAGACCACCAAGGGCCTGGAACCGAATGTTGACTACGCCTGGACAGCCTCTCCTGGCACTGATGGCGTTTTCATGGCACTCTCAGACTCCTTTGGGCTTCCGAAAGATGCCCCCAACCGCGAGAATGTGCTCAACTGGCTGCGCCTGATGGGCTCGGTGGAAGGGCAGGATATCTTCAACCCGCTGAAGGGTTCTATCGCGGCTCATTTCGATACCGATCTCTCCAAGTACTCTGTCTATGGCCAGAGCGCGGCAGATGATTGGGGCAGCAATACTGTGGTTGGCTCTGAAGCCCACGGTATGGTGGCCAACGAAACCTTCATGAGCGGTTTTGCGGATGTGATCGAAGGATTCCTGAATTCCGGGGACGCGGCTGCAGCTGCCGCCACAGCACAGGAACTGTGTGTTTCAGCTGGCATTTGCCAGTAATCACTTACTAGCGTGCAAGGCGCTTCCGAAAGGAAGCGCCTTGCAGTATTTCCTATTGGCTTGATGCGGGAATTGGTACAGCAAGGCAAATAGTCGTAACGTAAACTTCATTTGGAGACAGTTATGATCAAAAAGCGATGGAGGATGAACAAGGAACGAATGACGGCTATCCTGATGCTACTGCCCTCGGTCATTCTGCTGGGTGTATTTGTGTATGGTTTTATTATCCAGACAGCGTATTCCTCGTTCACAGACTGGCAAGGGTTGACCAGCCCCGGAGATGCAGATTTTATCGGTTTGGAAAATTATCGTGATCTGTTCAGCGGGTTGTTAAATGCCAGGTTTCGGCAAAGCCTGGTCAATACCCTGTTCTTCACCATATTTTTCATCATTGGATGCATCTCTCTCGGTTTAACGTTTGCGATACTTCTGGATCAAGGTGTTCGATTTGAGGGCTTCTTCAGACTGATTTTTCTCTACCCAATGTCACTCTCGTTCATAGTCACGGGGACAGTCTGGCGCTGGTTGTTCAATCCAGGAGGAGGGATTAACCGGCTACCAGAGTACTTTGGCCTCGATCCGATTGGGTTTAGGTGGTTGACAGATCGATCGCAGATCTGGAAATTTGACTGGAACCAGGTGCCGCGCTATTTTGGCTTTTTATTAATGGCGGTTTTGGTGATCTATGCCTACCGGTATTGGCGCAAGCAGCAGAACATCTGGGCTGCCGTCTTTGGATTGATCTCGGTGGCTACCCTAGCCTGGTTGGTAACCGGAGGGGCGGATAAGATCCAGATCCTACCCGTTCGGGAAGAACACGGTTTCAACGTAGCTATGATCGGGATCATTATCGCTGCAATTTGGCAAATGGCCGGTTATGTGATGGCTATGTATCTGGCCGGGATACGCGGCATCTCAGATGAACTGCGTGAGGCGGCGCGTGTGGACGGCGCTAACGAGATCCAGGTGTATCAAAAGATTATCCTGCCCTTGCTGCAGCCGATCACACTAAGTGCAATGATCGTGCTGGGGCATATCTCTCTGAAGATCTTCGACCTGATTTTTGTGATGACCGGTCCGGATTACAGTTCCACGGATGTGCCCGGCACCTTGATGTTTGTGACCTCTTTCCGGGGGAATCAATTTGCCACCGGGGCAGCGATTGCGATCGTGATGTTGATCCTGGTAGCGATGGTGATTATCCCATACCTGGTAACTACGCTGCGATCGGAGCACGAATTATGAGCACAAAAAGAGGTTTTGGCCGCTTCCTTGTTTATCTGATCCTAGTTATCTTTGTCAGCGTTTTCCTTGTGCCTGTTTACATGGCCCTGATCACAAGTTTGAAAAGCCCTGACCAGATCAGTTTGTTAACAGCATGGAAACTGCCCGCGCCATGGCATTTTGCCAGTTATGCAGAGGCATGGCAGGCTTTTGCTCCGAATCTGATGAACAGCCTCAGCCTGGTGATTCCTGCTACATTGATCTCGGCTCTTATGGGGTCAATGAACGGGTATATTCTCTCAAAGTGGAAGTTCAAGGGGTCAAATATCCTGTTCCAATTGATGTTGTTTGGGATGTTCATCCCCTATCAGAGTATTTTGATCCCCCTATTCCAGTTTTTGAACAAAATCCATCTCTACGGCAATATTCCTGGCCTGATTGTGGTTCATGTGGTATACGGCTTGCCAATTACCACTTTGATCTTTCGAAATTATTACGCCGAGGTGCCGACCGAGATGATCGAGGCTGGGGCGATTGACGGCGCAGGCTTCTTTGGCATCTACCGGCATATTGTCTTTCCGATCTCGCTGCCGGGATTTGTGGTTGTGATCATCTGGCAGTTTACCCAGATCTGGAATGAGTTCCTTTTTGCCGTTACCCTGACCAGCGGAACTGGCAATGAGCCGATCACGGTTGCGATTTCCAATCTGGCAGGTGGTGAGGCTGTGAACTGGAACCTGCCAATGGCAGGTTCGATCATGGCGGCTCTACCCACCCTGCTGGTTTACATCTTCCTGGGACAGTACTTCATCCGTGGGCTGCTGGCTGGATCGGTGAAAGGATAGAGCGACCGGTTCAGTTCAGAATAGAATCAAAAAAGACCATGTCGGAACAGACATGGTCTTTTATTAATAATAGTGGTGTGAACTTTATAGATCAGGCAGTACTACGGAGGCCACCAGGACGAGGAAGCCCAGGAAAACCAGCCAAAATGCTGCGCCGGTGATGAACGGCAGCTGGACCAGGTAGCCCAGAAGCCCCAGTACGCCCAGCACAAGGGCGACGTAAAAAGTGACATTCTTGGGTGCGGATAATTTCATTTCATAACTCCTTGTATGTAGTTGGTTATTCTCAGCTGGGATTACCAGCCAACAACAATTAAAATCCAAAGGTCTCAATTATTATTTACAATGATTAACCCACAAATACTATACTAGTTTCTGTGGTCTAGTATGTGACAACCGGTTCCAGCTCTTTTGCTTGGTTCACCCAATCTTCAACTGTGGAAAGCGCTGGAGGGCGGCGGACAAGTTTCTTCTCGGCATTGACCTCAAGGATTGCTTTGTGAAGGTTGGCTGGAGAGCGTCTGCGCAACTCCTTGACGGTGTCCACCCCGGCTTCTTCCAGCAGGTCACTATATTCTTCACCGATGCCTTTGATGCGCATCAGGTCTGCTAAGTTGACCCATTCGAGGATCAGGGTATCGGTGATGCCAGTCTTTTCGGCAAGGTCGGTGCGCCCTTTTTTAGAGGCGCCTTTTTTGAGCAGTTCACCCGTGGAGCGAACCCCATTGGCTCTGAGCTTCTTGGCGAATTTTTCACCGATTCCTTCAATTGCTTCAATTTTCATCATATTCTCCTTATGTTTGAGATTCTGAATTAATGGTTAGCTACCTAGATAATATCATAACTGGTTGCCCCTAGGCAATTGGATAGTAAGAAAGAATCAAAGGTTTAGGTCTAAGTTATAGTAGAATAATCATCCAAGTTCAACATTTTCCTAAGGAGGAAAGAAATGGCTAAAAAAACCGATTTTGCAAAACAGGATTGGCAGCTGCTCAAGGATGGACCGGAATGGGTGTTTGCAGCCCTCGCCGCTGCTGATGGCAACGTTGCCCTCACCCTGAAGATGAAAGAATCCAAGGCTTTCAAGAAGGCGATTGAAGATTACCGCACACGCAGCGAACTGATGGCTGAGGTGCTGGAAGATACTTCCAAGGCTGCCAAGGAGACCAAGTCCGCCACTCTGTCTGACGCGGAACAGGCGATCGAAAAGATCAATGCAATTCTAGACAGCAAGGTTTCAGCAACTGAAGCCGCGGAGTACCGCCGCTTCCTGCTATCTATCGCAGAGGAGGTGGCTGGCGCTACAGGAGAAGGCGCGCTTGGCCTGGGTGAAAAATTCAGCGACAAAGAGAAAGCCGCTATGGCCAAGATCAAGAGCTCGCTGAAAACTCAAAAGAAAGCCGTCAAACCGGCAGCCCCGCAAGTGCAGCCGGCGGCCCCAAAAGTACACAAAAAGGAGACAAAACCAGTGAAGGAAGAGAAAAAAGCCCCCAAACCAGTGCGCCAGCCTGTTCGCCCGGCTGCTCCCAAGAAAATTGATCAGGTCAGTGCAAAATTTGAAAAGGCCAAGGTAATTGCCACTCACAAGGTGGAAGGCAACCAGACCTTGAGCCATATTGCCCTGAAGTATTACAAAAATGCCACCAGACCATACTGGAAACTGATCCATGAGTTCAACAAGGATGTGATCGGTGATGACGAAAAGAACATCTGGGACGGGCTGGAACTTAAGATCCCTGAACTCCCGGATGAACTGAAGGGCTAATCAAATGGGAAATCAGCTTGACCTGCTTTCACTTTTTGGCGCGGTAACAGGTGCGCTGGAAGAGAACAAATCGACCCTCAACAAAGCAGATGAGTATAACGGCAACCATGGGGACAACATGGTGAATATCTTCAACATGGTCACCGGGGCGATCTCGGATAACAAGGAAGGAGATATTTCCACCCAGCTGGCTGCTGCCGGCAAGATGCTGGGCGGTCTGGATTCCGGGTCGGCAAAGGAATATGCTAAGGGATTTGGCTCAGCTTCCGAGCAATTTCAGGGTGGGGAATTAACTGCTGACAGCGTGCTGCCGTTGCTGCAATCCATGTTTGGCGGTGGTGCTGCTCCCCAGGCGGATAATTCCCTACAGGGGATGCTCAGCGGCTTTCTCGGCGGTGATGACGGCAAGCTGGATGCTGGAGATCTGCTCAGCGCTGGGATGTCTTTCCTGACGGCCAAGAACAAAGGCAAGAATACCCAGGAAGCCCTGATTGAAGCTCTGATTGCTCAGAGCGCCTTTGGCGAAAGCCCGCACCGCGCCAAGTCTAGCTCGCTGGTAGCCAGCACCATCTTTGATATGCTTGGAAAATAAACCAGGTGGAACAAGATGTAGAAGCTGCGAGTGAAAAGCTGTAGACAAAAAGTAGGGGGCATGCCTCCCCCCAACATAATGATGGGGGAAATGAAACGCACTGAGGTGATTTTCAGTGCGTTTTTTTTGTATTTACAGCTTGATCAGCAAGTGCTAAATGCCCTGGTAAAAATGTCAAGGTACGAAAAGGTGACAAAAGGTTACAAAAGGTTACA
>JAFGDK010000116.1 GCA_016932165.1 Anaerolineales bacterium
ACGTCTTACGATAGATTTAAGCATCCGTTCAACATTGTAATAACCATTTGGGGTTGTTTGGTTGGCAACAGCACAATTAACACCATCCCCGACCATAAAAACCCGAACTGCTGCTTGCTCACGTTTTACTAGGTTTAAAGCCAATCGCAATGCGTTATACGGGCGTTCGTTGCCATATGGGCTGTCATTGATTATGAATAGGTAATTTTTCTTTAAAACGGACATATTTTCCTCTCAATCTCTTTGGGCAATAACAAATCATAAGATTATGATACTTTGAAGTGGAGGGGGAGTAAACAAAATAACTATTACATTAAGTAGCCGCCAAAAAACATAAAATAGATCACCGAAGTGAGCAGTTGCAATAAACTAAAGCAACAGTCGCTGTCCCAAAGATGGTGGGCGATTTTGCAAAATTGGTCGACAGGCACACATTCCCCCTCCCCAATGCTTGATCTAGGTCAGGGATACCCCGGATACCAGCAGGCCATTGAGCATCCCGTTGGTAGTTTTATATCCCCGCACCGTCCTGGCTCGCATCTTCATGCGGCCGATGACCTGCTCAGTGCGGTTGTTGGTCCACGGGATGCCCGGATCGTGGAACAAAGTGGTGTAACGCTCCCAGTTTTCGCTGAGGCGGATGAGCAAGGAACGCAGTTCATCCAGGGCAGTATAGGCCTGGCCATGCTTGCGATTACCGCCCACTTCCTACTGCTCCTTCGCGCTCCACTCCTCAATATCAATTCGGTAAACCGCTGTGCGCTTGAGCTCATCCGCCTGGGGGAGCGGGTAATCCTCCCCCGGCACGTGCTCGGGGAAATATTTCCGCATCAGCGCCAGCAGCACGGAGATGATCTTATCCTCATCCGTCACCAGCTCCACCGTCCCGAAGACGGTCACCGACTGGTACTCCACCCCGAAATTGGAGGAGCGCTCCCCCGGCACCAGCTCCCCCATCTGCGGCACGTTGAAGCACACCTTGGGATTCAGGGCGATATTCGCCCGTGTGCGCCCGGCCCGCGCCCCGTGGAAGTACACGGCCTGGTCAGCTTCGATGTAGATATAGTTCACCGGGGTGGCGTAGGGCTGGTCTTCGTGGGCAGTGGCCAGCACACCAAAATCGCCATCTGCCAGCAGCTTTTTGATCGCGGTGGGGTCTGTTAGCTCGTAGTCTTTGCGGCGCATCTCTGCCCGCGGTTTGGCGGCATGCTTCTCAACCTCATTCTGATCCATCAATCACCTTCTCCTCTCCCGGGAGGGGACTGCGGGTGTACACCCAGATCAGGCCGGCGCCCAGAATCTGCGCCAGCAAGGCCAGCAGACCGGCTTCAGGACCAAATGCCCCGCCGGTGACCAGTTCCGGGCCGCTGACCTGCAAATTGATCAGATGAAAGGCGTCCAGCCCCGAGACCGGGAATCCGAATACCGGGCCGAGGAAAAAATTCCAGCCGATGTGCAGCCCAATCGGCAGCCACAGCCGGCGCGTGCGCAGATAGCCATATGCCAGGAAAACCCCCGCCGCCATGATCCCCAGCGTCGAGACCCAGCTGGCGTTCGGATTGGTGAGATGCCCAACTCCAAAGATGGCCGAAGAGATCAGCACCGCCCAGAAGGTATTGCTGCCCTCCTCCAGGTTCTGCAGGTGGTAACCGCGGCTGAGCAGTTCCTCATAGAAGCCGACTGCCATATAAAGCAGCAACCACAGCAACAGTCCGCCGGCCACCCGCAGCCCAGACTGCGCCTGCCAAGCAAAGCCTTCCACCTGCGCCCAGCCGAAGGCTAGCTCCACTCCAAAGATCAGGCCGATCTGCACCAGCGAGATTCCCACCCCGGCCAGCAGGTCGGTAAACGTGCGGGCGCTCATCTGGAGGCCCAGGCTGACGATCGAGCGCCGATCGATGAACTTGCGCGCCAGCGGCACCGAGATCAACACCGGGAAGGCCGTCCCCAGGATCAAAGCCAGATTCAGCCATTCCGGGGCCGCGACGATCACCACCCCCAGCGGGCAGGCAAACACCACGGTCAGGGCCAGCATGATACCCATCTGGGCGGCCACCCGCCAGCCGGCCCGCAGGCGGGGTTCATCCGGGCTGATGAAAATGTGTTGGATTACTTCAGTGAATGTCATCACGGAAATTGTATCAAACAAAGCAAGTCACAGGACTAAAGGCCTTAATCCTCCTCATCTCCCTTGTCTTTTCGGCCTAATGACCGCAGCAGCCGGAATCGGCCAGAAGGCTCTGGTTCTTCCCTCCCCCGCCTGACCAACATCAGACCCAGGGCAGAAAAGAGCACCCCGCCGACCAGATACAACCCTTGCACCTGGCGGATATAATCCGAAAGGAAGAACAGCACGATCAGAACGATCCCCACTGTCGTGAAAAAATTACCAAAACGTCTTTGCAGATTCATATAAATAAGGGCCTGCAAATCTGGCGCAGACCCTGTACCTCCCGATCGATTAGCGGATGACCGTATTGACCTGCTCGCGCAGATACTCCTGCAGGTAATAAGGTCCTCCAGCATTTTTCCCGGTAGACCCAGACCCTTTCCACCCGCCGAACGGCTGGAAACCAGGCCAGGCACCGGTAGTTGCGCCTTGCGGGCGATTGGCATACGCCACACCCGCTTCGATATATTTAAAGAACCAGGCCACTTCTTCTTCCGTACCGTAGATCCCGGCGGTCAGGCCGTAGTCCACCTCGTTGGCAATTTCCAGTGCGGCTTCCAGGTGCGGCACCTTCTGCACCATGGTGATCGGCAGGAACATCTCCTGCTTCCAGAGAGGATGATCCCTGGGTACATCCAGGGCGATGGTCGGCTCGCAGTAAAAACCGCGTCCAAAATCGCCCTCGGTGCGCACCTTGCCGCCGACCAGGAGTGTGCCAGCCTGCGAAAGGTCTTCAGTGAAGTT
Source organism: Anaerolineales bacterium (assembly GCA_016932165.1). GTDB lineage: Bacteria > Chloroflexota > Anaerolineae > Anaerolineales > UBA11579 > UBA11579. The sequence continues at coordinate 2,915 of JAFGDK010000116.1, forward strand.
CTTATAATCATTATACGCACTTTGGTTGGCTACCGGGCCGATAAAAGTCTTTTCTTCGGTCGGGTCGCCTATCACCGCCGACTCAGTCAGCGTTTTCAGGCGGTCCACCAGCTCATCGTAAACCGGCTCTTCCACCAGCACCCGCGAGGTGGCCGAACATTTCTGGCCCTGCAGGCCGAATGCAGAGCGGAAGATGCCCTGGGCCGCCTGTTCCAGGTCGGCGTTGCGGCTGACCACCGCCGGGTTCTTGCCGCCCATTTCCAATATGATCGGGCGCGGGTACCGTCCGGCGGCAAAATCGCGGTAAATCTTCATCCCCACATCATACGAGCCGGTAAAGGTGATCCCGTCCACCTGCGGGCTGTCCACCAGCGCCTGGCCCAGGGTGCGCCCCGGTCCGGTGACGTAGTTGACCACCCCGGCGGGGAAGCCGGCTTCTTCAAAACACTCGGCGATCAGGCGTGAAGTCCAGGGGGTATCGGTGGCCGGCTTGACCACCACGGTATTGCCGGTCACCAGGGCGGCGCCCATCGGGCCGGCGGTCAGAGCGGCTGGGAAGTTGAACGGGCTGATCACCAGCCACACGCCGTAGGGCCTGAGGATCGAATAATTCTCAGCGGTGTACCCTTCCAGCGGGTCCTCACCCATCTTAACGATGAAGCCATGGTTGGCTTCCATCTGATCGGCGGCATAGCGCAGCAGATCGGCCGCTTCGGCCGCGTCTGCCAGGGCTTCCATGCGGTTCTTGCCGACCTCCAGGGCCAGCACGGCGCCGAACTCGTAGATGCGGGCATCGATCCGGGCAGCGGCAGCCCGCACCAGGGCAGCCCGGGCGCGCCAATCGGTTTCCGCCCAACCTCTGGCGGCTTTGCGGGCGGCCTGCAGGGCCATCTCGGCATGCGCGGCGGTGCCTTTCTGGAATACGCCCAGCAGCAGATCGGTGTCCACCGGCGAACGGTCTTCAAATTTTTCTTCCGCCAGGATATTCTTGCCGTCAATCAGCATGGCAAATTCCTGGCCCAGGTTGGCTTTTAATTTGGCAACCTCCGCCTCGAAATGGGTATGCAGGTCCTGCGGGGGATTGTACATGGTGGCATAGGTCAGCCGGAAATTGGGTTCAGACATGCGGGTTTCTCCTTAACATTGATAATCTCTGCCATAAGGACGGTTTGTCACCCTGATAGTTTACAGATAAATTCTACCAAAAGCTATCTGAATTAACCAAAATACACCTATCCCCCATGATGGCCGCCGACCTGCAGATGGGGCAAGCTCTGCAGGTCGGCGTTGTTGACTTCATCGTAGCAGCTGTAGATTAAATCAGGATGAGGTCAAAGTGTGAGCAAGATTAATCCCATTGCCTTCACCCGTTGCCCGCCGGCCACAGAGGGCATTGATTGTCACTGGCATAAAAATCCTGTATAGTGGATATACAAGAAAATCTGCGCTGCATGACCTTACTTCTCTCTGACTGCCGCAGTAAAAGGAGAATGGTATGAAACGCGCCTATGTGTTTGGAGCCATTTTATTAGCCATCACTTTGGCTGTCCTTGCTTGCAACCTGCCGGCCAACCCCAACCGGATACAAAAGTATCTTTCTGGTACGCAAACTGCTGAAGCGGGATTGCAAATACCCACCGCAGAGACTGCTGCTGTTGAACCCACCGATAATTTCCCCGAACCTCCCCCGGTTAGCTCGCGCTGCGATCTGTTCACCGGGCTGGAGCTGCCCGTCTACCTGCTGGATGTTTACCCCAACAGCTCCAGTCTGATGATCTACGTCGAGTTCCCTGCCGGGGTGATCGGGCTGGAGGACGGCACCGATGACGGGGCTCCCTGGGAATATTCCGCCACGCTGGGAGATGTACAAAGCCGCTGGTGTGCCGTCTTTGAAGGAGCGGACTACGCCGGACGGCTGTACTGCATGTTTCCCCTGCCGAAGGAATACCACAACGCGGCCAAACCTCTCTCCGTGCAGGTCAACCTCTGCCAGAAACCCATCGTTTCGATCCCTAGGCAATCTGTTGTGGTGCAAGACCTTCCAGCGGCGGCATCCAGCGGCAGCTCGAATGGCGGGGATGAGTCGGGGCCAGACATATTGACTATTCAAGGGTTCTATCTGGAATTGACCAACATCTGCGGAGAAGAACCATGGTTAATTGGTGTTTGCAGGGATGATTGGGCTGAATGGTGTGCCTGTATGGGTGGGGTATGGGAAGTGGATGAAAGAATGGATTTTTGTGATTGCATCCTTCCATGACCGGACGGCATGGGTCAACTTGACATGCCCCCGCCTGTGGTTTATAATCCTGCCCGCCGATTTGGCGGATATTCCTCGGTAGCTCAATCGGCAGAGCAATCGGCTGTTAACCGATGGGTTGTAGGTTCGAGTCCTACCCGAGGAGCAATCAAACCACCCGAGATGGGTGGTTTGTTCTTTAGGAGAATGCGCAGCATTCTCCCTATAGACTTGAAAAGCACCCGCTTCAAGAGAAGCAGGTGTTTTTATTTTTGCATCTTCAAAGACATTTTCAATGAACATTTTCGCATCAGGATTAAAGTGCGCGATAATGGTGTAAGGTCATGAAAAAAGTACTGATTTAGAACCCCCCAAAAAACCAGCCTGACTCAAATCACACCCCTCATTACAAACATCGAAGTGCCCAGGATAACTCTAAAACTGGAATACCATTCTACCCAAGGTGGTAAACACCATTGAACGAACATTCAAAGGCAAGAATCATGAGAAGCAGTAAAAGAATGTTTTGGTTGTGCTTGATCATTTTTGGATTGATTGGTTGTTCAAGGGACTCAGTAGCTACACCACCAGATACTGAGTCCCAGCCTCTGGCCACACCCGACACCCAAACAGAAACCTTGAAACCAACCTTAACACCGGAGCCTACAACAGTTGTGCCTTCCAAACCAACACCCTCAGGTCTGGCTCAGTTTCCTTTATCAGAACCAGGGCCATACTGGACTGCCTACAAAAGATATTCCTTTATCGATGAGAGCCGTGCCGATCGAGATATTCAGGTCACGATCTGGTATCCAGCTTTACAAACATACAAATCGGACGGTTCGCCAATATTTCCCGGTCCCCCGAATCTTGACGGGGCTCCCTATCCAGTGATCCTGACAGGCAATAATTCGGGCAACTACCTCTATAAATCCCATCTGGCCTCACATGGGTTTGTCATGGTAATCGTAACTTCACCAGGCTTTTCCTACACAGCCCCCTGGAACAATTCAGTGGTAGATGCACCACTTGATTTTCTGTTTATTCTAGACAAGCTATCCTCCAATCCTCCCGAAGACTTGGAGGGTGTACTCGACACCAACACAGTAGGTGTGGCTGGATATTCTTCAGATGGTTTGTTTTCCCTGGCTCTTGGCGGAGCCAGAATTAATCCTGAGTATTATTTCTCCCAGTGTGCTCAAGCTCCTACCCTGGATCCGCCACTCAGCCCTTTTTTGATAAATTATTTCTGCGAATTATCGGAAAGCTGGGAAGAATTTTCGTCACAGGTGGATGCAGAAATCTCAAAAGTTACTGAAGGACTGTGGCAACCAACAACGGATGAACGAATCCTGGCAATTATGCCCATGGCTCCTGATTCGGCATGGTTATACGGAGCTGAGGGATTGGCAGCAGTAAAAATTCCTTCCCTGATAATTGCAGGAACAGCCGATGATCTCGTTTCGTATGAGATGACATCCTGTTATGTGCATGAATATCTTGTGAACTCTGATGAGATTTTAATTTCCTTTATTGGTAAGGGTCACATGATGGTCGAGAATAAAGAAGTGATCAGCCGAATAAATCATTTTACGGTTGCCTTTTTTGGATATTATCTGCAAGGCCGCGAAGAATACCTGGAATATTTCTCAGAGAAATTTGTGGCTCAATTCGAAGATCTGGCCTGGGGAGTTTATTCAGGCGAATAGGTTCATTCGAGTAGTGGCAATTAGCACTCGTTCAATAACCGCAAACAAACCCCAACAGGCCTGGGAGCGATAACCGGAACGTTTAAGTTTCGAGTCCTACCCGAGGAGCAAACAAACCATCCCAAGAGCATCCCCCAATCGGGTGTTTTTCTTTGTGATCTCCAATTAAAACACACGGGCGGCAGAATTTCTGCCGCCCTTCGAGTTTAAAGCGCCCAGCCGTTAACTCACTCACATTGTACCCAGTCCCCTATGAACAAAGTTCTGAACAAATCAATGCTCTGTGCTAGAATGTCCCCATGCCGGATAACACCCACTTGCTCAAACTTGCCAGCGGAGATGAGGTGATCATCACCGTGCGGCGTGACAAACGCTTGAAAAAATCTGCTCGCTGGCAGCGGGAGGCGGATGGCAGGATCGTGCTGCGCATCCCTTACCGCACCCCGCGGGGCAGTTTGCCTGGTTTGCTGGCCTCGATCGAAAAGCAGCTCAATACACAAAGGAAGCGCGCCGCCCGGCGGACAGATTTTGATCTGCAAGCCCGCGCCGAATACATCAACCGTACCTGCTTCGACGGCAAGATTCAATGGGAAGCGATCCGCTGGGTCAAACCGATGAAAACACGGCTGGGATCGTGCACCAACGGCGGCTCGACAGATGGGCATATCCGCATCAGCGAGGAGATTAAACCCTGGCCGCAGTGGGTGATTGACTACATAATCGCCCATGAGCTGGCTCACCGCCTGCACCCCGATCACAGCCCGGCCTACTGGGAGACCCTCCGCCGCGCCTACCCCAAAACCGAGCGAGCCAGAGGGTTTGTCAAAGGGATCATGTTTGCCCAAGGACGCAGTCTGGAGGACGACCCGGAGGATTAACGTCTCACTGCCCGGGTAAGGGTTGCAGCCCCTATCGCATCCAGACAGCATGTTATTCCCCCAGGTTTTGCTTTCTCCTTTGCTGATCCCTGTTGCAGTGCTTGTTTATGGTATTCTGCACTCTCTGACCGCTTCACTGGGTATCAAACGACATTTGGCAAATCGCTTCGGGGAGAGCTTCGACCGCTACTATCGTCTGATTTACAGCCTGTTCTCGGTCCTCTCACTGCTGCCAGTGGCTGCTCTCGTCTTGATGATCCCTGACAGGCTTCTCTACACCATCCCGCTTCCCTATCTATTCATCACCATTGCAATTCAGATTACAGCCCTGGCTCTGTTGGGATACAGCCTCAAACAGACTGGGGCGCTGCAGTTCATCGGGCTCCCCCAGGCATTCGGTCTAGAAACCAGAGATTTGCTCAACACCAAGGGACTCTACCGCTACATCAGGCATCCGCTTTACACCTTCAGCCTGCTGGCACTCTGGCTCTTCCCGGTAATGACGCGCAACCTGTTGCTGTTAATCTCTTCAATTACTGCTTATATGCTCATCGGGGCAATCTTGGAAGAACGTAAGCTGTTGAAGATCTTCGGCGCCGACTACGCCGAATATCAGACCAAAACACCGTTCATAATCCCATTCAGCAAGAGATAGCGCCAGGGATATCCTCCTATCCCCCCAAACGGATAACCAATCATCAACAGCTAAGCGATTTAGCCCAATCCCACCTCAGGCGGCTCCCAGGCTTCCAGCAGCAGCTCGATTTGGTCCAGCAGAGCATCCAGGTCGGCAAGTTGGCCGTCAAAACCTTTCCCCGTCAACCCAATCCGCTCACAAACCGCCTGCCAGGTGCCCGATTGGGACGGCATGGTCTCGGCCATCAGTGTCCAGGTATCCAGCAGCGGCCAGAGGGCAGTTTCCGGTTCATCGCTGCCCAGCATGGCCTCATAGCCGCGCATATAATATGCCAGACGGTGGTAGTTGAGCTGTGCCGGGACAGAATAGTTCTCATTCAGCCGGTAGAAGTCATCTGACCATTCCAGCATCCAGCCTTTTGCCTCCTCAACTGCCGCAGCGCCATCTGGGAACAAATCTCCACAGACCAATTGGATCACCGGCTTATATAACTCCGGTACCCCTTGCGCCTCAACCAACTGTTTGAACTGCCGCAGGAAACGCCGGCCGCCGAAAGGCGGCCCGTACAGGCAAGCAACCGCATTCACAGCATCCTCAACTGCCTGCAGGTACATGCGCACCTGTTCCGGGCCAAAGGCCGCCTCCCGGTTGTGGAAGTGCAACCAAGTTGCCCGAGAGCGGTTCATCAGCGTCTCGGCACGGGCAAGAACATTCTCATAATGTAAGAACAATCCCCGCACACCGGCCTGGGTGAAATCCAGGAAATGCTGCGGGTCATACAGCAGGTGACAGTTGTAAATCGCATACCCCAGCCAGGGGCGGGTGCGTAGTTCCTTGGGTGGCTGGTAAAGCGCCTTGCTGTGATGCTCAATATCCAGGTGCACATCTTCGGTCATGCGGATAATCTCGCGTTCCCGGTCGTAATTTTCGTGGATGAAGACAATATCAATATCCGCCGCCCCTCCGAGGACGGGATCATCCCCTTCCTTTACCGTGCCGTGCAGATAGGCGGCGATGATCGTATCGTCCATGTGGGCGCGTTCTTTGACGGTATCTTCAGCAATCCGGTGAAGCAGGTCCCGCGTGATGCGCATAAAACCTCCCCTGGCCTAGTTGGTTGCCTTGCCCAAGGGCAAAGTATCCTGTTTCAAGATCAAGGTCAGTTTTGACCGGATCATCCGGTCAATCAGATCAAGGTGTTCATGATTTTTCACAAAGTCTAGTTCGTTGGTGCAGATTTCCAATACCGGTGGGCCCTGGTAGTGGTGCTTAAAATGGTCATCGTAGGCTTTGTTGAGGTCCTCGATGTAGCTGATTTCCATATTGCGCTCATACGAGCGGTCACGCATGGCGATCCGCTGCATCAGCACTTCAGTATCCGCTTGCAGATAAACGATCAGATCAGGCAGGCGAACTTTCTCGCCCAGGGCTTCGTGCACCCGGTAATACATTTCCAGCTCATCGCCTTTGAGGTTGATGCTGGCAAATAGGGCATCTTTGGCAAAAGTATAATCAGTGATCAGATGGAAACCATTGGCCACCATCTCTTTGACCGACTTACGCTGCTGGTGATAGCGGCTGAGCAGGAAGAAGATCTGGGTCTGGAAAGCATATCGCTCCCGGTCCGAGTAAAAATCGGCCAAGAAAGGGTTCTCCTCAAAGACCTCAAGCTGCAGTTCAGCCAAGAAGCGGGGCTGCAGCATGCGGGCCAAAGTGGTTTTTCCAACGCCTATAACACCTTCGATCGCGATATACATCTTGTCCCTTTCTGGTCGAATTTTAACCCTTTTTCAACGTGGTTTAAGAATACCATAATTTGGTTAGAGAGTCCCTAGTCGAATGGTCTGATAGCCGGGTCAGGACACAGAAATGACCATCAAGCTAACGCCTATCTGCTGATCCAACCATCCAACTATCAAACTAAAAACTAAGATCCGAATAAAATATGAATGAGGCTCGTTACCTCATTGAAAGGAAAGGAAACGTGCACACAACTTTGGTTGAGACACAACAGGCAGAAGACCAGCTGATTGAAGCCGCCAAGCAAGGCAACCGGGATGCCTTTGGAGAACTGGTCCTGATCCACTATCAGGGCGTGATCAATGTGGTCTACCGCATGACAGGGGAAATGCCCCTGGCCGAAGATGTGGCACAGGAGACCTTCATCCGAGCGTGGACCAAGCTCCACACCTACCGCCCGATCGGCTCCTTCCGCAGCTGGGTATACCGCATCGCCAACAACGCTGCGCTGGATATCCTCCGCAGGAGGAAGGAAGAGGTAGATATTGATGATCTGCCCCTTGCCGTGCCAGGTAACGGTGTTGAGCAGTCCGTCATCCACCAACAGCAGGCTGAGGTCATCCGTAAAGCGGTATTGGCTTTGCCCGCTGCCAGCCGGAGCGTACTGGTGCTGCGCGAATATGAAAGCCTTTCCTACCAGGAAATCGCCGATAGTCTGGAGATTCCCCTGGGGACGGTCATGTCCCGGTTGGCTTACGCCAGAGGAAAACTTAAGCAGGAACTTTCCAGACAACTGGAGGTAGTATGAACGATCAGATCACGGGCAACCATGTCCACCAATGGCTGAATGCCTACCATGACGGAGAACTGCGTGGCCGCAAGCTGGAACGAGTGCAGGCCCACCTGGAATACTGCCCGGAGTGCCAGGCTGCACTTGCCGAGCTGCAAGACTTGTCGGCGCTGCTGGGTGCAGATCCGCTGCCGCCGATCTCCCTTGCCCCTGAGCAGTTCGCCGCTCAGGTGAACCTGCGCCTGCCGCGGCAGGCACAGGCTCCCTCCATCCTGCCAGTGACATCAGCTGGATCTGGCAGGTGGCTCTGGGCGATCCTCCCGCTGGCTATGATGGGCCTGATCTGGTTCCTCCAATCGGTGACCTGGGTGTCCAGTTTGCTCAACCTGATCGAAGTCTTGGGGATCAACCCAAACGCGGTCTCCTGGCTGCTGCCAGCCCAGAATGCCCCGGTGAACCCGGTACAGAGTATCGCGCTGGCAGCCCTCGACCTGAGTGTACCTTTCAATGCAAATATCTTCCTCAGCCTGGTCTTACCGCTGGTCTTTGCCGGGTTCTACCTGGTCTGGCTGGCGCTGTGGTGGATCAATCAACAAGAAGAAGACAAAAGATTTCAGACCGCCAGCAGCTAGTTTTGCCAGCCGACGTCTGAAAGGAGAGATAAAAATGAAACATTCCGAAATTTTGAAACGAGCCTGGAAAATCCTGTGGGATTACAAAGCCCTGTGGATCTTCGGCATCATCCTGGTGCTCACCACGGCCTCAAACACTGGCAACCAGTTCAATTGGCGCACTAACAACCAACGGGAGGATGGCCGGGAGATGCAATTCAACCCCAACGAAGATTTCTGGCCGCAGATGGGTGAAGAAATGAAAAAAGGGTTGGAGGAAGCACGTCAGGAACTGGAAAGAATGCTGGCGAGTGAGAACTCTGACAAGCTGGAACGCAACTTCGTCATCGCCTTAATCACGCTCATGGGTGTAATACTGGTGCTGAGTATTATCGGCACGGTGTTACGCTATGTCGCCCGTACCGCGTTGATCAAGATGGTTGACCGTTACGAAGAGACAGCAGAAAAGCTCAAGGTCAGGGAAGGCTGGGGGCTGGGTTGGTCGAATGACGCCTGGCGTATCTTCGTTGTTGACCTGCTGATCTTCCTGCCTGCCTTTGTCATCGGCGCAGCGGCTTTTTCGCTGGCCATCGTGCCGATCATCACCATCACCTCCGGGATGCCGGCCATGGGTGTACTTGGATTGGTAGCCAGCATAGGTCTGATCCTGCTGCTCAGTCTGATCGGGTTGATCTTTGCTGCATTCGTCTCACTGGTTCGCCCGGTGGTTTACCGCAAGGTGGTGTTGGAAGAACTCGGCGCTATCGAGGGGATCAAAGACGGCTGGAAGATGTTCCGCTCTGCATGGAAGCAGTACGGCCTGATGTGGCTGATCCTCAAGGGGATCGATCTGGTCTGGCCGCTGGTGATGCTGCCCTTTGCGCTGCTCTCCGGCGGGATCGCCCTGCTGATGGGGGGCGGGTTCACCTTCCTGGCAGGCGGCCGCGCCATCGAATCCGGTGACCCCTCCATGGTCTGGCCGATTGTGATCGGGATCGTCATCGTCATCCTGGTATTGATGATTCCGCTTGCATTCCTTGGCGGGTTGCGTGAGACTTTCCAGTCCACTTCCTGGACGCTTGCCTATCGCGAGCTGAAAGCCGAAGGGCTGCTCGCAAATGGCAATGGCGGCACCTTGCTGCTCCCGGAGGATAAACCCCAGGAATAATAACAGCAAGTTCTGGGATTTTCCTGTAATACTTGAAAAATGATTTGAGACCGGCATATATGTCGGTCTCTTGCTTTTATTTGACAGATATGGGGGGTGGCAGCACATAAAATCTGATTTGGGATAGCCTTTATATGGTAATAAAATTTCCCCTACAATGCCCTCAAATTAT
>JAFGDK010000117.1 GCA_016932165.1 Anaerolineales bacterium
AAGCAGTACTAATGGTCGAGGGCTTAACTTTGTGATGCGGAGAACTCGGAGATTTTCCAACAGTTCAATTTGTTTTCTTACATCTGCTATTCAATTTGATAAAACTTGTGAATCAAGTCTCTTGGTGATTCTCGCGACGAGGGTCCACCTGGTCTCATCCCGAACCCAGTAGTTAAGCTCGTCAGCGCCGATGGTACTTGGGGGGCGACCCCCTGGGAGAGTAGGTCATCGCCAAGAGGCTTTTTTCTTTTAATTCAGTTGGCAGTCGTCGGTTGACAGTAATTGCCAAATCCAGCGTTTCTACCATAGGGAAAGCGTTGATCTGTGCTTAGCGATCACAACCTTTTTAAGGGAATTCTAACTAGCCGTCCTTCAGCGCCTGACACAGGAATTGGATGTTGATCTGGAAAAAACGGGGGAACTGCCAGTGCTGGAACTGAGCAGGGACTCTAACCTCCTTGATGCCGTCCTCGTCAGCATCTCCCGACTTCACAAGCGACTGGGAAATCTCAATACACTGTTCCACGTATTCGATCATCAGATCCAATTCTTTCCGGGTTCCAACCGCACCATGACCAGGCACAAATTGATCTGCATCAAACTGGCTCAGCTTGCCCAGGGTGGTCAACAGTTTGAACAGGTCTCCATCTGCAAGGTAGGGGTGGCAGTTGACAAACAACAGGTCGCTCATCAACACGATCCCGGTTTCAGCAAGATATAAGACTGTGTCGCTGCCAGTATGTCCACCCTCAAAACAGAAGCATTCAGCTGAATACTTGGTACCGTGGATTTTAAACCGGTTTTCAAAGGTAATCTGTGGCAGGTGCACGCGTGTGTGGGGCAGTTCCTCTACCAGTGCCTGGTAATACTCGATCCACAACAACAGGTCTTTTTTCTCTTCCTCCGGCGCAGTCTGGAATTCCCCTTGCAGGGCTTCCAGACGCAGAGCAGAATTTGCCGAATAATAGTCAAATTCCTCCTGACCTGCTGTGGTGATCAGTTCCCTCGTTTGCAAACTGGAGAGGATCACAGCTTCATCTGCAAATACCTGGTTCCCCCAGATATGATCGTTGTGGTAATGACTATTGACGATCATCGTCGGAGGTCTGCCAAGATGCTCAACTGAGAATTTCCTGAGGTCTTCAGCTGCGGAAGGAGTCATAAAGGTATCAAAGACAATGATCTGCCCACCCAGGTCGATCAACCCGGCGTTGCTGATTGCCCACCCGCCATCCTTTGCGACGGCCGCCAACACGCTGTCCGTCAGGGCGTGAATGGTGAAGTGCTTTGAATAGAAGTTTTGTGCAATTTCCATGCGCTACAATACCACGATTTAATCGAAACGGGTACTGGTCTGTCAATTTGGGTGTGATCAAATGGAGAAGCGGTCAGGGGATGGGGCTAAACCAGTTCGCTATCAGTCTATTTCTTCAATATTTTATTGCACCCGGCAATTTCCTCATTGGCCGCCATCCGCGTCGAGGCTTTGGTAGGAATATCCAGTTTTCTTGTATTTGCACCCATTTATACTGCAAAGCTATACTGATACTAGTCCTGTCAAAGGCTGCATGCAGGCGTTTTAAAAAAGGGTCTTTTTTATCAACAGCTTTTCTTCTAAATATACCTTTTTGCTTTAACCAAGTACTAGACCCTCAACCAGGTTTTGGGCGTAACCCTGAAATCCTGTTTGGGTTAGAAACATTGGAGGCAGCCGATGATGATCAAAGACAAGCATCAAAAACTTCCTTCATATAATCACGCCATCAGCACTCTGTTTTTCCTCACCTTCTTGGTACTCTTTGCCAGTTTTGGTTTAGCGGTCTTGTTCTACCAAGAGCCGTTTTCATTCTGGGAGCATGCTTTCAGTGATTTGGGCTGTACAGTCACCCGGCAGGGAAAGCCCAATTTGGTCCCGCGGGCGATTTACGCCACAGGTATGCTGGTTGAAGGTGTGCTCATGCTCCAAATTAGCCGCCAGTTTACCGGTCAGCTAAAATTCCGCAACCAGATAATCAAACGGGATTTGGCACTATTGGGTGTGGTTGGCGCCGTAATTTCAATCCTCCCCAATGATCTGTATCACACCATCCATTCCATCGGATCTGGGATTTTGGTCGGGGTAATGTACTTTTTCACCATGATCTTCCATTTTGAAGGCCGGCAGCAGCTGCCGCGCTGGCGGGTTGCGCTTGATATTGCTCTTTTGCAGGTTGCAGTCTTCCCCTATGCGGTGGCATTTTTTGCCAATTGGGAGAGCAAGCAAAGTTTTCAAAAGCTGTGCCTGATCGGTATTTTCTATGCCCTGCTGAGCATTGTGTCTGCTTCAGAACAGGGCTTCAAGCCCGGAGAATTCATCCGGGATTTATCACAATCTCAACAGCAATAACCTGAACCTTCCTTCTGGCGGAAGATCTGGCTTTGCGCTACCTGTCCAAACGGCCAGCATCAGAGTATGCATGCGTTGAAGGGGACCACCAGGCTGCCGGGTTGCCTGCCTGCATCTTTGAGACGGATACCAGCAGCCAGTGGGCAGAAGTCAGTTTCATTTAGAAAAATTGGATTGCAAACCAGGGAAATTGTGTGCTAAAGTAAATCTATCACCAGCACGCTATGATTTATCAGCCGAAAAGGAGATCTGCACACCAGGGATGGGATGTCTTATGAAAAAAAGCATACTTATCTTTGCGATATTCATCCTCGCAGCTTGCAGCACGACTGCACCCTCTGCCACCACACCAACACGCACCACTACACCTCCTGACCCAACGCTCACGCCAACAGCCACGACCGCGCCAACCTCCACAAGCACTCCCGCTCCTTCAATTACCCCGTCTCCCACCCCTGTTCCAAATGGCCCCTGCGATAACCCGCTCGTACCACTGGCGACAGGCAATCAATGGCTTTATCGTGCCACAACCGATAACGGGGAATTTTTGTATACCCTAAAAGCATTGGAGAGAAGCGACAGCCGCAACATCGCAGTTATTATGGAATTTATAGACCAAACGCGAGGGGATACAGTTCAGGAACGTGTGGTTTGCCAAAATGGAGCGATTGACAATTTCCCGCTCTTCCTGATGGACATGCATTTATCAGATTTTCTTGATAAATTATTCGACACCTACCATGATAAAGGGGTCTATGCACCCGGATATGCAGCATTTGTGGAAAACAACTGGGAATTGGATTGGGAAACAGACTACTTGACCGAGGATCGAGTCAGCGTAAAGAACCCAATCGGCGGCCCCGACCTGTATCTGGTAGAGTCCAGTCCCATTCACCTGTCTTTCCAGATGGATGGGTCTCGGGAGGGGGTAAACGTTCCCGCTGGTGATTTTCCACAGGCAATCAAAGTCTCGCACCGTTTTTCGATGATTGTGACACTCACCCTGCCGACAGGTGGAACGGGCGGCTCTTTAATTTTAAATACCACCCAATGGTACCAACCCTATGTGGGTCTCATCCGCGCCCAGGTGGACTCTGCATGGGTCGAAACTGGTGGCCAGGAGTTCAGCGCACCTTTCCATAGCGTCGTCGAACTGGTTGAATTCACCCCGGGGCAATAGAGAACCAGCTTCCTGTTCACACACCAGCCGCAAATGGTCATCCGTTGTTGCGTGGAGACCGCTCGCAGATTGAGGCCAAGGCCGAAGTGGCGTTCTTGACAGACTACACAACCAGGCGATGATCACATCCGCTTTATCCCCGGGTTAGTCCAGGAGGGCAATACCCTTATTGGCTGCTCAATCTGCCTTCGCTCACCGGGTATTTTTAATCCTTCTGGCTTTCCTGGTATCTCATGGCCATTGCGAGGGAGGACAGCCAAAGAAGCCGTCAGCTCATAGGAGCCCATACGACCGCCCAACAAGGTAAAGCCCAAATACCTGCAACCTTGGTCGTTTTGCTCAAACAATCTACTATAATTAGGTTATGCCAGTAATCAAGGGGATCACCAGACTTCCGCTTCTTGTTCTCTCGCTTAGTTTCCTGCTGGGGATAGTGCTTGCAGCCCTAATTGAACTGGATCCATCGCTCTGGCTGGGATTGTCTGTAATTACAGCTGTTTTATGGTGGCTCTTTACCCGCTATTTGCTCAAGAGATCTACCCCTCAACTTGAGGCAAGGAGCCCTTATTACCGGTTAGCGCTGATCATGTTGGTCGGGCTTTTCCTCGGTGGGGCGCGTTATCAATCCGCCCAACCGTCATTCGACCCCCAGGATGTTGCCTGGTATAACGACCGATCTCAACCGGTTGCGCTGGTGGGTGTGATATTAAAACCGCCGGATGTGCGTGAGAGCCATGTGCAGGTAGAGATTGCCGCTGAAGAGATCACTGTTGATTATGCCGCCATCCCGGTAAAAGGCCGGGTGCTGGCTTACCTCTCGACCTCTGGAACATGGGAGTATGGAGACCGGGTGCGGGTTTGGGGGATGCTGCAAACCCCGCCAACCTTTGAAGATTTTTCTTATCAGCAGTATTTGGCCCATCAGCACATCTATGGGTATATGCCCTATACCGCTGCTGAGGTGATCAACAAAGGGAATGGGAATACCCTCCTGGCGGGTTTATATGCATTCAAGCAGCGAGCCCTCTCACTTGCCTACACCTTTTTACCAGACCCAGAAGCTTCGCTGCTGGCCGGCATCGTCCTGGGGATCGAATCTGGTATCCCGGATGAGGTCGACCAGGCCTTCAAAGATACTGGCACCACCCATGTGATTGCGATCAGCGGTTTTAATATCACCATCGTCTCTGGCCTGTTTGCGATCCTCTTTGGGCGGCTGCTGGGTGCGCGCCGGGGAGCTGCCGCCGCGTTAGCCGCGATCACGATCTATACCGTGCTGGTGGGCGCCGACGCAGCGGTGGTGCGGGCAGCGATTATGGGTGGACTCTCTTTGTTTGCCGGGCAGATCGGCCGCCGGCAGCACGGCTTTAACAGCCTGGCGATCACCGCCGCGCTGATGGCGGTTTTTAATCCGCTGATCCTCAGGGATATCGGATTTCAACTCTCATTTGCGGCAACACTGGGCTTGATCGCCTATGCTCAGCCCTGGGAGGAGAAGCTGCGTTCATGGCTGACGGGCAAATTTTCTGCTGGCACAGCTCATCGGCTGACAGGCCCAATCAGCGAGTATCTGCTGCTCACGCTGGCCGCCCAACTGGTCACCTTTCCCCTGATCGTATACCATTTTGGCCGGCTCTCCCTCAGCTCTCTGCCCGCCAATGTCGCCATCTTACCTGCCCAGCCGCCGGTGATGATTGTGGGTGGGTTGGCGGTTCTAGTAGGTTCCATTTCGCCCCCATTGGGGCAGCTGCTGGCCTACGCAGTCTGGCCGTTTTTGGCCTATACCATCCGCATGGTGGAATGGTTTGCTGGCTGGCAGACCGGGGTGCGAGTGGTAGGTGGTTTTTCCCTTTGGGCCCTAGTGATGTTTTATCTGGCCCTATTTGCCATCACCGTTTATTGGCAGCCGATGATTGAGAAATTGAAGTCGAGGGTCAGGCCAATGATCTTGATCTCTGCCATGCTCGTGGCTGTCTTTCTTATCTGGCAGGCGGTGATCTCTGCCCCAGACGGTCACTTGCATGTGATTGTGATGGATGTGGGCAACGGCGAAGCGGTCTTGATTGAAACCCCGGATGGACGCTTTGTCTTGATTGGGGGTGGTGAAAGTACTACCCGTCTTGCCGATCAACTTGGCCGCTCGCTGCCATTGTTTCACCGCAAATTGGATGTCTTGATTGTGGCAGGCACCCGGCGCGATCAATTGGCCGCCCTTCCGGCAGTTATCATCCGCTATCCCCCTGATCAGGTCTGGTGGGCTGGTGATGTGGGGGCATCGGTTCCATCCAGCCAGCTGCATACCTGGGTAACACACCAGCAGATCAGTTTGGAAGAAATTTCTGCCGGGCAAGCTCTTGATTTAGGGCGCGGCGCTGAAATTTTAGTTTTGCAAACTTCACCCCAGGGAGCTGTCCTGCTCATCCGCTGGAAAAATTTCCGCACCTTGCTGCCGGTCGGTGCAGAGCGGGGGGAACTGTCATCTCCAGATGTGCTGCGTTTCAGCCAGGACCTGACCGCCATGCTGCTGGCGAACAGCGGAGAACTGGAGCGCAACCCTGAGGGATTGATTGGAATTGCCCATCCGCAAATCGTGCTGTTAAGTGTGGGTGCCTACAATCGCAGCGGCCATCCCAATCAGGAATTGTTAGCTCTCCTTCAAGGCTACCCCCTCTATCGCACAGATTATCATGGTTCGATTGAGTTGGAAACAGACGGCCAGCAGATGTGGGTCTCTGTGGAGCATGAATGAAGTAGTAGAAAAAAAAGGGGAGTGTCTAATTTGGTGGGTAAGCGAAGTCTTTGACATGAGCAGGATAGGCAGGATATTTCTGCTTGTACAGTTGGCGTCGAT
>JAFGDK010000118.1 GCA_016932165.1 Anaerolineales bacterium
CGCCATATGACTTCGCGCCAAAGGATCACTTTTCCCTTGACAGACGCTTTCATAGATGCCAATAGCTTGGAAACTATAGAAGGGATAAACAAAATGGACGATTTTTACCCCCATATATTGATCCCGTGGACATAATAGACCCAGATACAGATAATAGACACTGCAACCTGCCAACTTCGAATCATTGGCCTTTAAGCCGAAGCCTTCTCCACGGCGATAAGTGCCAGGGAGGCCAACCGGCCCACCAGTTGAAGCATATCCAGATCGGCGGGTTCAAATAAGCGCCCCGTTTTGGTGTTGATCACCTCAATCACCCCCAGACGGCGGTCTCCATCCAGCAAAGGGACACATGCCATCGTTTTGGTATCCAGCCCGGTGTAGTGGTTCACGCTCATCCTCAGATGCGGCATAGCCGGCACATCCGCGACCATCTTGGCCTGTCGGTTTTCCATCACCCACCCGGCAATGCCTGCCTCTCGGGGCAGACGCTTGTTCACCAGGCGATCCTGGGCCTCTCCAATCACTTCCACGAAGACCAGTTCACCTGTATCTTCATCCAGCAGCATCAGTGAACCATCCTTTGAATCCACACAGTTCAAGGCCGCCTCAACAATTTGATGAATCAGCAGGTAGATATTGGTCTTGCTCGTGATCGCATCGATCTCTTTTTGCAGGTCTACCAGGGAACTAAGGCTTATCTGAAGGCGCTCAACATAGTTGCGCATGGCGTTATTCTCGCTCTTCAGCCTGATATTTTCCGATTGCAGATACCGTAAAGTTTGGGCGTCAGATGGTGATGACATAAGCTCTCCGGGTCTCAATTACGCAGCATCAATGACTACTGGTCACATTCCTTTCGTCCATTATACAGGGTATTTTGATCCCAAGACCCAAAATATCAGGGTGGATTCAACCTGCCAACAGCAACACCTCAGTCAAGCCGAACCCTATATTCGGCAATCAGGATATCCGGACTCTCCCATCCCTTCCAATCCATCATCTCAATAAACGCCCGCCGGAAGATCAGCCGCACTTTGATTGTCACTGCGCCCTCCTCGGGTGCAGTGAATCCATAGGTACTGCTGGCGGTTTCCATCGCCGCGATGCGGTTATCACTCACCACCCGGGTCGGATTCCAATAAGACCCTGAAGGTGAGATCTCCGTCCACAGGTCTTCCAGGATTTTAGCATACACCTTACCTGGCAGCCCGGCATAATAGCCATCTTCAGCGTTTCCGGTTCCGGCATACACCTCCACCACCGGTCCGCTGACCTGCTCCAAAATTCCCTCCTTGGCGTCAAACGCCTCCACCACCAGGATCAAATGGCGCAGCGGGCTGTCGGTGGGTATGTGATGTCCGGTGTTATTGTTGAAAATCTCCACCTGCACGCCGATCTCATCCCCATTCCGGTCTGCCCTGACCGTCATCGTTACCGCTTGCTGCATGAAGGCTTCATCCATCACCCCCAGCATCTTGTGGCTGGGAATCGTCTGTGGATCCCGCACCAGCCCCCCCGCCTCAGCCAGGGCAAAGTGATCCGCCAGCCCAACCGGCATATGGCAGTCCTGGCAGGTCTGGCCGTCCTCCGGGTCACTGTAAGGGCTTTCCAGCCATTCACCATACGAGTTATACACCACCGTATCCCAGAAAACAGCATGGTGGCACGGGGCGCAGAATGCACTTTCCCGCTGGAGGGAAGAGTAGGTGTCCTCGCCAGGCGCAACATCATCGAATGGCCCCGCAAAGAACTGGTGTCCCTCTGGCGGACGTCTGAATTCATAAGAGAGCACGCCCGGCATATTCAGGTAAGGCATCTGCGTCACCGGATCGATCTTGACATCCCAGATCTTGTGGCAGAAGTCGCATGCCACACCTTCCACTGCCACCCCTTCCACTGCGGCAGGATTAACCCCGTAGGGGTCATTCACCGAGGCTGCCGGAGTATGGCAGGCCGCACAGTTGCCGTCTGACACCGGAAAATCCAGCTTGTATCCCGGCCCAAAATAGGGTTTTGTCAGGTCAGGCGGCAGCGGGAAACTGCCGTAATCCCGGCTGGATGCAAAACGGGTCAACGGGCTTTGGTTGCCGAACACATCTGTGCCGTTGTACATCGTGATAAAGCGCAGATTCTTCGCCGACTGCGAGTGAGCATCCAGCAGCCACTCATCCACCGGGAGAGCGGTTGTGTCTTCCGTCCCGGCGCTGCTGTGACAGGCGGCACAGCCCTGGTCTTCCCCCTGCCCGGGATGGAACTGCGAGGGCAGCCATTCATAATCCAGATTGTCCTCCGAGGTGTGCGCATGGAGCTCGATCTCTACCCCGCTGTCTCCAGACTGCGCCGGCACACCTGCGATGAAATAGCCGCGTTGCCAAGCAGTAATGAAAAACTCCTCTCCCCGGGGCACATTTGTCACAAAGAACCGCCCATCTTCATCGGATACAGTGAAGTTCTCTGTCGTCTGTACCCGCACAACTGCACCCGCTACGGGCTGGCCGGAGTCATCTAGCACCACCCCGACAATCTCTTCGGCAGAGCCGTTGCAGGCGCTTAGCACCAACCATAAACTAATTATCAGTACCAGGAAATGTTTCATCATTCACCCTGGTACCCCAGTTGGAACACGCCTCCACCCTCACTGGCCATGTAAAGCACGCTCCCATCTGCTGAAAGGGCAAGATCGACTACATAGCGATTAGTTAAGCCATCATTCAACTCAGTCCAGGTTGCACCTGAATCGATTGAGTAGAAGATGCCCATGTTGGAGCTGCCAAGATAAAAGATGCCCGGGTGGACAGGATCAGCGATGATATCGTCCACTGAAATTTCAGGCAGCAGCCCGGTAGCCACAATCTCCCAGCTTTCTCCCCCATCTATGCTTACTTTGAGACCACCATACTTGAACCCCGCAAATATTTTTTGGGGTTGATTGGGATCGTAACCAATCGATAGGATCGTATATTCTTTCGCCAGGTCTGGATCATCATCCAGGTAAAGGTTGATTGTCGGCATAATGCCGCTGGCAATCACTTCCCAGGATTGTCCTGCATCAGTGGATTTGTAGATCGTATCGGGGTAAACCGCAGCATAGATCAGTGATTCGGTTACAAACTTCAGATCCATCACCATCTCATTTTGCAGGCTTGTGCGCGTCCAGGTGATGCCTCTGTCTGTCGATAAGATAATCCCATCCCCATTGCCTGCTATGCAAGCATCGGGTGCTGTTGGGCAGGTAATGTTGCCAGCAATTGCCAGTACCAAATTAGGATTGTCCGGTGAGAAGATGATGTCAATAATCGCTCCAATCTGGCGTCCTTCTTCTCCCTCAAACCCGGTGGGGACATGTATCCAGGTCTGGCCTTCATCCCAACTCACCCAGGGGTCTGGGCCCGCATCCCCTATCACAGCCATGATGTGCCTATCGTCAAAGGGATCTACTGCGACGACGAACCCTTCAGGAGAGCGCGCCATTCCATGGGCAGTACCTGTCCAATTGTCTCCCCCATCATGACTGACAAATATCCCCATCCGGCTGGCGCTGTATACGTGAGCTGGATCCATCCAGGATACATCAACCTGTTTCACTAATGCTCCGGTGTATCCCTTGCTGGATAATTTCCAGGTATACCCGCCATCTTCACTCAGGAAGTTGCCGCCAATATAGTTATTGATGAAGATTCGCATCGGGTCGCGCAGATCACACTGCATGTCGATTGGGAATCCTGCAACCGTGTCTTCTGACCCCCATAGCACTCCAGATGTCTCCATCCAGGTGTGCCCGCCATCATCACTGCGATAAATCCCATTGATCGAGCCGGCGTAGACCACATTCGGATCGCTGGTGCAAATCTCGACTGTGCTGGCATTGTTCAGCGGCAGCACCCGTTGCCAGTGATCCCCACCATCCTTAGTCAAATAGATCGCCCCAAGTGGTTCCTGGAGGGCAGAAAGATAGGGATCATTCCCTGAAGCAGCAATCAGTACATCAGGATTTTCTGGATGCATAAAAAGGGACCCAAAGTAAAGCTCTTCTTCCCTGATCCCATTATCTGCCCCTAGTTCCTCCCAAGTATTCCCGCCATCCCGGCTGCGAAGGATACCTACACCACCCGGATACAGAGTGACAGGATCACTGTTGGCCGCTTCTCGATCAAAGATGCCAGTGGACACATAGATCAGGTTATGATCCTCCGGGTGGATCCAAATATACCTGGCAAGATTATCACCATACCAGATCCGGTTCCAGTTCTTTCCCCCATCTGTAGTTTTATAGACCGCACCTTTGGTCATATCCAGTCCCAGACCGGGCAGCGCAACCTCATTGTTCCACTCCCAGCTGGAGATCTCTCCCGCCAAATAAACGACATCCGAATTTCCAGGCTCAACCCCAAAACCTCGGATGGTCAGCCCGCGCTCAACAATACCATTGCTCATCGAACGCCAGCTTGCCCCGGCATCATCACTGCGGAATACGCCGCCCCCAAACTGCGTGCCGACCCACAGGGTTTCAGGGTTATTTGGATCAATCGTCAGACTGAATACAGGGATACCATCTCCGGATAATCCAACCCGGGCGGTGATCCCATTGTTGATCGGGACCCAGCTCGCCCCCCCATCCGTACTCTTAAAAACGCCTGCCCAGGCATCGGTGACATACATCTCATCTGGGTTGCGCGGGTCCATGCGGATATCATAGCCCAATCCGCCAGGAGGTCCGCTGGTCCGCTGCCAGATACCGGTCAGGTATGCGGGTGTTCCGGGTTCGATCTCTGGCCGCTCCGAGACCTCTCGCGGACCGGCTGGTTCGCCTCCAGTTGGCTCTGCTTCCCGCAAACCATTTTCAGATGGCCCATCACCCTGGACAAAAATCTCGACCACTCTTTCCTCCAGCCGGTCTCCGAAATCTACCCACAGGATAAACACCTGCGTCTCAGTCGGGCAGACTTCCTGTTCCCCGGCGGGAGGCACTTCCTGATTGTTGATCACAATCATGTAGCTTCCAACCACCTCCCAGCGAATGAAAGTACATTCACCCGCTGCTAGATCTCCCCGATCAGCAAAAAAGATAACCGCCTGTTCCGCTTTCAGCGGCTCCGGTTCAAGTGCTTCAGGCGGTGGTTCAGATTGGCTCCCACAGGAAACCAGCAAAATGATCACGACGATGCAAATAGATGCTTTCAATATTCCACTTTTCATCTCACAATCCTTCAAATCCAGCATGGAAGCATAAGCAGCCTGCTCTCGTGGATTGAAAGGGAATCGTGTAATGGGATTGTTTGAGGGGTAGAATGATGCCAGAAAGCAGCTTTTGCACATAAAAGAGGACTATCGTTTCTTTCCTCTTGTTTTCATTATACAACCAGATATAGTTGATCCTCAGTAACGAGAGAAGAATGCAGGTATAATTCCCAAGTCTAAACCCCAAACAGATTGGAAAATTTTAAATGAAAGCACACGCCATACTCCTGATCACCCTCCTTGCCCTGGTACTGGCCTCCTGCGCGCCGGCGCCGGAAGCCGCCCCCACGACGGACATCCCCCCCACAGACCCACCCGCTGCGCCAACCGACGAGCCCGCCGCACCCCAGCCCACCGCCACCCCGGTGATCGAATATGTCGCCCTGGTGAATGGAGAGGGTATCCGCAAGTCCAGTTTTGATGCCAGCCTGCTCCAGTTGAATGCCGCCCTTGAAACCTACCCGCAATTGGTCAGCGCAGATCAAACCCCAGAGGAAGTCGTCCTCCAGGAATTGATCAACCGGACGCTGCTGGCCCAGACGGCCCGCGCCGGCGGCTTTACTGCTGATCTGCAGATCACCGTGGACCAGATGGCATCTCTGATTGATCAGGCCGGCGGCAACGACGCCTTTGAAGCTTGGCTGGCAGATAATGGCTACACCCTGGAAACTTACAGCTACGAAGTCCCCCTGGAACTGGAAGCCGCCTGGCAGCGCGACCAGATTGCCGCCGCCGTCCCCGACCAGCTAGAGCAAGTGCGCGCCCAGCAAATCCTGTTCTACGACCCCTACCAGGCGGAAAGGGCAATCAAACAGCTCGATGCCGGTTTTGCCTTTGAGTCCATTGCCCAAAACAACGACCCCAATAATCTGGGTTACCTAGACTGGTTCCCGAGGGGAGTGCTGCTCTTCCCGGCGCTTGAAGAGGTGGCCTTTTCGCTGCAGCCCGGCCAATTCAGTGAAGTCATCGAGACCGAGGCTGGGTACCACATCCTGTATATCTTCGAAAAAGGCTTGCATCCGCTCTCCTTTGAATCCCGCCTGATCCTCGAAGAACAGGCCGTCGCCGACTGGCTGGCCGATCAGCGCGCCCGCGCCAGTATTCAGGTCGATTTGCCCTGAGGAAGCGGATATGAGCGCAAATAAAAAACGTCCGGGGGGCGTGGCACTCAATCTGCTGAATTCTTTGTTTATCCTCGGTTCCGTGCTGCTGCTGGCATACTTCGGGTATACCTACGCCAACCCCTACCATCCCCTCAACCCCCTCCAGCCGCCAACACCTGCTGCCGAGCTCCAGCCCGCCGCGCCCGAAGAACCAACTGCCGCTTTGGTAGAACAAGAAGCTCCACAACAGATCAATACCCCTACCCAATCACTGCTGGCTGAGACCTCAATTCCCCTGCCCACCCAAACACCGATCCCATTCCCCACTGCCACCCCGGTGGTGATCAACACCCCAATGGACACCTCAACCATCGAACCGCGGCAGAAATTCGTTGCCCAGAAGGGCACGCCGTCTTATTTGCCTTATTCAGGAGGGTGCAGCGGGTTGTATATTGCCGGTCATATCACAGATATTGACCTCAACCCGGTCATGCTCATGACTGTCCGCGCAGCAGGCACCCTCGGCGGCGAGGAAATTTTTATCGAGGTGCTCAGCGGCAGCAATCCCAATTACACCATCTCCGGCTGGGAGATCAAGCTCAGCGACACCCTGATCGACTCCACCGGGGAGATCATCCTCTCTCTGTACCAACAGGGCGGCTGGGAGCCGGTCTCGGAAGAGGTGCTGGTCGACACTTTCAACGATTGCAGCCGCAACCTGGCAGTGGTTAACTTCGTCCAGGAATGAGACCCCTTCCGCCAGAGGCGGAACAAGTAAAATTCGCTCTGCAATCTCCGCCACTTAAACAAACCATAAGCAAATATCATGACTGAAGAATTCCACATCCGTGCAGCCGCTCCACAAGACGCCGAAAGCATTGCCTACGTGCAGATTAAGACCTGGCAGCACGCCTACGCCCATATTTTCCCGCAGGATCAGCTTGCCGCCCTCGATGATGAGGAACTCCCCCTCCGTATTGAACGCTGGAGATCGATTGTGCGTGATACAGCCGAGGGTAGTTCGGCGATGTTGGTTGCCGAAACCAACCCGGGTAAACTCATCGGGTTTGCCAACGGGGGTAAACAGCTAAAGCCAGAATTCCCCCACGATGCGGAACTCTTCACCATTTACATCTTGCCTGAATTTCAAGGAAAAGGAATTGGCCGCCGCCTGATCTCAGCGGCAGCCGTTGAACTGGGCAAGTTGGGGTATTCTTCTTTGCTCGTGTGGGTGCTGGCGGAAAATTCCCCATCCAGAAGATTCTACGAGCACCTGGGCGGCAGGTTCAGCGGGGAAGGCGAGTATATGCGCTGGGGTCACGCCTTTCCGCTCGCAGCATACGCCTGGGATTCCCTAGAAACCTTAATCGGTGAGTAAGTCCCCCAACACCTCACAGACCAGTTCCACCTGATCCTCAGTCAGCACGCTGGAGAACGGCAGGGCGATCCCGCGGTTCCCCAGGTCTTCGGTCACCGGATATTCCCCAGGCTGGTAGCCGAACATCTCCATCATGTATAGCTGCAGGTGAATGGGGGCAAAATACGGCCGGGCCGGGATGCCCGCCTCTGCCAGCCTGTGGATGAATCCATCCCGGTCAATCTGCGGGGAAACCCGGATGACATACACAAACCAGCTCATCCGCGTGGTGGTGGCTACAACTTCCGGAATCTCAACCATCGGCAGGTCGCCCAGCCGCTGGTTGTACCAGGCTGCCACCTGGGCGCGCTTGGCCAGCAGTTCATCCAGACGGGACATCTGCACCGCCCCCAGAACAGCGCTGAGTTCATCCATGCGGTAGTTATATCCCAGGTAGGAATGCTGCAGCCAGGTGTCCCCGGGGGCGCGGCCTTGGTTGCGCAGGGCGCGCATCATTTCGGCAGCGCCGTCATCATCGGTTACAATCATCCCGCCCTCGGCGGTGGTGATCTGCTTGTTAGGGTAAAAGGCAAACACACCCATGTCCCCCAGCGTGCCGGCCTGTTTGCCCTTATAGCCTGCCCCCAGCGCCTCACAAGAATCCTCAATCACGGTCAGGTGATATTTTTTCGCAATCTCCGCCACTGCATCCATCTCGGCTGGCTGCCCAAACACATCCACCGGCAGGATCGCTTTCAAATCACCGTGGCGCTCAGCTCCTTTCTTTGGCAGCCATCTTTCAGCCGCTTTGCCGCCAGACATCAGATCATCCGCTGCCTGGATAAGTTGCTGAGGATCAATGTTGCCGGTAACCGCCTCTGCATCCACAAACACCGGGACCGCCTTCTCATACAGGATCGCATTGGTCGATGCCATGAAGGAGAACGGCGTAGTCAGCACCAGGTCCCCAGGCTGGATGCCGGCCGCCCGGATGCACAGGTGCAGCCCGCTGGTGCCGGAACTGACCGCAATAGCGTGTTTGACGCCAACATAGTCGGCAATTGCCTTTTCAAAAGCCTGATAGTGCGGCCCCATGCTCAGATTGGGGGTATTGAGTACCTCCATCACCGCCTGGCGCTCTACATCAGTGATATCGGGGGATGAGAGCGGCACTCTGAATATCGGGTTTGTTCTAGTCAAGATAACCTCCTGAGTCTTAATTTAACTAGTAGATCGCAGCCCAGAGCAGGATCGCAGCAACCGCACCGCACACTGAGCTGAAGAAATTGACCATATCATTGTTCATCCATACCCAGCCGCGCAGGGGGGCAGCCGGGTTTCCGCCTGCATCAAACATCTGGCGTTCGGTTTCCTTCTGGCGGATAGGATCGTAATAGATCGCCTGCACAGTAGCACCCAGCAGCGAATCGGTCAGAGAACCGATCAGCCCGGCAACCGACACAGCGATCAGAAATGTCATCGCTGGCAGGTCCGGCCTGAACAGCGCACCAATCGCAGCGATCAGCAAGCCGCCGGCAAATGTCGCCGCTGTGCCGGTCAGGGTCAACCCGCCTGAGGTGCCCATCACTACCGTCTTGCCGGTGGTAATCAGTCTGGGCGGGGAAGGGCTGAGGATTCCAATCTCTGTAGCCCAGGTATCCGCATTCACGGCTGCCATCGCCCCGGCGTAGGCCACCCAGGGCCACACCGCATCTGGAAATAATAAGGCCGTCACCGCCAGAAAGCCGCCAGTGCCGCTGTTGGCAAGCACCTGGGCCCAATCGCGCTGCGAGCCTTTCTCAAACTTGTCTGTTAAGGCTTTCTTTCTGCCGGAAAATAATTTAGAAAGCAAACTTGCCGTGATGAAGAAAGTGAGCATCAGCGCGGCCCAGGGCATGCCGCCAAAGCCAAAGATCACCGTCCCCACCAACGCGGCAGCAATAGCGCCGCTGACGGCCAGTGCCCGGGCGATTTTCCCCAACACGCTGACCAGCACAGCCAGCCCAAAACCGAGCAATATTTGAGAAGTGGGGATAAGCGGTGTAATCATCGGTTGCTAATTGTGGATAACCTGTAAATATCTGTGGATAACTGCGGGTTCATTGTGGAAACTTACCCCGTTTGCAGGATGAATAGCGTCGCAATCAAGAAGAGCATTGAAGTGATGGCATTGCCAAACCAGAGCACACTCACCAGCGGATGGTCCGCCTGCTGCCGGAAGAACAGCATCGAAAGCAGGTAGCTGGCCGCCAACAGGAATATATTCAATATCGGCAGCAAAAACAACTGGCCCGGAGAAACCGGCGGCAGCGGCTTGCCGGTGGCATCAAATCCCAGCGACACTTCTGTCAGGTCAGGTACAGCCCAGGCCACCAAACCAAGCAGCGCCAGGCTCAAGACCGTGGTTGCCACCAGCAAAATTCTCAGCCGGGGAATCCGCCAGATATCCACCAGCAGGAAACTGGGCGAGGTGGAGTATGCCGGCAGCGGTGAGAGGCTGCCCAGTTCAGTCACCTGGCGATAGTGCAGGATCAATGCTTTGGGATGCTCTGGGGAGATCACAAAAACATGTCCCGGAGTACCGATCATCACCATCCCGCGGCGCTCTGCAGACAGGAATTCCACCATCCCCAACTTGTCCTGCTGGGTAACCCCGGTGACGGCCCCCGGCCACTGCACGCGCGGATATTCCAGCGGGATCAGCAGATCTTCAGCCAGTTCCACATACTCGATCTCTGTAATAGGGATATCTACTTCCCGGAATCCCCATTTCAGCCGGATACCGTCACGCTCGACCATATAGTGGCTGCGAATCAGTGCAAATGCCCGGTTGGTCAATATCGGGATGGGTACCGCCACCAGCAGGGCGCCCAGCAGCATACCCAGAAATGCAGGTCCTAGCTCATTCTGTGAAGCCAGGATTAATAATGCAAGCGTCACCAGCCCCAGCGCCAGGGAGAGTCCCAAATTGACCGCCAGCCCCCGCCTTCGGGGCGGGTGGAAAACTTTCCTTTCACTATCCATATCAGGGTCTATCTTATCTGGGTTCGGGAGCTTTGAGAAGGTATAAGACCACTGATTGGTTACTTAGGCTCTTAGCGATTAGCAAAAGCAGCGTGGCAAATGCTGGGAAAAGCTGAACATCCATAATTTGGCTTCAATCGATGGAAATGTTGGGGAAGGTTCTAGACCGCAAAGGCTGAATCCTGCTGATAAGCGGCGAATTTGGGTCAATCCAAATTTACTCGCCGGGTAACCCTTACCAGCCGCCGCTCAAACGGTCGATATGCCGGGATGGCAGATCCACCGCGCGCATATCCTCCTGCGTGGCGCGGATATCATATTCCACCCGCTTGATCGCCCAGGTTTCAAACTCCGGGTCGAAGAGGGCATAGCTGGCGCGTCGGTCTCGATCCCTGGGTTGCCCGACCGAGCCGGGGTTCAGGATCGCCCTTGGTTTTAGCTGCTGGGTAAGCCCAGGCGGAGGAAAAAGCAAGCGCACGTCACCTTCCGGATCTTCCTGGTAGAACATCAGCGGGATATGCGAGTGCCCGATCAGACAATAATCGGTAGTGAAATAATCCATATTCTCCAGTGCAGACTGGGTATCCAGCAGATATTCCAGCACCGGATGGCGCGGGCTGCCGTGTGCCAGGGTCACATTCTCAATTTCCACAGATTGCGGTCGTGTTCTTAAAAATTCAAGGTTATCCCCGGTCAGCACGCTCTGGGTCCACTCCACAGCCAGTCGAGCATCGTAATTAAACGTAATCGGGTTGATTAGACCATAGCAAGCAGCGTCGTGGTTGCCTGTCAGGCAGACCAGGTTTGGCTGCTCGCGGATAAGTTCAATGCATTCATTGGGATTAGGTCCGTATCCGACTACATCCCCCAGACACCAGACAGCATCTACCTCACCGGCATCTTTCAAGACAGTTTCCAGCGCTGCCAGGTTTGCATGGATATCGGAGATAACGAGAATGATCATAATGAGTCCAATCCTAGCATGTGATCCGGTTTTCAGCCAGCATCCCAATCGCTGGAATCGAGATTATCCGGTCCAAAAGAAAACGGCAGCAGTTCAGCCACGCTGGTAATCTGCTGAATTTCACCTTTTGTATCGGCGATGATCACCTCAATATCCAGTCCAAACTCGGCCAGAACCTGGCGGCAGCTGCCGCACGGTGTTCCGGCATCCCTGGTTACCACAGCAATCGCCTCAAAGGATCGATATCCCTCAGTTACCGCCGTAAACAGGGCTGCCCGCTCTGCGCATACCGTTAAGGGATAAACCGAGTTTTCTACGTTCACCCCGGTGAAAATCTGGCCTTCTTTGGTCAGCAGGGCAGCCCCAACCGGATAGTTGGAATACCGCGCATAGGCCTTTTCCCGGGCCTGTGTGGCATGCTCTACCAGCTCGGCGGCTGTTTCTTTACTCACCATCTTGGATTTCCCTTTCCGAATCGGTCTCGGTACTCTCCAGCGGGAAAAGCGCCCTTACCAGATGTACACGCCGTTCATGCAATTCTTCAACCGTGAGAGTGATCCCATTCTCTACTATGGAATCACCTTCCCTGGGTACCTGCCCGGCACGGGCAAATACCAGCCCGCCAATTGTATCCGCTTCGTTGGTCGGTAAATCGGTGTCCAGCAGTTCGTTGATGTCTTCCAGCAAAGTGCGCCCATCAAAAATATATTCATACGGACCAACTTGCCGCCAGAGTTCATCCACCTCTTCATCATATTCGTCTTCAATCTCGCCAAATATCTCTTCGATGATATCTTCCAGGGTCACCAGGCCTGCTACCCCGCCGTATTCATCTACCACAATGGCGATATGGACACGGGCAGCCTGAATTTCATCCAGCAGTTCGTCAACTTTTTTGGTCTCAGGAATAAATTGCGCCGGCCGCAGCAATGGGCGCAGAGAAGTGATCTTATCTCCAGAGCGCCACACCTGGAGCATATCTTTGGTATACAGCAAGCCGATGATGTTATCGATCTGGTTTTCATAGACTGGCACCCGGGAGAACCCTGATTCCAATAATTGATCGGCAGCTTCTTCCAGCGGGGTATCTACTTCCAGGGCAAGCATATCCACCCGCGGCACCATGATCTCTTTGGCCAGCGTATCCCCAAACTCGAATACCGAGTGGATCATCTCGCTTTCATCTTTTTCAATCTCACCGGCTTCGTGGCTGGCTTCCACCAGATGGATCAACTCCTCTTCGGTGATATTTGCCAGTTTCTGCCCCTGAGAATTTGTCGCCAGGCGCAGCGGCACAAAAACGAATGGGTACAGCACAGCAATGATCACATTCGCCAGCGGGGTCAAACGCAGCGTCCAGCCCTCTGGGTCTTGCAGTACGATCCGCTCCACCACAAACTCGATCAGCCAGATCAAAACCCCGATCAGCAGCAGCATACCAAAGAAGTACAGCCTGTTATCACTCACCGCCTGCTCCAGTACCACATTGCGCAGAACCATCCCTGCCAGACCAAAACGCAGCAAAGTCTGGCTGAATTTCAGCGTGGAGCGGGTGCGCGCCCGGTTAGTGACCATCTCCAGGGCTTTATCCACATCAGCATCCCCGCTTTCCTTCATAGAAATCAGCCGGGGGTAACGGGCGTGCAGGAAACCAGTCCGTATGGCGGTAAAAACCAGATCCAGGAAGATCAGCGCGATAAAAATGAGAATCTGAGAATTATTCACCTTCGGTATCCACATCCTTCAGTTTTTTGGCCGGTACGCCTACCACAATACTACCGGATTCTACGTCTTTGGTCACTACCGCACCGGCCCCAGTCCTGGCGCCTGCTCCAATTTTCAGCGGGGCTACCAGCATGGTATCGCTGCCAATAAAGACATCTCTTTCGATGATGGTCTTATGTTTGTGCTTGCCATCGTAATTGCAGGTGATCGTTCCGGCCCCAATGTTCACATTTTCCCCGATCTGCGCGTCCCCGATGTAAGAGAAATGCCCCATTTTCACACCGGGCGCCAGGTAGGAATTTTTAATCTCGCCGAAGTTACCCATATGCACATCATCTGCCAGGTGAGCGCCCTTCCGCAGGTGGGCAAAAGGACCAATATCGACATTGTTTTCCAGCATAGCAAATTCCACCACCGCAGAGAAGATTTGACACCGATCGCCAATTTGGGAACCGCGGATCAGGGTATTGGGCCCGATGACGCAATCCTCACCGATGGTCGTGCCGGCTTCAATATACGTATTTGGGTAGATGGTTGTATCCTGGCCAATTGAGACCTCAGCGTCGATATAAGTGGTATCCGGGTCTATCACAGTGACCCCGGCCAGCATCCACGCCTGGTTGATCCGTTTGCGCACAGCCGCCTCGGCTTCTGCCAGATGGACACGAGTATTCACTCCCATCGCTTCCTGTGGATCTTCAATCACCTCAGCCTGCACCGGAAGTCCCTGCTGCCGGGCGATCGCCACCATCTCTGTCAGATAGTATTCGCCTTTGGCCGAGATTGGAATATTGGCGAGGTTTGCCCACAGCCAATCGGCCTGGAAGCAGTACAGGCTGATATTCAATTCATTGATCGCCAGCTGTTCAGCGGTGCAGTCAGCCTCTTCCACGATCGCATCCACCTCACCGGCCTGGTTGCGGACAACCCGTCCAAAACCGCGCGGATCATCCGCCACCACAGTCATCATGCTGATCGGTCCATCATTGGCCTGCTGCCGCTCGATCAGTCTGCCGATCGTTTCCGCCCGCAGCAGCGGCATGTCGCCGAGCAGCACCACCACCAGATCAGCCTTGCCCTCCAGTTGGGCTTGGGCCTGCATCACCGCATGTCCGGTTCCCAGCTGCTCTTCCTGCAGCACGTAATTCACCTGTTCGCCAAAGATCTCTCTGACCTTCTCTGCCTGATATCCAACGACAACGGTTGGTTTTTCGCTGCTGGCCTTGCTGACTTGTTGTACGGAGTGCCAGAGCATCGGTTTGCCCCCCAGGGGATGCAGGACTTTGAGGACTTTGGAATTCATGCGGGTGCCTTTCCCCGCGGCTAGTAAAATTGTTGCTGTTTTCATCTCTGGGCGCTCCCCATCGGTTGGCCTGTGGTTAAATTAAAAAAACGAGCAGCGCACATCCCAGAATGCTTGCCTGGCTCGCAGCAAGTCTAACCCGATTCGGACTTAAGTCACTCTCTTCTTCTAACAAGGAAAACTCGACTCACAAAATGGTGTCAGCCGGGGCGCCTGGATTCGAACCAGGATCAACGGATTCAAAGTCCGGTGTGCTGCCGTTGCACCACGCCCCAATACACAAAACCCCGGTTTACGGGTGCGCTGAATTGTAACATAGCCGCATTCCGGCGGCAATAGCTGGTAGTAAAG
>JAFGDK010000119.1 GCA_016932165.1 Anaerolineales bacterium
CTGGGAGGCAATCTGGATACGGCTGCCATGCTAGCCAAAATTGATCCCGCTCTATACCGCCAGCGTAAATAAATTGTTGATTGATTTATAAAAACCCCGCCATTCGGCGGGGTTTATTTTGTGTTCGGGCGAAGCTTGAGGAGTAAATTTTATTGGTTTATTAAAATTTACTTCTTTTCTGCTTCTGTTCCCTCAGTTTTATCCTCTTGTGGCTCTGCCTTTTTGCTGGCTTTGGGGGCAACTTTATCAGAGATCTTGGAGCGCTGCTCTTCCAGGACCACCTGGCTCTTTTGGCGAAGTTCTTCAGCCCGAGCCTGGGCTACCTTGGCAAGTTCCTCCGCTTTTGCGCGGGCATCGGCGGCGGCTTTTTCTGCAGCAGCGTATGCCTCTTCCAATGAGGCTGCGGTCTTATCCTTCAGCTCAACAGTTTTTTCCACGATCATCGTGCGGGTTTCCTCACCCGATTGGGGGGCCATGAGCAGGGCTACTGCCGCGCCAACCAACCCGCCAACCAGAAATCCTGAGAGGAAGCTTCCAAATTCATTATTATCAGACATTTTTTTCTCCTTACCGAGTGATTATTTGGTGATATTTTTCAGCAAATCCAGTGCCTTCTTAAATGAGGCAATTGTGCTGTTGAATTTTATTACCGGTTCTACCAGGGTATCGCTCATGAAGATCGCAGTGCCCCTGATGGTGCTCATCGTCTCGTTGGCCATCTCAAGCACTGGTTTGATCTCATGTTGGAACATATTGATCAGCCGGGTGGTCTGGAAGATCAACAAGACAGCGGCCACACCGATCAGAAACAGTTCAAGACCTAAGGCGATGATGAATATATCCCGGATTACAGGCGTCTTCTCGGAATTCAGCAGGAAGATTACCGCCAAGACTATCAAGGCTGCCAAGGCGATTGCGCCAATAATCAGGCCGATTTTTCCGCCAGTGCTCAGTTCCTTTTCTTCCTGGGTTTCCGTTTCAATCACCTGGATGTTTTTTTCTTCCATGCTGCCCTTTAGTACTGATTTAAATCGCTCTTGATTGCCCGGAGAATGTCAGAAGCGCACTTGGTCACATTCTCCCAAAACTCAGCAACGTTTTGCCTTGTTTAGTTCATTATAGCATAATCAAGTTAGTTCCTGAGATTATTTGATCCTTATGGGCTGAAAGTTGGCGGCTAAACCAATCTTGAGCATGCTTTAAGGGCATTTCAAGACAGTTTCGCTGATAAAAAAACTGATGTATTGTGAAGTGAATTTACCAGTTTCAGTTTCCCGATGAATTCATCATCACCCAGCTCTCAAAGATTTTTTCAGCCGGCTTCCCGTGGATTGAGGCAGATGTATCGTGCAGGGCCAGGTCTGGATAATATCCCTGGGAGATTACCCCGCTAATCCATTCCCGCTTAGATACTGCTGCCAGAAAGGCAGAATAATATTCCGCTTGCATTTGCAGGTCTTCAGCAGCTGGGTTTTCCAGGGCTGGTCCGAGTTTGAGGTTGCTGGTATCCACGCAGTCCCCCTCATCATTGGGGGAGGGAATGCACTCCTGGTGGTATCCTTGCAGGGAGGGAATTGCAAGCAAGATGATCAGCGGGCGATCTAAGTCTTCAGTCAAAGGTCTGGCCAACTCGTCCAGAAAATCTCCGAGTTGGACTTTCATCTCTTCGAGGGTTAAATTTTCTTCCAGCGGGAGATCCCATTGCAGATAAAGCGTGTCTGCCAGGGAAATAAATGCAGGCGGCTGTTCAGCCATCTGCAGGGTGAGTACAAAACCAATCTCTCCAGGGAAAATCTCACGCGCCTCATTGATCGTTTTGGTCCAAATCCCTTCGATGTTCCCGGGCTGGGAATATGTGGTGTAATTATCTGATACCGGCAGGGCAGGCAGCAGCCATTCTCCACCCAGGATCAAACTATCTATCCCTGCAAGGGCTGCCTGCTGAGCATATTGAAATATAAATTCGCGGTATTCTGTCAGAAAGTCCAGCCAGAAATATTCATCTGAAGTGGGCTGATATTTCCACCATTCTGCTGCACCGTGAGAAAAGATCATCTGTGGGTAAAGGCTGACAATTTTATCTTGGTCGTGAGCCGCCCGCGCCATCCCGCTGAGCTGGTCCCATCTAACCGTTCGTTCAAGGCTGGGGGTGAACATCCGCGGGTGCCCAGTTGGATTAGGTATCCATGCCGGTGAAAGGATGACATGATTTGCCTGGGCTAATCCAAGGGATGGATGCGCACTGATTGGTGATATCGCAATTCCCCTGGATACCGCTGATCCAGCTGGAGGCAGGCTGTCAAGTTTTATCGCAGTATCAACCTCCGGTGACAAGAAGGTCCAGCCAGTTACTGGTTGAGTGGCCAGGTGGGTTTCGGTAAAGTATGTCGGAATCTGGCGCTCCGTCTGATTAATTTCAATTCCAGCCTGACCAACACCGGTACAGGGGGTTTCCCGGCAGAAGCGGAAAGGGATCTCGTCTGAAAAATTGTGCGGGCTGATCAGCGGAAATGCCCAGGAATCCTCATCAACTTTGAACATCGGCAGGGCTGGAAGCCACTCGGCGATACTGAATTGGATCCCGATCGTTTCGTCTTGGGGTGTTTCCTGCGGCAGGTCAGCCCTGAACCAGATTGTTTCTGTGTTGCTTGAACGCCAGGAGAAAACCCGATCTTCGATCGCTGGGGTATTGCTGTCGAATGGCAGGATCAATTGGTGGGTGACAAAACTCTGATCCATGCCGTGTTCAGCATTCCAGAAACCATCTCCAAGGGTGTATTTATAGCGGATATCGATACCGGCTGGCAGCAAATATTCCAGGCTGTACCAGCCGTTTTCTTCAAAGGTGAGGACAGGCATCTGCCTCGTATCTGTACTGATGCCTCCACCCAAATCGTGGAATGTGTTGCCCAGCTGTGCCAGGTTTCCCGCCAGGCGGATTGGCGCGCCTTTGATCGTATCGTCGGGCACGTTTACCCGGAAAGTGACTTGCTTCCATATGGTGGGCTGCATTGTCATTTCTGCTGGTGTGATCTTTCCTGGACTGGCCAGCACGTTGTTTTGCGCAGGCAAGTAGGTGCCGGTCATCGAGATTGCACTCAAATTGTGGTTGCCAGGTGCGATCGGAAAGAGGGTAAATGCGCCATTGGCATCCGTCAGTGTTTGTGCCCCTCCTGCGCTGACCAAAATATCTTTCAGCGGCTCCCCGAGGTCATCTGAGACGATCACCCCGCTGATCTCGCCAAAATCAGTGCCATTGGGGAGCTCATCCTCCCAGCCGGCAATGGTTTCTTTCACCAATCCCGGCTGGCTGACCAAAAAACGCCGGCACCAGACCGGATCTCCATTGGCCTGGACCTCACGGGCAATGCCACCGGCTGCAATAACCTTTTGAAAGTAATAGGTGATCACTGTGCCAATTGGGGCTTCGTAAACCGCGCCATAACTGCCATCATCCATGTAAAACATGGGAATCCTCTCCTGGTGATATGGCAGACCGGTGACTTCGTCGACCACGACGAATTCGATCTGCTCTCCCCCGAATAGTGGATTCTGGATGTTAGCGGAAAAAATTACCTGGGCTTTTTCTATAATATCTGGAGCAGGTAAATTATTTCCCGATCCACCAGGCAGGCTGCAACCACTGAGGATGGCCAACAAAACGGATGTGGCGGCTAGGATTAACGTCTGTCTGAGACTGGTGGATGCCAATCGAGGTTTGATGGGGTTCATCAAGAGTCCTCTTCAGAGGTTGGGGGAGTCGTCCAGGCCCTTAAGCCGGCTTCCAGTTGATCGGGTGTCTCAGGATGATCCTTAGTGGAGGAGGGAGGCGCGATTGTGTGATCGGATTGCTCTTTTTGATAGTCTTCAATGGCGGCTTCGCGCATCAGTTTTGTGGGCAGGTTTTGGATCTCTTTTGTCACTGATTTCACTGCTTCCCAGGTTTCAGACTGGTTGATGTTGCGCAATGTCCTGCCTAGAGTTTTGCCGGTTTTTTCCAGGTTTTCTGGTCCTAATACTAAAAAGGCAATCAGCAAGACAAAGAGTAATTCCAGCGGTCCAATACCAAGCAAATCCATGGCGCTTAATCCGTTTGGGGTGTATTTTTGATACTGTTTTGGAGAGATTGGCGCAAGGTGTTTTCCTGAGCGGCCAGACTGCCCAATACACCGTTGACAAAGCGGGGAGAACTATCGGAACCAAATAGTTTTGCCAACTCAACTGATTCATTGATCGCCACTTTTAAGGGGGTGGTCTGTTGTACAGCAAATTCCCACAAGGCGATCCGCAGTAAATTCCGGTCAATAACAGAGATTTGGTCGATCGGCCATTCAGGGGCGTGTTCAGCGATGTGTGAATCGAGGATCTCCTTGATGGGGATGACCCCGCGCACGATTGTGCTGGCAAAATCCTGGAGTTCGAGGCTGAGTTCCACCATGTTGAATCGGGCTTCTAATACTTCCCCGATTTGGTGCCCCGAGAGATCGATTTCGTAAAGTGCTTGCAAGGCAACACTACGCGCCCTGGTACGTGGTTTCATCTAAGGTTCAGATTTCCTCAAAATCTATATCTTCTACGTGGATATTGATCTTCCCGGGTTGCATTCCTACCATCTCGGAGATTGCCCTGGAAACAGCGTGCTGCACGTTACGGCTTACCTGCCTTACGTTGACCTCTGGCTTGAGGATCAGAAAAATATCTACATTGACGGTATTTTCCAGGATTTCGATGCGGACACCTTCGCTCTGGTGGCCGCGTTTCCACAGCCGATTCACCCCGCCGGGAGGGGCACTCATCCGCGAGACGCCTTCGGTATTGAGCGTTGTCAGGGTGGCAACGTTCAACAACACATCGGGAGCGATTGTGGTCTTTCCGCTGGGGGGAGTTCCTTCGTCCATGATTCCTCCAATGAGAAAATCTAGTGCTGATCTATTCTGTGCTGACCAGTATTCCTGGTCAATTATACCAAACCTGACAAATCAAACCCATAAAACCTACAGGGGTTACGTGGAGGGATATGGATAAAATGAAAATCGGGACAGAAGCTGTCCCGATTTTCATAAAGAATTCTGGATTCTTTATTCGCGTTCTACGTCAACCACTTCGCGGCCCTTGTAAAAACCACAGCTGGGGCAAACGTGATGCGGCAGGCGCATCTCGCCGCAATTGGGGCAGGTTACCAGCTTGCGAGCCTTGAGTGCATCGTGTGCCCGGCGGCGGTCCCGACGGCCTTTGGAAGTTTTGCGTTTTGGCAGCGGGGTCATGTTTATCTCCTTAATTCATCAGTCCAGCTATCCATGAAAATACCTACCTTTCGGCAGGCTGGTCAATTATAGGTGTAAGGCATAACCGTGTCAAGGAAAAAGTGGGGAA
>JAFGDK010000120.1 GCA_016932165.1 Anaerolineales bacterium
GGTGGCAACCAAAGCAGTATATCGTTTCTGCAATTGCGGTAAAGCAAAACCGCGCCAGCCAACTTCTTCCCACGGATTAGAGAACAGCGACATCAGGAAAGCAGAAATAACAATGGGGAATAGATCACCCTGGAGCCCTGTGCGTATTTCTGAAAAGCCCAGTAATTTCGTTATGACCTTCCCCGCAAGGAGAAGAACAACAGGACTAAACACCGCTACGATGTACCATACTAGACTAACACGCCATTGGATAAGTGCCCTTAGCAGGTCTCGAACCCCTGCCTTACCATGCGCCACCTGTGTCACAATAACAGCCGCAAGAGCGGGGCTAACGGCAGGAAGGATGAGAAGAAACTGGAAATAGGGGTTGTCGAATGGAGCAATACCATGCGAACCTATCGCAATTGGTATCCAACCAAGCCATGAGATGCTAAAAGCCAAGATGTAGAACCAAGCAACGGGATGTTTGCTCATTTTCTCGAATGACCTTTCTGTTGTGTTTGAGAGTGTGGGCTAACTGGGTGTTAAGCGCAATTCTTATTGGATAAACCACACCCGCAATCAATTCTACTTGATAATCACCAATTTACCAAGACAGAATGGTTCATTCCTGTTTTATCTTGGAATAGTCCTGGCCAGAGAACCACCCTCACTTAAAAAAGAGGACGGAAGCGGTTCGGAACATGTCCGATACCACCCACGCTGTAAAGAGACTTCAGGCGTCTCTTTACTTACAGGAGAATGGGAATTGAGCAAGCAATTCCCATTCTCCACAAGAACTTCTCAATGCTGAGAAGTTCTTTTCTATGTTGAAGTTTGAGTACAAGCAGAAATTTGCTGGGGTAATCATCAGCTCTAAAAAAACTGGCCGGCTCTCTTGTAAGAACCGGCCAGCTGCTGGCTTCAGACCCAGTTGATCAGGTCTGAATAGTATTTTTATTGGTTCCCCGGCTTATTGCTGCGAACCCTGGCCAAAGACCCAGGCATCGAGCCCGAAAAAGTCGTCGATCCACCAAACGCGCCGGACCATGGCGTCTGACTGCCCAGTCTCGTGGTAAAGCTGGGACCAGGCACCGTAGAGGAACTCGCCGCCAGGGTTGCCTGTCAGGCTGGCCTCACTGGCCTCCAGGCCAGGCATGCCCTGCTCCATCTGGTCGAATTCATTGCAAAAGCCAGAGCCGATCAGTTCTGCTGGAACATCCTGGTCAAATGGTTCGGAGGGGTAGCAGAAGCTTGTATCATCTTCTTCCGCCCAGACCTGGTAGTGATCGCCAAACATCACCGCCCGGCTGTAGAACAGATCCAGCGGTTCAGGCTCGCCGAAAGCGGTGGTGGTGTTATCCCCGGTCTCGTAGACGATGAAGTAACGGGAGGGATCCCGGACGTCTTCTTCGGTGAAGGCATAGCCGGTACCGAACGGATCAGCGGTGATGCTGCCAGCTGTCGGCGCGTAGCGCGGGTCCAGGGTGGTGAAGCGCATCGACTTGAGCTGGGTGACATTGCGGGCCTGCTCGGCAGCGCCAGCTTCATAGCTGTTGCAGACATGCGGTTCAACAATATTCCCACTGCCTGTCTCTGTGCTGCGGAAGGTCTCGCAGGTGACTGTGCCCTCACCGCTGTACTTTGTGCCGTCCACGGTGGTGAAGCCCTTTGGCAGGGTGGTCCAGGTTTCAGCCCCGTCAAAGGAGCGGCGGACATATAGTTCGTAGCGGTCGTTGCCGACGGTGTTGAGGCGCCAATTGGGCGACCAGGCATACAGGATCATCACAAAGTCGCCGTCCAGGAAGCCGCGGTGACCCTTGGCAAGATCCAGGGGGTTATACCAGGACTGGTCTTGCAGGGTGCTGTCATCGGTGCGCAAGTCGGTCGAGCAATCTAGTGTCTCGCCGCTGACGGTGGTGAACTCGGCCGGGCATTGGTGCCAGGTCAGAACCTTGGTGGTGTTGGGTTCCACGTCGCGTCCTTGCAAGACAGGGTTGGTGTTGCCGATGGCAAAGGTGGTGTCTGCGTTCAGGTCAACCTGTGGACACTCCGCTTCCGCACCGGTAGTTGAATCCACACAGGTGTCAGGTATAGCGGTTGAAAGGTTAGTGGGCGAATCCAGGCAGAGACCGTCGGGGTAATACGGGTTGGAGCCGTCTTCAAATATCCAATTCTCGCAGGTCATATTGCGGAAGGCATAGGGATTGCCGTCCTGGATGAGCTTCCAGTTGCCGTTGCCGGGCAGGACGATGTTTCGGACCATGACATCAGCGGGACCGCCCTGGTTCATGATGCCCTGCTTCCAGGCAGGCAAGACCAGCAAGCCGCCCTTGGCTTTCGAAGTATCTTTGTGTACCTTGGCGATATCCTGGGCCAGCAGGCTGCCGCGCCGGGCGATCTCGGTGTTGTAGATTTCATAGTTGTAGTCGCCGAAATCCCACATGTCGGCAGTGCTGCGTGCCGGGTAGAATTCGCCGTACTCCCAGCTCACTTCGGGCTGGTTGAGCATGTTGCCGTGGCTGCCCAGGTTAGCAGGCAGACCGTCCTCAAGATTGCCGCCAACAGTATCCGTCAGGGACATGCTGAAGGAGTAGTACCACATATTTTTGCCTTCGTCGAAGGGGATACAACTCTCATCCGCTTCCGGATCACAGGCTGCAGCATTGGGGTCAAAACTATCTGTAAAGCCGAAAGCACCCAGGCCTTTGTCTTCCTCAGATACAACCACCACAAAAGCGCTATCGATGACAGTATCTTTGAATTTATCGGTGATAGAGTCGTAGCCGAACAGACCGAGGCGCGGGCGGGTGGAGGCGGTGTTGCCGACCAGGGGCAGGCCATCCTCGGTGACACAGACTGCGGAGAGATCGCCGCTGCGGCCGGTGGGGATCTCAACGGTAGCGGCGCACATATCCTTGAGGCCGTAGTCCATGGGGATCAGGAGGTCTGTGAAGTTGGCATTGATGGCCGAGCCGTTGCAGTAGGGCTGCGGGTTATCCACGTTGCACTTGGCGTTGTCGGTCATGCGCATCGGTATGGCAAATGGTACGAAGGGCTTGGGTTTCTGGGTTACATTGTCCACGTCGGTGGCGGTAGCTTCGTAATCCAGGAAAGCCATGGGGGTTGCCCCGCTTGCATCCGCCGGGTCTTGCACTACGTCGAAGTTCTCCCAATCGATGTAGGAATACCAGATATCGGTCTGGCTGTTGGCGATCGCGCCGCTCCAGCCTTCACCAGGGCCTTCACCCTGACCAGGACGCAGACCCTGGGGGTCTTCCTGCCAGGTGATGGCGCAGCCGGCACTTTCCACGCACATGGTTTCAATGCGGTTGACATCCCGGCGGCCGGAGGTGAGGCGCTCTGCTTTGAACCAGCGCATGAAGCTTTGCTCAATGGCTTCGGTGCGGGGATCATCACCCTGCACCAACTCGCCGCGGGCGGTCCACAGGCAGTTGAAGGGAACCTCGCCGACAGGCCAGTTCTGTTCCCATTTGTCGTCAGCATAGTCGACAAAGCCCTGCTGTCCGCCAACGCCGTACATATCGATCAGGTAGAGATCGTCCGGGGAAGCGGTTTCAAGGTCAATGCCCAGGTAAGCAGCGATGGCCTCTCGGCGGGCGATGGCATCAGGATTATCATTGCCATCCAATGAATAATTCGGCTGCCCGCTCTCACAGTAGCGGCTGGGCCAGGCCACCAACACCTTATTGCCGGCCACAGCGTGGAAGATGTTGACCACATCGCCAGGGTAGTTGTAGTCTGTATTGGCAAACAAGGGGATGTCTGGTCGAACAACCTCGGACGAGGTCTTGTCGGCAGACTCGGAAAGGTTGGTGTTCTTCCAGGTGTTGCCATCGTCGAGGCTGACAGCAGCAAAGGCATCGCGCAGGCCGTGACCGACAAAGCCAGTGCCTTCGACGCCCTCAACAGGGCCGTTGATGTAGACACTGATCAGGGGTTTGGCAGCCTCACGGGTGTCAACCAGAGTTCCATCAACGTTGTAATACTCGATAGGAGCGACGGTGCCGTTGGCAGCCTGGGCTGGTACGTAAAACTTCATCATCTGGATGAAGGCATGTTCAGCCTCAGGAAGCTCACCCATATAGAGGGGGTTTTCTTGACCTTCCTGAGATATACTTTTGCGGGTCAGGAGGCCATCATCGGCAAGCGCGGTGGTGACGGTGACTAAGACCAGAATCGCCACAAAAATTAATATTTTAGCGGATTTAAACTTCATTTGGTATCTCCTATTGGTAAATTTCTGACCTACGAATAACTAAACTCGCCTTACTTAGCAAAAGTCCTGTTTTCTAAACTCTTTTTTGCGCTGCACCTCCTTAACATCTTACTTGTTCAATTGATGATAATCACTGTTTGCCGGTTAAAAAAATAAACCGGCCGCAACAAGGGCCGGTTTCGCCACTAGCTCACCTGTGAACGGTTGTTGGATCTGGCAGAAGGCCAGTTCCAACCTCCCGGGCAACCAATAAAATCACAGGGTCAAAGCTCCCCATTGAACGCTATTCTGTTTTAAAAAACCAGCCCAAACTGTGGGCCGGTTTCGCCACTAGCTCGCCTGTGAACGGTTGGTGGATCTGGTAGAAGGCCAGTTCCAACCTCCCGGGCAACCAATAAAATCACAGGGTCAAAGCTCCCCTTGAAAGGATATTCTGATTGATTTTATTTAGAATCGCCCACAGTCTAAGGGCAACTTTACAAGGCTAGCTATCCAACCCTGGGCGAAATAATGCGTTCTCAATTGTTTGGGCTAACATAAGCCATGTTAGCTGCAAATTATCGAATACTAATTATTCGCTTATGCGAATAGGTTAATTATCAACCAAATCAGTATTATGTCAAGGTTGTGAGGAATAATTTAAACTTATTGTTAACCATAAGTCAATCACTTCAGTTTCCTGTTCGCTTTGACCCTACGGTTCACCTGTGTTGCTGGAATTCGTCTGGATTGCTTCCATTCCTGAATTGTCTCACGGAGATCGGCGGACTCATAAGCATCTTCCTGATCAGTGGAGCTCAATACTTCCTCTCAACGAAAACAGCCAGCCAAAAATGTGCGGGGGAAAGGATAGGGGAACGAGATTTATTCCGCCGGATTGAGTGAGGTGAGCACGTGTCCGTGCTGGACGCCGTCTTTCTCTTGCAGTTCGATGATGATGCCAAAACCGGTCTCGTCGGCCCATTGGCGGATCTCCGCGTTGACGTCATTTTCAAACAGGATCACACCGCCACCATTCAGGTAACCCGTGGCACTGACCGAATGCAGGTGGATATGCCGATTGCCAGGCTGATGGAAAAACTGTTTACTGCACGGTCACACTGAAATTGACACTGGTTGAAGCGGAATCACCGGAGAGCGAGTAGGCTGTGACTGTCAGTCTGTAACTCCCGGAGACCAGGGTTGACCAGAGGGGATTGCCCATCGAGTTGCAGGGACTGCCGCCGCCGAACTCGCAGAACGGGGCAGAGGAGTCTGAAGATGAATGGAAGACACCCTGAGGGCCGGTCAGTGTGAACGAAACCCGGGCGATGCCGGCGCCATCTGCGCTGCCATAGGCTTCATCGTAGGCATAGGCGCCGAACTTGGTTTTACCAACACCGGTCACCTTTTCTCCGGAGGAGGGGGTGTGGATTCTGACCACGATATTGCTGGTCACTGGTGTGGGTGGAACCGATGTCGGTGTGGCTTCAGGGGTGGGTGTGTTCTCTGGTGTTGGTGTGTTTTCGGGAGTAGATGTATTCTCCGGGGTGGGTGTGGTCTCAGGAGTTGTGGTGCCTTCAGGCGTTGGGCTGCCTTGAGGTGTCGGACTGTTTTCCTGGGTTCCAGATGTGGTTTCGGTTGGCTCGCTGGTAGGATTGGACCCTGATGTGCCAGTTCCTGCCGGGGTTGTTGTAAAGGAGGAGGCGACATTTTGATTACCGGCTGTGGTGGGTTCTGGAGAGCTGTTCTCCGCGCTGAGTGCAATTGGGGCTTCCATACCGGGCTGAGTGGTTGGTGCGCCGCCCTCCGGGGTGGGTGAGAAGGGCTGATCCTGTAGAGCCCAATCTTCTCCCAACTCTGTCTGTGATGCCACGATGTTTTGATCAGCGTTGGACTGAGGAGTGCTGAAAACCAACACTGCGGCGGTCCCTAACAGGATCACTAATCCTGCCGAAAGCACCGGTACAAGTGGAATGCTGCTGCCCAAATTGCTCAGGAATGCCAGGATCTTCCCCCACAGGGTAAGCTCGGGGCCCAGATTATTGGCAAAAGCTAAAAAGCCAGCCAGCTTCTCCTCAGCCATTTTCTCCGGGAGAGTCTCTCGCAAAGGAGCAAGAATCTCGATGATATCTTTATACTCTTCCCCAAAATCAGGTTTCGACATTGTAATCCTGTGCCAATTGTTGAAATTCCGGCGTCTTCCTGAAGCTTTTCACCGCTCTCTGTTGCATCGTTTTAATCGCATTGATCGATTTTTTCATCACGGCTGCGGTTTCCTTCATGGTTAATCCCTCAACAAACCTGAGGAGGATCAGGTTCCGCTGGTCTTCAGTCAGAGAGCCCAGTGCGTTGTTGATCGCGGTGGTCTGGTCGCTGTTTTCTGCGATCTCCTCGGGAGTGCTCTTTTCCTCTGCGACCGACTCCTCGATCGGATCGGTTTCTATTTTTGATCGCGAAGTGTCTACGACTGCGTTGTAGGTCATGCGATACAAATACGACCGGATATTCTCTGACGGGCCTTTGCCGCGGTGCAAGTATTCTAAAAACCGTTCAAATACCGACGATACAACCTCCTCTGCGAGACTGGCATTCTGGGTTAAGCGATAAGCGTAACGTACCAGTTTCGAATAATATGCGTGCCAAACCCAGCTGATCGCAACCTCATCCATTTGCTTCAACTGTGAGATAAGTTCCCGTTCGGTAGTAATATTCTCAGGTAAATCTACCTGTGAGAGATCTTCCATACTACCAATATTATAGCATCGGGAAACTCTGCACCGTTTTTATATAAGACAAAATCCATTACAGTTTTGATACCATTTACCTATCAATTTTGTTAGGTGAGTGGTATCAAAAATACTTATTCTCTCGTCTTTATATTAACAGACCTTACAGTTTTGTAAGGGGGAACCTTGATGCCATGATATGACCCATTGATTTTCTTCATTTTTATCCCAGGGTCATTTCCAAGCTCCAGCCAGAATGCAGGGGGAGAAAAGCATCGGGACAATTTATTCGGCAGTGCATTTTTTCAATAATTGGAGGGAACCATGATAAGGAAGTTATACAAATTCTCATATGCAGCGGGATCGGTGATGGTGATCGTATCCATGCTGCTGTCGCTCGTGCCGGCTGTGCCTACGCGGGCGCAAACTGGCTCTGGGGCTATTTGGACAACCAACACTTCGTGTGGTAATCCAACCCAAAATGATAACGCTTATGCTTACCCAGAATCTGTTTACATTCATTACCACAACTTCGAACCAGGCATCTCTTTTACTTGGAGTATCACCGGCGTCTCAGGGCTAGACCAAAAGGTTCAGATTGCCAGTGGCAGTGGTACCATCAACTATGAGTATGACAACGGCACCAGGGGTTGTTTCAAAGCCTACGATTTGCAGCCTGACGATGGGGGTGTCTATAAGGCGGCACTAAATCCCGCGGGTGGAAACGAAAAATATGACAATTTTAGTGTGGCTTATTCCGAACCTACCCCAACGCCGGTCCCACCTGTGCTGGGCGTTACGGTACAAAAGTCTGCAAACCCGTCCAGCATTCAGGTGCCAGGAGGTTTGATCTCCTATTCGGTGACGGTGATCAACACGTCGAATGTGACGGTTACACTGTCCAGCCTAGGGGATGATTCCTTCAATGTCTTCAATGGGGATTGCAGTGTACCGCAAACTTTAGACCCTGACCAAACCTATTCCTGCAGTTTCACTGGCGAAGTGAGCGGTACTGCTGGTTCCAGCCACACCAATACGGTTACGGCTGTGATTACGCATGATTCCGGAAGCACATCGGGGCAAGACCAAGCGACTGTGAGCATCTATGATGAAACAGTCCTGGGTGTCCAGGTGGATAAATCTGCGAATCCCAGCAGCGTGGTAGAACCTGGCGGGGATGTGACCTTTACTGTCACAGTATTGAACACTTCAAATGTTGATGTTCAGCTCATTTCTCTGAATGATACTGTGTTTGGTG
This sequence comes from Anaerolineales bacterium, assembly GCA_016932165.1. Classification (GTDB taxonomy): domain Bacteria; phylum Chloroflexota; class Anaerolineae; order Anaerolineales; family UBA11579; genus UBA11579. The sequence continues at coordinate 8,186 of JAFGDK010000120.1, forward strand.
ATCTTTTCAATGGCTACTGTACGCAACCTGCATCGATCACGGCTGGCGGAAGTTACTCTTGTTCATTTACAGAATACATCAACGGCCCGCACACAAACACAGTCACCGGGGTAATCGATTATCAGGGGCAGACCCGCACAGATAATGGGACGGCGACAGTGGAATATAACTCGCGTCCCAACCCATCGATCACAGTCACCAAGACCGCCAATCCCACCCAGTTGGATGAAAACGGGGGAGATGTTACCTTCAACGTCAGTGTAATCAACAATCACACTGACCCGGTAACAATCACTTCAATCATCGATAGTGTATTTGGGAATGATATCGGTAGTTGTGCCCCTGATGGAACCATCGCGGGCGGTGCCACATACAACTGCAGCTTTACCAAGAATCTTTCCGGTACCAGCGGCAACCCGCACAATAACACCATCACCGTCCAGGTAATTGATGACTATGGTAAAACAGCAGAAGGGAGTGATGATGCAACTGTCACCTTTTCTCCCCTGCCGACTATCTCGGTTTCTAAAACCGCAGATAAAGCCACTGTGTCTGAATTGGGTGAAAATGTTACCTTCACTGTTCTGGTGACGAACACTTCGAATGAAGCCCTGACCTTGAGAAGTTTTGTCGACAGCGTATATGGTAACGTTTCAGGGGCGGGTACCTGTGCCCTTCCTCAGCCTCTTGCAGCCTCAGGCGGCACCTACCAGTGCAGCTTTACCAAATTCCTGGCGGGTGATCCAGGCACATTCCACACCAATGTTCTCACGGCCAACGCCCGGGATCTTGATGGAAATCTGGCCCAAGCTCAAGACAACGAACAGGTAGGCTTTGTAGATCAACTGCCTTCCATCTCGATGACGAAGAGCGCCTTCCCGACAAGCATTGATGAACCCGGCGGCTATATTGACTTCACCTTCCAGATCTCCAACGATTCTCAGGAAGTGGTCACGATTACTTCTCTCTCAGACAGCGTCTATGGAGACCTCTCCCAGGCATCTGGTTGTGAAAATGCAATTGGGCAAAGCATTGCTCCCGACGGCAGTTATTCCTGCACCATCTCTGGTCTGGTAACTGGCGATGCTGGTGATGTGCACCAAAACACCGCAATGGCAGTGGTAACCGATAATGATGACAATACCGCTACAGCCAGCGATTCTGCCAGTGTGAATATCAGCAATGTGCCCACGGTGATCGATGTGACCAAGAGCGCCAATCCAACCGAAGTTACAGAGCCGGGCGACAGTGTGACCTTCAGTGTGGCGGTCGAAAACCTGTCTGAGGAAGCGATCACGCTGACCAGCCTGGTGGACGACATCTATGGTGACCTGGATGGGCAGGGCGATTGCGAAGTTCCTCAGACGATTGCGATTGGCAGCAGCTACTCCTGCAGCTTCAGCGCTCAAGTGACCGGTGATGCAGGGGACCTGCACATCAATACGGTGACAGGAACAGCTGAGGACAATGAGGGCGGTTCCGTCACGGATACTGGCAGCGCTCAGGTCATCGTGACCGATGCTCCGCCTGCTATCCAGGTGATCAAATCGGCAAGCCCGGAATCGGCCCCGGCACCCCTGGCGGCAATCACCTACACCGTTGAGGTCCAGAACCTTACAGCTGAGGCGGTAACGCTGAATCAGCTGGTGGATGATAAATTTGGCGACCTGGACGGTTCCGGCGACTGCCAAATCGGCGGCAGTATCCCGGCTGGCGGCTCTTACAGCTGCTCGTTCATCAAGAACATCGCTGGCGCCAGCGGCGACAGCCACATCAATGTGGTCACCGCAACCGTCTCCGACAATGAGGATAACTCAGCATCTGGCTCTGATGATGCCACAGTGGTCTTCACCAATTCTCCAGAAATGCGGTTGGTGGATCCATGCACCGTGGGCTGCGATCTGCCGGTAGTTACCGGACAGCTGTGCAATGGCGATGCCGAGAATGATTACACCGGGACAGTCAACTGGACAGCCTATGTGGATAACACCCCGATTGGCAGCGGCACGGTACAAGGTGTCCCGGCGGGCGAATGTGTGGCTCTGACCGCTCCGCGGTCGGGAGACGGCCTTTACTCGATCGTTGCTGTCATGGTTGATGAAGATAACCGTGAACTGGTGACAAGCTGCGGTCCGTTGTCCTGCACTGTGGATCCGAGACCAACACCGACCCCGATTCCGCCAGTAAACCCGCCGTCCGGAACCCCGACTGGCGTGTTCATCCCGGTGACCGGTATGGACCTGAGCGGCAACAGCTTGATCGCCAAGCTGCAAAACTTCGGGTTTGCGCTTATCTCTCTTGGTCTGGTGCTGCACGGCTTCACCGTCAAGGAAAACAAACAGAAAAAATCAGCTAAATAATTCATCCTCAATGTTTCACTGCTGAAATAGGGGTGGAGGAATATCCTCCACCCCGCCCCCTTTCTGGCAGTATTAGCATGATCCAAACCCATGGAAGCGAAAAATCCCAAGTCAAATATCCTCAAAAGCACCCTCATGATCCTGGTTGGCAGCGTGCTCCTTGGCCTGGTAATCGGCAAGAGTATTTATCAATACCGGCAAAACCATAATGTGCTTGATGAAGTTGTGATCATCAGCGATGAGGCTGATGATGCTCCGCCTACTTTCCTGGATCTCAGTTCCACTGAAATTCCCCGCCAGGAAGAAAGCCAGGTGCTCTCTCAGGTTGAGAAGTTTGTTCAAACTGAATATTCCGATGATGAGCTGCTCGAAGAGTATTATTCCAAGGTTCCCAAATATATTACGATTCCTGTGATCGGATTGAATGCTGAAATTGGCTATTCGGGAGTCCGGAATGTTGAGGTTGATGGAGAAATGTACAAGCAGTGGATTTCACCAAATGATGAGGTCGGCTGGCATTACGATTCTGCCGTTCTGGGTGAGATTGGAAATACGGTTCTAAACGGGCACCATAATATCTTCGGTGAAGTGTTTCGAGATTTGCATAAGGTCCAAAAGGGGGATGAGATCATATTGCAATCTGAGAAGGGAAACTACCATTATGTAGTTGTTGCCACGATGATTCTGCCGGAGCGGTTTGAATCTAAAGAAGTCCGGCTGCAAAATGCCAAATGGATTCAAACATCTAAGGATGAACGCGTCACGCTGATCACCTGCTGGCCGTATGAGTCAAATACCCACCGGGTGATCGTGGTTGCCTTTCCTACGGGCGAATTCACCCCCGCAGGCCAAGGTTCCATTACGGTTGACCAACTGCCATTGCCAGATCCGCTGGAGAATCAGTAGGCACTGCGGTGATGAACAACCGCCCCCAGGACTGATTGCCTTCATTTTCAATACAAGTCTGAAGAACCAGAGCATCTTCCTGGCCATAGACCTGGTAGAACAGGTCTGTAGCTGAGACCTGTGTTTCTGTCCCATCCAGGCGGACGAAATCGGAATAGGGGGAATGCGGCGAGAGGGCGCGGTAGCTTTCGACGTTGATGATCGAATAGGTGACGAACTGATTGTCTCCATAGACCAGGTGAATCTCCTGCCCAACCAGAAGTTCATCGAAGCGATCTCCGGCAAGATAGTTATGGGCAAGCAAGCCGATGGTGCCGTAATCTCTGGAGAGGGCGAAATCTGTGACAACGCCGTCTTCTTCAGAGATAAAGCCGGGATTATTCTGAGGCTGCTGGACCACCTCCAGGGTGAAATCTTCAGCGACAAACACCCCGGTGATCACATCGGTTTGCCCGGTGGATACCTGCTGTACAAATGTCTGCAAAGCAGCATAAGCAATATCTACCTGCTCGGGGGAATCTTTTTTTACTTCTGGCGGGCGTGCCTGCGGGACTGCCGGTTCTTGAATAACCTGGGACTGGTCGGCCGGGAGCTGTTCGGCCTGAGATTCAAGAGCTGACTCGATCTGGGATTCCAGCTGCTGATCGGGAATGATTTCAGATGGGGATTCGATCATTTCTACAACGCTAGCAACAGCGGTGGTGTCTGCTGCGGCTACATTGCTGGCAAAAAGCGCAACCGGGGCAAAAATGATGATAGATAACACCCCTGCAAGAAGTTTGTACATTGTAGTCTCCTATGGATCTGCATTGAGAAGCAGGTGGCCCAAATAAGGCTGGTGTCTGCATTCTAAATATCGAGGGGTGTTTCCATAAGAGTACCTAAGTACCAAAACGGGGGTTCTAACAGATCTGTAAAGTGGGGGGAAATCCAGGAAAAAACGGATTTTTGTCACATGGATGGCGCAGATTTTGCCCAAATTGGGATTTTCCATCGGTATGCGCTATGCGATTCTGAGTGCCCTTGGTGGATCAAGACAGGGGTTGGATAGACTGAATATGGTGATGCCTTTGGGATATGATGACTTGAAGATCATCTCGCCAGCTTGCTAAACAAGCAGGCAACAACTCGGCGTGTGTAATTCAGTCAGCTTGAATTTCAATAGGGAAGTATGTATAATAAATTCACAATCGTATTGCGTAGCAAGCAAGGTACGTGGCGATAATTTTTTTGATCGGTCTCACCAGCTACGATTTCAAACAGCGCTGCTTTTACCCAAGGCGGTGCTGTTTTTTTTGGAAGGAGGACAGATGATATCAGTTCAAACTCTTAAGTTTTACCCACTATTTTCTTCACTTTCACCGGAGGTGCTTGAAAAAATTTCCAAGATCAGCCATATTGTTTACCTGGAACCCGGAGATGTTTTGTTCGAGGAGGGACAGACTGCTGAATATCTGTACGTGGTGGATTCCGGATCAATCTCATTAAATTTAAAAGTGCCCAATCGGGAGGGAGTTGAATTCGTCCAGGAGATGGACCCGATGAAAAAGGGCGAGATGGTTGGCTGGTCGGCGGTGGTTGGCCCGGGCGACTATAAATTCGGTGTGGTCGCCAATACTGCTGCAATGCTGATCAGGGTGAATGGCGCTGGTTTGAAGAAGATCATGAACGAACATATCGAAGATGGGTACCAATTGCTGTATAAAATTGCCGATGTGATCCGGGAGCGGCTGGAAATGAAGTGCATGCAGCTGCTCAGCATGGTTGAGGTGTAAGATTTAAATAATGCTGCCTGGCTTGTTGGTTGGCGAAAAACATAAACGATCCTAGCGGTTGTTTATGTTTTTCATGTACAATTAGAAAAAAATATAGGGTGTGTAACTATGATTGACCTGACAAAACTACAGGCATTTGTGCAGGTTGCTGAGGTATTGAATTTTTCCGAAGCGGCCAAACGGCTGAATCTCTCCCAACCGACTATCAGCCATCATATCAAGGCGCTGGAGCTTGATCTAGGGGTAGAATTGTTTGACCGTTCTAAAACCAGACTGGCATTGACCGATGCAGGGCGGGTGCTGCAACCCTGGGCGCGCAAGCTGCTGCGAAGCTCTAATGAGGTGCGCGAGATGATGACTTCGCTGGACCAGCAGGTGGTGGGGGAACTGAGGATCGCCTGCAGCACCACCTCGGGAAAGTATATCCTCCCTAAACTGGCTGCCCGTTTCAGGCAGCGTTTCCCTGGTATCTCGGTGAGTATCCTAGCCTGCACTGCGCCGCATGTGATCCCGCGCCTGCTTGAAGGTGAAGCAAATCTCGGCGTGTTGAGCTATGAGACGGTTGATTCCAGCATGGATGTCACCGAGTTCTTTGATGATGCCATCATTCTAATCGTGCCGGAGGATCACCCCTGGGTGCATTTCTCTCATATTGACCCGGATGACCTGCTGGATGAGCCGCTGATCATCCGAGAACCGACTTCCGGGACGCGCAAGGTGATGCTGGCACAGCTCTCCAAATTTGATATCACCTTGGAAGATTTGAATATCTTCCTTGAGTTGGGGAATGCTGAGGCGATTGTGGAGACCGTGGCGGCCGGATATGGGGTGGCGTTTGTTTCCCGTTTGGCAGCTGCATATCCGCTCAAATTGGGCAGTGTAGTAGAAGTTCCGGTGAATGGTTTAACGCTGAAACGCAAAATCTACATGGTGCGGAATAAGATCGAAAATCCAAATCACCATCCCCAGGAAGTGTTCTGGAGCTTCGTGCACGATCCAGATAACCAGGACCTCCTGAATCTGGCGAAGGTGGTCGAAGAGTGAATCTCATTACTGGTTAAATTGACTGAATCCGAATTTGATTTGCGGGTAATTTGATCACTGGTTTGGAATATATCAGAAGAGGCTGCCAATGGCAGCCTCTTCCTTAGAGGGGTGTAACTAAAACACAAGTGACAGACCAGCCCCTTGTGTTTTCAACGAGATTAGAAGACGTACGTCTGAGCGGCACCTTCCACGTCCATCAGGAAGGGCGGTGCCTTCTTGATCTTGATGCGCTCATCGCGCAGGTCTGCGGGATCAATGTCCTTGTTTTCAAGGGCCAACTCGCACAGCACGATCTCGCCGCCCAGGTCGAGGATATCATTGAACAGCTTGACCGGGTTGGGTAAACCCTTGGGGGTGCCCAGTTTTTCCAGTTCGCCTTTGAGGCACCAGCGAGCGCCAGCGGGGCATACGAAGACATGCACTTCGTAGTCCACAGCAAGGCCGGAGGTGGAGAAGATCAGTGTCGGCATAATGCTTGCTGGGGTGTCTCCATTGCATACTACTGCCATTTTTTCAGTCATTTCGATACTCCTATTCGGAATTTTTGATTATCACGCCTGGTTTGGGCGAACGAAGATGAGATAGGCCATCAGCCATGCGCCCAGGGCAATTGAGATGCTGCCCAGGAGGGATCCGAAGCTCAACAGCGGCAGACCGCTGAGGATATGGGTCACATTACAGCCAGCAGAAGTGACAGCGCCAAAGCCCATCAGCAAACCGCCGCCAAGAGTCTGGAGGATGGTTTTCCATCCCGGCCAGCGGATTTTGAACTCGCCGGCGATGAGGGAAGCCACCAGCGCGCCGAGGATGATTCCCACGATCAGCCAGGCATCCCAGCCGATCTTGGTGTCTGGGACGCCTACGATGTATTTCTTGACAAAGGTGATCCAGCCTGAAGTGATAGCAAGCGAATAGTTGCGCCCGGCAGAGGCAGACGACCAGTAGGCCAGGATGCCGATAATGCCGATCACAATCCCGGTGGGCAGCCAGGTCCAGCCCTTGACGAAGATGCGCTGCGTGAGCGAGCCTTCAGAGGCTTCGACTTCTTCTTTATTCTTCATGGCCACAAACAGCCAGATGGCCCCCAGAACCAGTGAGAGTACCAGGGCGGTGATCTCGTAGGGTAGGCCGAAGATATTTGCCAGCGTGGGGCTTGCCTCGCCTACCATGATCTTGGTGTTAGTCTGCAGGTAGCTCATCACCGGCTTGAGGAAGCCCATGGCGGTGATTGTGCCGGCAGCGGCCAGGCCGATCACGGCGGAAAGGGCGGCTACCACACCTTCGCCCACGCGGTAGGTCACGCCGGAGGCACAGCCGCCAGCCAGCACCATCCCGATGCCGAAGACGATCCCGCCAACCAGGTTGGCGCCCCAGAAAAGCGGTTTGGGACTGGGGGTGATCAGGCCAGCCCAGGAAAGCAGGGGGAAGCCAAACATCTGCACCAGCACGGCAATCCCGACAGCTTTCATCAAGGTATTATCTTGTAACAGGGCCAAGTCGCGGATCGCTGAGTTCATACAGAAGCGGCCGCGCTGAAGGGCAAAGCCAAACAAAATGCCGATAAACAAACCACTGATTACTGCAATAGTCATTACCTTTTCTCCTCTGTATTACTTCAATCCGTGTGCTTCGATCAACATGCGATGGTTGGGGCCGTCCAACTTTTCAACCTCAAGCAGCTTGTGCTTCTGTTTTTTAAGGTTGCGCGGGATGCGTTCCACAGAAAGGGGGTAGTCCAGCAGCACTTCCAAAACTTCGCCTTTCTGCATCTTTTTGAGGGTTGTCATGGTATCCATATCTGGATATGGGCAAATCTTCCCTCGCACATCGAGTGTTTTGGTAATCTCCGTCATAATATTTTTCTCCTTGTCCTAATAATTTATTTTTTAGTACGAGAAGGTCATGGCTGCACCTTCGGCTTCAAACAGGAAGGTGGATGCCATCATCACTTCTACGCCGTCCATAAGGTCATCAGCGGTCATATCCCAGATCGGCAGGCCCAGTTCGCACAGGATCACACGGCCATCCAGCACCTGGATCGATTCCATCAGATCCAGCGGATCTGGCTGGCCTTTGAGTCCCCGGTATGTTTCCAGGCCGCCTTTTTTGAGGATTTTCGCACCGCCAGGCTGCACGAATAGCAGCACCTGGTCGCCTGTGGCGGCGATGGCGGCGCTCATCACCAGGGCAGCCATTACGCTGTGTTCGTCGTCATGATTCAGTACAACAACTTGTTTGATCAAATCATCATCCATTAGTTTTTCTCCTCTATTTTTCAGTCAGCCGAAGCGAGCTGCGTTTCCGCAACCGGCATGGCTTTGGCTTTTGCTCGGACCTGCTCAAAGTAGATTGCCAACGGGCGGTAATAGAGATGCGCCCATTTGCCAAACGGCACTTCGAGGATTAGCATGGGGGCTACGAATGCCAGGTGGATGATATAGGTGTAGTAAGTCACCAGCGGCAATCCCAGGTAGCGGGTGGTGTGCATCATAATTCCGGTGAGGGCCACAAGCAGCAGGAGGACCGGGAAGATCCAATCGCTGGCGTGCGAGAACCTGTGCATTTGTACATTTTTCTTGATCCGCCCGATGATCGACCGCCCGGCGCCAAAGATCAGCACAATGGTGGCATAGTAACCCAACCAGCGCTGCGGGTGCCAGACAGGGTAAATCTCATCCGTCTGGAACCACTTGAGAAAGAAGATAATGATCACCAGCATCAGCCCGTACCCGCTGACCATCAGCAGGTGGGCGATCCAGTTCCAATTCTTCTTTTCCTTGTCCTCCTCACACTGCGCCCAGCGTTTCTGGGTGAAGAGGTGGAGGACAATCTGCCAGGCCTCCGTGATGTACAGGCTGAAGGGGACTTTGCGGTCCATCCCGTCCACCATGATGTACTTCCACATCCGAAAGACGTTGATGGCGATGAAGAACACCAGCATACCGGCCATGATCCAGTCAGCGACGTGGACGATCTCTACCGGGGCAAACGTGTTCAATTCTACCTGGTCGGTGACGACCGGTCCGCTGAGCAACAGGGCGATGACCACGACCAGCACACCGACCACAACCATCGCACCGATTTCCCAAACCTTGGAAGTGTAAAATTTCTTCGCCAGCCCGGTAAAATCATATTGGGCGGTCAGCCAGCGGCGGAGTGACATCATCACCTCGCCGGGCTCTGCGCCCCGCGGGCAGGTTTGCGAGCAGTCACCGCAGTAGTAGCACAACCACGGGTCAATGCTCTGCTTCAATTTTTCTGCGCCGCCGATCTGGACCAGCCGGATCATGTTGCGCGGGAAAGGATATTCAGCGCTGGTGAAGGGGCAAATTGCCGTGCAGTTGCCACAGTTGAAGCAAGTTTCTACCTGTCCATCACCGTATTCCTTCAATTCGGAAAGCAGTTCGGGGTCTACTCTGGTTGCTGTCATCTTAGTTCTCCTCTGCTTTCCTGTAGAGCGGATAGTCCTCGCACATGCCATCTTCCACCACAATCCCGTACTTTCTGAAAGAAGCGATATACCAGAGGACTTGATTGGCGGGTAACCCAATCTCTTTGGCGATTTCAGGCACAGATTTTGGGGTTTCCCGAATGAATGAGCAGATATCTCGCTGAATGCGTTTCTGATCTTTCAGCAGTTCCTGGGTTCTTTCTACGGTTTGAGCATGCTCCGCCCGGAGCTTTTTCAACAACTCTCCACGTGAGAGTTCGGGTTTTTCAGCAGCCATCATCCTGCCTCCACTAAATCTACAATGTCCATGGCAATTGCATCCACCATGGCTTCGTATTGGGCCAGCGTCCATCCCTGCACGTCAATTGCCCGGTTGGGGCACACAGCCACACAGGCGCCGCATCCGGTGCAGTTTGCAGGGGTGACCACTGCCCGGGTAACTTCCTTGCCATCTTCCACAAAGGTCTCCAGGGCGATTGCATCTTCATACTCGCAAGCTTCCACGCAGGCACCGGTGCCGTTGCATTTTTCTGGATCTACCGCTGCCACAAACGGCTGCAATTCAACCTGGCCGCTCCCCAGCAGCGAGATCACTTTTGCGGCTGCAGCCGATGCAGCTGAAATGCTTTCCTGGATGTTCATCGGCCCCTGGGCGGTACCCGCCAGGATGACGCCATTGACCGCGGTTTCCACCGGGCGCAGCTTGGGATGCACTTCCAGCAAGAAACGGTCGTTGCCGCGGGAGACCTTCAGCATCTTGACCAGATCATCAATCTGTCTTGGCTGCATACCGGTTGCCAGCACAACCAGATCTACCGGGATTTCCAGTTCCTGGTTGTAGGTCAAGGCATCCGTTACGTGCACCAGCACTGGATGAGTATCTCCCTTGGGGGCCGCGAAGACCTTGGGCTTCTCTTCGCCATGATAGCGAACGAACCGGGTTCCGTTGTCTAGGGCATTGATGTAGTAATCCTCGTGGCCGCGACCGTAGGTGCGGATATCCTGATAGAGATCGTATATATTCAGTTTGGGGAAGTTCTCCCGCAGCTCCTCGATCATATGCAGGGTTGCCGTGCAGCACACCCGCGAGCAGTAATTGTTCACCTGACCATCTTCTTGCGGCTCATCAATGCCTTCGATCTCGCGGCTGCCAACGCAGTGGATCAGGACAATATCCCGGACCTTGTGCCCCTGCCATTCAAGGGACTTCGCACCCGGGTTCAGGGCCATGTGGCGGATCAATTGGGGAAGGGTGACCACTTGCGGCAGTTCGCTGTATCCATATTCGCCTTCTCGCGGCACATAGGGATCAAATCCGGTGGCAACCACCACTGCGCCAGCGCTCAGCTCAAACTGCTGGATTTCATCTTTGAGTATCTCACTCTTGCCGTTTATATTGATCGGTTCACCGTTGTAGTGTTCCCAATCGACAGCCGGAAGGGGCGGGTAGCAGCCATGATAAGGTTGGTAGATAACCTTGCGTTCTGTCAGGCCATAGTTGAACTCATCGGCCACCATCTGCTGGCAGGCATCTTGCAGTGCTTTGGCATTCTCCGCACTTACCCCGCGGGAGTGCTGGGTCAACTGGATTCCATAATTACCCACATAACCACTGACTTTGGTCACTTCGGTCTGGGTAAAGATGGTGATCTTGTCGTGGTTCACAACCTTGTCGATCAGGTCGGCCAGCAGGATGTGGGCCTCCTCGCCTGTGGGGAAGACTGTATCCAACTGGGCCATACGCCCACCCAGGAAGGGTGTCTTTTCCACCAGCACGACTTTCAAACCCTGATCGGCGATGTCCAGTGCAGCTCTCAAACCAGCTACACCGCCGCCGATCACCAGTGCCCGCTTTTCGGCTTCCAACTGGATCGGCTCCAGCGGGTCCAGCAGGCGGGCTTTTGCCACTCCAGCTGCCATCAGGCGCACTGCCTTGCAGGTAGCGCCGTCGGCATCACAGGTGTGTACCCAGGAGTCCTGCTCGCGCAGGCCAATATGGTGATATAGGTAGGGATTTAATCCAGCACGAATGACCGTCTTTCTGAAGGTCTGCTCATGCAGGGATGGCGCACAGGCGCCGATTACCACCCGGTTGACGCCCAGTTCCCGGATATCTTCTTCGATTTGGGATTGTCCAGCATCTGAACAGAGTGACATATTGGTGCGGGAGACAACCACATCCGGTTGTTCAGCCAGCAATTTGGCAACCTGCTCACATTTGACTGTGTGGCTGATGTTGCCGCCGCAGTAGCAGGTATAAACAGCGATCTTTGGTTTTTCAGACATGGGCTACCTCACGTTCTTCAATGCCAACCTGGGTCTTGCTGCGGATATATGCAGAAGCCGCTGAGGCTGCTGCGCTGGCGGTGACAATGCTATCCACAATGTCCATGGGACCGCCGGCTGTGCCGGTCACAAAAATGCCGGGGCGTCTGGTTTCACAGGGCGAGGCGTTTACCGATGGTATCTTGATATAGCCGTCTTCGGCAGGTGTCAGTCCAAACTTCGAAAGCGGGTCGCCGGCAACCATCCCCAGCGATAACACCACCAGGTCGAATGTGCGCTCGACCACATCTCCTTCTTCGGTGCGCTCCACGCGCACGACCGGGTTGTGATTTTCGTCTTCAGTAATCTTGGCCACCTTGCCGCGCACGAATTCCACACCCATGGCTTTGGCATTCTGATAGAACTGCTCGTAGCCTTTGCCGAAGGTGCGGATGTCCATGTAGTAGATGGTTACCTCCGCCAGCGGCAGCGCGCCGCTGATCAGCATGGATTGTTTGATCGCATACATACAGCAGGTGCGGGAGCAATACTCAATCCCCAGGGTTTCGTCCCGGGAACCAGCACATTGCACATAGGCGATCGTCATTGGCTCCATTCCATCACCAGGACGCAGCACCCGTCCGTATGGGCCAGTGGGCGCCAGGAAGCGCTCCATCATCAGGGGATCAATCACGTTGGGTAGTTCTCCTGCCCCATATTCATTCTTGGCATCCAGGTCGGTGAGTTCAAAACCGGTGGCCAAAACAATGCTGGTTGTGTCTATCGAGAAGGTTTCCGGCTGCTGGGTGAAATCGATGGCACCCACCGGGCAGACTTTTTCACATTTGCCGCACAAGATGCAATTTTCGATGTCCAGCACTGCGATTTGCGGGACGGCGGTGGAGAAAGGCACTCGCGCTGTGCGGTAAGAGCCAAGCCCGCGGTCAAAAGAGCTGGGAACGGTGATCGGGCAGGCGTATTCACACAGGCGACATCCGGTACAGGTATCTGCATTCACATAGCGTGGTTTTTGCAGCACCGACACATCAAACCCGTTTTCCTGCTGATCTACTGATTCCACTTCGCAGTAGGTAAACATCTGGATATTGGGATGGTGTGCAACGGCCGACATTTTTGGGGTGGTGATGCAGGAACAGCAGTCCAGGGTGGGGAAGACCTTGCTGAGGGTGATCATTTTGCCCCCGATGCTGGGTTCCTTTTCCACCAGGGCAACTTGATACCCCTGATCCCCCAAATCAAGAGCAGCCTGCATCCCGGCAATTCCCCCGCCAATCACAAGGGCATCTACTTTTACGTTGTTCATGATTTTGCTCCTTGTAGTGGGGCTGGGTGAGATTTAAGCTCTGACTTGACAAAACCGATCCCTTTGAGCAGGTTATGCATGTTGTTGACTTCTTTGAGGAAGGGTTTGACGCAAACTGTGCAAATGGCGGCCAAACGCAAGCGCCGGGTATCGATCCCCCGTTCCTTCATCAGGGCGTAGGTAGCATTGATCAGCTTGGCGGTTCCTTCCGCCTCCACTTTGTAGGGGCTGTCTGTCCCGCTGTACATCAGGATAATCCCGTCAATCCCGCGTTCATAAGCACGGATGAAGAATTCGGGCGGGAACATTACCGGGCACATGACGGGCAGGATGTAGGTGTTCGCAGGGTAATCCACATGGGATTGGCCAGTAGAGTCTGCTCCTGCATACCCGCCGGCCAATGTCGCCAGAATCAAAATCTTGGGTTCGTTAGAAATATTAAGTTTGGTCATCCTCGGCTCCTGATTTTAGACATCCAAACATATCCCCGGAGGCCTGATGGCCCCCCAGGGACTGTGATTAGATGGGGTCTGTCTGGCTATTTACCGCGCTTGATGAAGAGCCGTTCGTAACCTTCTCCCGGAAGCGTGCCCATGAATTCGTGCCCAACTTTTTTGCACCAGCGGGGCATATCATTCTTGGTGTTTTCATCACCGGACCAGATTTCCAGGATCTCGCCAACCTTGACGGTCGCAATGGCTTTCTTTGCCTCCAGCAATGGTCCAGGGCAGGACATTGCACGGGCATCTACCACTTGGCTGGCTTCGATTTGAGTTAGGTCTGTCATTTTGTGTCTCCTTGATATTAGTTATCGTGCGCCTCTAAGCACACAAAGGGGCTAGTATTTACTATAGTGGTTCGCGCCAGCGAGACATAGTGACGAAAATCACAAGCTTGATTTTATTCATCTATCGGCAGTTATTGAAATTTTCGATAGGGTCGGTTGCCGGGGATTAGGAACGGCATGCGCGGCAGACTTTTTTTTGACAGTCACAGACTGGCAACAATCTGACAATTCTTTCAGTTATAATCAACATCTGATGCCGACTCTATCTGATAAGCTCAAGGGCTTGGGGGTCAGGCTTGGCGCTGGGAACACAGGCCAGGAGGTGAAGGCGCGGAAAGTCCCAATTGAAACCGTGGTTGAAGGCGTGCAAATCAATACGCCAGAGGGGGAAGTATTCCAGGCCGAGGCGTTTTACCCAATAGGCCACCCGCACGGCAGCGGGACGTTATGTTTGGCTTCTTCTCTGGATCTGATCGGCGAGTGGGCCGGTGAGGGTCAGATTGCGGGATTCGCCCCGGAGCAGTTTGCCTTTATTGATACAGAAACAACGGGATTATCAGGCGGCGCGGGGACAATTGCTTTTATGGTCGGTGCCGGGCGCTTTGAAAAGGATGGTTTCCGGCTGGTGCAACTGTTCATGCGCGAGCCGGGGGAAGAGCCAGCCTTGCTGCATGCCCTGGAGGAATTCCTGGCAACGTGTAAGGCGGTAGTGAGTTTCAACGGGAAGTCGTTTGATTTGCCTTTGTTGCAGTCGCGCTGGATTGCCAACGGGCGAAGCTTTCCGCTAAAGGACATCGTCCACATTGATCTGCTGCACCTGGCACGGCGGCTGTGGCGTGACAGGCTGCCGGACCGGTCGTTGGGGTATCTGGAAACCCACATCCTCAACCAGATTCGCACCGAGGAAGATACGCCGGGGTGGATGATCCCGCAGATGTATTTTGATTACCTGCGCTCGCGGGACGCACGCCCGATGAAGGGGATTTTCTACCACAATGCGATGGATATCCTCACCCTGGCAGCGCTAACCGATCATATCGCTCACTTGCTGGCCGACCCGCTGGACGGGCGCGTCGCCGAGGCGCTGGACATGGCAGCGATCGGAAAACTAAATGAAGAGCTGGGATACCAGGAACAGGCTGCCATGATTCTGACTGCTTGTCTGGGCCAGCCTCTCCCGGCAGACGCCCGATCACAGGTAGTGAGGCGGCTTTCTTTTTTACACAAGCGGCTCGGAGAGCTGCCTCAAGCCCTGAGCTTGTGGTGGCAGGCAGCCGCTGACCGGGAATACTATGCCCATGAGGAGCTTGCCAAGTACTTTGAGCATGCTGAGAAGAATTACATCGAAGCGCTAAAGTGGACCGAATCGGCCCTGGCGCTGCTGAGGGCTGAAGGGGCGTATGTGGAGCGGCTGCAGTGGGAGGGTGCTTTTGAGCACCGCCGGAAGCGGCTGGTGGAGAAGCTGGAGAGATTCGATGGGCAGGGAAACAACACCGATGAACCCGGATAGTGAAAACCGGTGATTGGCAAAAGCCAACTAAACCACAAGTAACCGCAAATAGATACAGATGAGGAATGGCTAATTTGTGAATCCATTCCAGTCCCTGAGCGCCACCCCCTAATCAACAATCACTGATCCCGCAACTCTCCATACAAAAACCAGTATTCCCCACGGGGAAAACCGCGCTCAAGTTGGGGCGGCCAGATGAAACGTCCCGCAGACCAAAGTCCCCGGAGGATTGTATCCAGAGGGACAAGGTCGTAACCGGTCTGACCGGGAGTGTGTTCCGAAAGAATCTGCAGCAGCACGCGCAGACGGACCTCACTTTGATAGTAAGGCGCCTGCTTGCGATAATCTTTGATCAGATCATTGAGTATGTGAGACCATTGCGTGAAGCGGGAGCGGAATTCGCGCCCGGCTTTGGCTTCCCACGCAACCGGCCATCTGCGCTGCACAGTCTCGATCTCGGATTGGATAAGGTCCAGTTCGGTTTCTTCCAGGCGGGTAAGCTGGCGGCCTTGCTGGAGGGTTTTTTGTTTCTTTAATGACAACAACAGGTTACCCAGGGTTAATTTTAGAAAACTGCCCCCTGAGGAAGGACGCGCCAGCACTGGCCAGAAGAGCTCATCCGAGAGCAGGTAACGCTCCAGTTCTTCCAGGGCATAATGCAGGTATTCCTGATCGTAGTCTGGGCTGGCAAACATTTTTGTGCGTTATTAATCTCCCAGGAGGGTATGGGTAAAGTAACCACAGGGTTCATCTACCCAGGGATCCGCTTCTGGTTCGAAAATCTGGAGCACATAGCCCTGTGTGGAGAAAAGAACCACAATGGTTTTAAAACTATCGTTGATGCGTGAATAACGGTCTTCGCCGGCAATGCCATATGTTTCAGAGGTGCCTTTATCTTCGTTTGTGAGGATGGCAGTTGTGCCTTCAAAAACAATATTCATGGTTTTCTCGGAATCGGTGAGGGTCAGCTCGCAGGTCAGAGGGGTGGCAGTTACTGTGTATCTATGGGTGCCGGAATTGGCCAATATGGCTGGGGACGGCTCTGGTGTTGGGGTGGGGACCTCCTGCGGATTGTGCGGCTGCTTGGCAGGGTCACCGGACTGGTAGTCGTCTGCCCCCAGCTGGCAGGCAGACAGAATGAGGATAAGGATCAAGCTGATTAGAAGTATTGGGGTTTTCTTGTTCATTATCATGTCCTCCATGTTTACATATTTAGATTGTAACCGATGATAATGGCTTCGATACCGATTTTGGCTGATTGCTGGCAAAATTGTAAACTCCGGATTATGATATCTCGGTTAGGCGAAACCACTTGAAATCAGCAAGATGAAGAAGAAATTCAATAAACGCCTGTATCCCAATCTGAAAGAGTTAATCAGCGACCTTGGTTTTGTTTTCCGCCGAAGGGACAAAATGAAAGCCCTGATGCGCGGCGAGGTGATCGATGCGCAGTTTCGGGAGCGGCTGATGATGGCCGTGACCGAAGTCAACGGCTGCCGCTACTGTGCGTATTATCATGCACAGCAGGCACTGGCTGCCGGGATCGGCTCCGAGGAATTGGAAGAGATTTCAAAGTTTAGTTTCGAAAGCAGCCCCGAGGGGCAGCGCCCAGCGCTGCTGTACGCCCAG
Organism: Anaerolineales bacterium; assembly: GCA_016932165.1. Classification (GTDB taxonomy): domain Bacteria; phylum Chloroflexota; class Anaerolineae; order Anaerolineales; family UBA11579; genus UBA11579. Next base: position 25,240 of record JAFGDK010000120.1, read on the forward strand.
CACTGGGCGGAGACCGGCGGACATCCAGACCCGGATGCATGGGGCTGTATGCAGGATTCGTATTCTCTGGAGGAGTTAGAGTTGATCGAATTGTGCCTGCATACCATCCAGATTGGGAATTTAACCGGCAATCTGGCTGATTATTTGTTATTTAGGCTTTCTTTCGGCCGGGCAGATATTGAGTCTATGCCGAAAATGGGGAAAATCCAGTGATGATCAATATTATAGGAGTGGAATATCATGCGACCATCTTGGGATAATTATTTTATGAAGATCGCAGTCACTGTGGCGGAACGGAGTACCTGCGACCGGGCTCACGTAGGGGCTGTATTGGTGCGGGAGAAACGGATTCTCACCACGGGGTTCAATGGCTCTCCCGCCGGGCTTCCTCACTGTGATGACGCCGGGCACCTGCTGGTGGATGGGCACTGTGTACGCACAATCCATGCGGAAACGAATGCGATCATCCAGGCGGCGCTTCACGGCGTTTCCACCAAAGGGGCAACCTGCTACGTGACTCATTTCCCCTGCATCAACTGCACCAAAACGTTGATCAACGCCGGGATTACCCGGATTGTGTATTTGAATGATTACCGTGTGGATGAGATTGCGATGAGCTTCATCATGGAGACGGGTGTAAAGCTTTGCCACGCAGAATGTGAAGATTAGACCCCCATCAAATCCCAGACGGCGTTGTTCAAAGCAATCCAACGTTTGCGGTTCTCCTGGTTGCCGATCAGACGGTTGCAGGTAAAAGCCACTACCAGCTTGTGATCCATATCTGCCCATGCCATACAGCTGCGGTTGCCCATGTGGCCGAATGTGGCCCGGGTGCTGCGTTCTGTGAATACAGATTCCTCCTGCTGTTCATCTTTTCGCCCGCCGAGATGAAAACCATATGCCCATAGACTGTAGCGCTGGTTGATCTCATCCCAGCCGCTGTAACCCAGGCTGACTGCCTGCCTGACCGTATCCGGCTTGAGGTATTGTTTCCCGCAATAACTCCCCTGATTGACCAGCATGTGATAAAAGACGGCCAATTCCCTGGCGGTACTGTGCAGGGAGGCTGCCGGGATGACTGCGCGCCGGATGGTACGGGCGTCAAAGACCCGCACGAGAGTATTCTGATCCGGGTGGCCGGAGATGATCCTGGGGGAACAGGCCAGGTCTTTTGCGGGAATCCGGAACCAGGAGTTGTGCATTCCCAGAGGGTGAGCGAAATGCCGGTGGAAGTAGGTCTCAAGGCTCATCCCGCTAACCCGCCGCACCACTTCCCCAAAGATGAAACCCCAAGTCACCGCATGGTAGGCCATCTTGCTGCCGGGTTCGAATTCCGGTGTGAGACGGGCAATATCAGCCATCACCAGGGACCAGAACGGCCAAAGGGGAATCTGCCGGTAGCGGTCGATGGCTGGGATACCGGCTGTGTGGTGAAAGACCTGCCGGATGGTGATCTTTTCTTTTCCTTTCTTTCCAAAAGCAGGCCAGTATGCCGCCACCGGAGCATCCAGGGCAACTTTGCCTTCTTCGATCAATTTGTGGATACAGATTCCGGTAAAAGCTTTGGAAACAGAGAAGCAATAGAAGGGGGTATCTGGCTTGACAGGTTTGCCGCCCCGGAAGCTGCCGGCCGCCAGGTCGATCACCACCTGCCCATCCTTGACCACCACCAGTTGGGCGGCAGGGTGCAGTCCATCAGCGAGCTGGGAGCCGAAGAGATCATGCAGCCGGGTGAGGGCTGTTGGGTCTATGCCTGCTTCTTCCGGGGCAACTGGCCGGGTGAAGTCGAGGGTTTGCATATTCCAATTATAGCGAACTAACTGCAAAAATTCCGCTGATTATCGAGCGATGCGGATTTGATTTGAGAATCCGGGCTAGTTCGCTGTGTGGTTTTCTTGGCGTGGGGTAATAGCAGATCCCCCGATTCGATTCGAAAGGGGGGATCTAGGTGTTACCGTGCAGTTTGCTGCTGGGGTCAGTCGATGGCGTAAACCACGTTCACTTCGACCCGGATCTCCAGGGTGCCCGGCGAGACCGGGACCTGCCCACTGCCGCCGATACTAGCAGCCTCCATGTACATCACCGGGTAGCCAGAACCACCAAATTGGGTGGACATGGACTGCAAATCACCCAGCCTGGCCCCGCCGGCTTCAGCCAGGGTGGCAGCCCGTTGGCTGGCATTCTCAACCGCCAGGTCTAGGGCCTGGTTGTAAGCGCTCTCTCGATCGGCGACGCCAAACTGGATGCCATAGATCGAGTTTGCGCCAGCTTCCACGGCTGCGTCGAGGATCTCGCCAAGCTTTTCAATATCGCGCACCTCGACGGTGACGGTATTGTCCACCCGGTATGTGGTTGTCTGTTCAGGGCCATCGAATTCGTAGTTGGTCATCGGGTAGACGGAGAAGTTCGTGGTCTGCACATCGGCTTCAGCCACGCCATACTCGGCCAGGGCCAGGCGGATCTCTTCGATCACCTGGTTGCTCTCTGCCAGGGCGTCCTTGACCTCCGGCCGCTCGATTCCGACACCAAGGTTGATGGTCGCCAGGTCTGGGCTGACATAGACCACGCCGGTCCCGTTGATTGACAGGGTGCGGGGGGTCTTGCTGGCGGCTCCACCGCCGATTACACCAAAGGCGATCAGTCCAAAGGCGATCAGCGCCAGGGCGGTTAAAACCACAATACTGATGCTCCAAAGTTTGTCCTTCATTTTTAATAGCTCCTTTTTTTCTCTTCTGAGATTGTTACCTTCCAAACGGTGAGGTCGCTGAAAATGTTCCGGTCCCCAGATTAGAATTAGATGAGATTATCCTCCCCCTATACGGACCGCAATCTTAATTCTAAACCTGACCGGCTTAAAAAAGAAACCCCAGTTCAGTATTCAAAACTGGGGCTTTCTTGGGCACAAAAGTGATCTCAGCCGTATAACGGCAACCGTAACCCATTGAGATGAGCAGCCTCATCCGAAGCCAGATACATTACCGCCGATACGATCTCTTCAGGTGTGGTCCAGCTGGTGTATTTACCAGTGGTGTCTGTCTGGCGGCGGTGCTTCACATCGATGGCTTTGACCTGGATAATGTTGGCAGTCACCCCGCTGCCAGCCAGCTCTGCGGCAAGGGTCAGCATGAGGGCATCCTGGGCGGCTTTGCCAATCGCATAGGCGCCTGTTTTTGGTGGCGGATTGGTGGCAGATGGGGAGGAGACAGTGATCACCCGCCCGAAGCCGTTTTCTTTCAGTAAGGGGAGAAATACCTGGGTTAGGTAAAAGCTGGACCACAAGTGCTGGTTGAGCATGGTTTCCACTGTATCGGCCTGCACTTCCAGCAGGGTCTCACCACCGGCCCATCCGCCGACCAGATTGATCAGCAGGTCGAGGCGGCCATATTTCTCGCGGATTGCAGGGGCAATGGCGTTCAGGCTATCAGGGTTGGTCAGGTCCACTGATTGGGTGAAATGATCTGACGGGTTGAGGTTCAGATCGGCCAGCAGCGCATCCAGTCTTTCCTGGTTGCGCCCCAGCAATGCCAGCGAGAAGCCTGCTTCCGCCAATTGTCTGGTGACCACCTGGCCCAATCCGCCTGCTGCGCCGGCGATGAGAGCCACTTTGTTTTGTTCGGTCATCTCAATTCTCCTGAATGGCAGCGATCTGCGTTTCGGTCATGCCCTCAAGGATCGGGCGGTCATCCTGCTCCTTGAGATGCTGTTTGCCGTGGAAATCGATCATGTGGCCAGATTTGCTGGCCTTGGTTTCCAGATAGAATTTGTTGTGCTCGTTGGGCGGGATGATATGCGGGATCCGCCTGGTGACCTTGACGCCGTATTTGGTCAGGTCGTTAATCTTTTTGGGGTTATTGGTCATCAGCTGGATGGATTTGACTTCTAAAGAAAAGAGCATGTGGGCGGCTACGCTGTAATCGCGCTCATCATCACGGAAGCCCAAAGCCAGGTTGGCATCCACAGTATCGAAGCCGTAATCTTGCAAACCGTAGGCCCGGATCTTATTGGTCAGGCCGATGCCGCGTCCTTCCTGGCGCAGATAAAGCACAATCCCTTTTTCCATCTTACCGATTGCTTTAAGCGCTTCTTCGAGCTGGTTCCGGCAGTCGCAGCGTAATGAACCAAGCGCATCGCCAGTCAGACATTCGGAGTGCACCCGCACGGGGACATCCTCAGCCCCGCAGATATCGCCTTTGATGATGGCGGCATGTTCTTTGTCATCCCGATTGTTGTAAAAAGCCACGATCTGGAAGTCTCCAAACTGGGAGGGCAGATCGGCGATCCCCGCAATATGGACACACACCTTATCCGGGCCAATACCTTCACATTCATGGTCCGAATTATCCATCAGTAGTTCCTGAATTTTCATTTTTGAGATTGTCATTTGATTTACCTCTTATCTAAAATTTTGGTTCGACGAGATAATGAATCAGTATCCCACCGTCCGGGAGTGTTTGGGTATCTTTTGTTTTCAACCTGACAGCCTCATCGGGGGTGAACCCGCGGCCATCAGCCAGGGTGGGGGCATTGCTGCCGCCGAAGATGATTGGGGCCAAGTAGACACGGAGCTCATCGACCAGACCCTGAGCAAACATGGCGGCATTCAGAGTTCCACCGCCTTCCAGCAAGATGCGTGTGATTCCAGCAGCGCCAAGGATTTGTATCGCCCTGGAAAGGTCGACGCGGTCGCCTTTAGAGAGTTCCACCACAGCCCCGGCTGCCTGCAGAGCAGCGATCTGCTCCGGGCTGGTCTTGGCAGTGGTGAAGATGAAAACCCGCGCCCCGCCATCACGCATGAAGCGGCCGTTTGGCGGCAGCTTGGCCTTGGAGATGATGCCCACTTTTGCCGGGTTGGGCGCCAGACCTGCTTCCAGTCTTTGCTGGCGCAAGTGAGGGGATTTAACCGTCAGGCGCGGGTCCTCGGCGAGGAGAGTGCTGCCGCCAATCATCACGGCGTCCACCTCAGCGCGCAGTTGGTCAACGCGCTGCCAATCATTTGCGGAAGAAATCTTGGCGCCTCTCCGGGCAGCAGAATCGATCTTCCCATCCGCGGTCATGGCGGCATTCAGGATTACCCAGGGCTTCGGTTGCTTGTCCATAATTACTTTGAAGAGCCAGTAAGGCACTATCTTACTAAAATGGATGCTTTTTATCTAAAAATTTTATTAAAACCCTCCCCGCCTTTGAACGAATCTGGTTGCTGGGGTTATTCCAGGATTTCTAACTTGGCAAAAGAGGCAACCAGCTTCTTAAGCCCTACCTCTTCAAAGAAGACATCCACGATCTCATCGCCGCCATCCATCTCAGTTTTGAGCACCATCCCCTCTCCATAAACTTGGTGGCTGACCCGCTGCCCGGCGTGGTGGGTGGGTTTGGCCGGGGTTATTTCTTTCTCAGGGTAGGCATTCCAGGTAGTGGCGGTTTTGAACTGGCGCTGCGGCTGGCGCAGGGTCTGCCAGTAATTGCCGCCGGAGACCAGTTCGGCGGGTATGTCTTCCAAAAAGCGTGAGGGTTCGGCCGGTTCGCTGTAGCCGAAGCTGGTGCGGTTGAGGGCATGGGTGAGGAAGAGGCGCTCCTTGGCGCGGGTGATGCCGACATAAAACAGGCGGCGTTCTTCGGCCATGCTTTCGGGGTCATCAAAGGAACGGGCGTGCGGCAGGGTGCCATCCTCCAGGCCGGCAATGAAGACCACCGGGAATTCCAGCCCTTTGGCGGCGTGGAGGGTCATCAGGGTGGGGACATTGGCGCTGGCATCGACGGTGTCCTGGTCGGAGATTAGGGCGATGCCTTCAAGGAACTCGGTCAGCGATTTGTTCTCAGATTCCGCTTCATTCGCCAGCCGCCTGAGTTCGAGCACGTTTTCCCAGCGGTCGAGGCCTTCTTCGGTGCCGTCCTCCAGGTAGCTCTGGTAATCCACATCAGCGATGATCTGGTCGATCAGCGCCAGGGGGGTGAGGTCAGGCAGGGCCTGGACCCATTTGCGCAGCAAGCGGCCGAAACCGGCCAGCGAACGGGCAGCCGCCGCGCTGAATGCGCCGAAATAGTCGCTCTGGGGGCCTTTACCGATCTCCAGCACGGCGGCACCCATACTGATCTTTTCGTTGAGCGCCAGGGTGTGCAGGCCGGCGATCGTCTTGGTACCAATCTTGCGGCGGGGGATATTGATCACCCGGCTGAGACTGGCCTCGTCGCTGGGGTTGTGCACCAAGCGCAGATAAGCGATGATATCCTTGACCTCACGGCGTCCGTAGAAGCGCTGTGCCCCGACCAGCTTGTAAGGTAGATTGGCCTGCAGGAAAGCCTCTTCGATCAGGCGGGACTGGGCGTTGGTGCGGTACATGATGGCGCAGTGTCCGGGTTCGATCTTGTCGGTCATCACCAACTCGGCGATCTTGTTGACCACCCAGCTGCCTTCCTCGCGGCCGTTGAAGGCCTCATGGAGCGAAATCTTCTTACCGCCGCTTTTCTGTGAGAAAAGCTGTTTGTGGGTGCGGTGCGGGTTGGGTTCGATCACCGCCATGGCGGCGTCGAGGATGTTTTGGGTGGAGCGGTAGTTCTGCTCCAGCAGGATTTTGACATGGTCGGGAAAGTCTTTCTCGAAGCGCATCATGTTGCGGTAATCGGCGCCGCGCCAGCGGTAGATGGACTGATCTGCATCTCCGACGACGAACAGGTTGCGGTGGAAGTAGGACAGATGCTTGAGGAGCTGGTACTGGGCCTGGTTGGTGTCCTGGAATTCATCCACCAGGATGTGCTCAAAACGGCGGGCATACTGCTCGCTTACGGCGGGGTGGTGTTCCATTAAATACGCCGTCCACAGCAGGAGGTCGTCGAAGTCGAGGGCGTTGGAGGTGAGGAGCAGCTGCTGGTAGCGTTGGTAGATGCGCTGGACGACCTCATCCAGATAGGAGTTGATTGGGTAATCTTCGGGGAGGGCAAGCTCATTCTTGGCGTTGGAAATCTTGCCGTGGATGACGTGCGGGCGGAAGCGTTTCTCATCGAGGCCCATTTCCTTGATGGTCTGCCTGACCAGCCCGCGCTGGTCGTCATCGTCGAAGATGACAAAGTTCTGCTCAAAGGGGAGGTGGACAGCCTCTCGGCGCAGGATGCGAGCGCAGATGCCGTGGAAGGTGCCAAGGCTGAGCCCGCGGGCTGATCCGCCAAGGAGTTCATCGACACGCGCCTGCATCTCTTTGGCGGCTTTATTGGTGAAGGTGACGGCGAGGATGTTGTAAGGCCGCACGCCGAGGTGGGAGATGAGGTAGGCGATGCGGTGGGTGAGGACGCGGGTCTTGCCCGATCCGGGGCCAGCCAGCACCTGGATCGGGCCGGTGCCGGCGGTCATGGCTTGCTGCTGCTGGGGGTTCATTCCGGCGGTGAGGTCCATAGAACAATTGTACCAAAGCAGGGAGGATGTGGGGAGGATTTGGATGAGAACCCAGAGGGCTTGTGCAGATGCACAAGCCCTCGCTGGAGGTTGGCCTGAAGTCACCAGGGTATTCAGGCCGGGAAATGGGGTTTAGCCGGTTGCCGGCTAAGCTATTTTTGTTTCCACCATTTGTCTGAATTGGCGGCAGTTTTCCAGGGGATCGTGGTTTTTGTGCAGGCCGCCGCCCATGATGTAGATGACATCGTTATCATAAAATTCCAGCAGTTCAGGGATGGTTTCCAGGGTGATCCCGCCGCCAGGTGCAGGAAAAGTGGGTTTGATTTGCCCCATCGGCTGCCTGGCAGCGGAGATGGCATCTTGGCAATCTTGCGGTGTTGAAAACAGACGCCCGATATAGTTGGGCATAATTGTGATATCCGCCCCAGCCAGCCGCGGGAGGATGCCGTAGGCGAACCTGGCAGAGAACCCCGCCTGCTGGCTGAGGTAGAAGATTCCGAAATGAGAGGGGTGGCAAATGATTGGCAGAGACAATTGGTCATCTTCGGCGAGAATACGGAGGGCATCCCAGCCGGTCAGCCCGGGGATGAGCATCAGTGCCTGCGCGCCGGCCTGTTTGGCAAACTTTGCCCGCCCGATGATCTCATCCATCGGCGCGCTTACGTTGGGGGCATACAGGCAGCTCTCTCCAGATTTATCGTTAGCTCTGCGGACAGCGGCAGCGCATTTTGAAACTCGCTCTTCAAACCTGGCAAAAGGTTGATCTGTGAGACCGTGATCATCCTTGACCAAATCCGAGCCGCCAAGGGCGACTTCGTAAGCAATTTCTGCCAGGCTTCCTAAGGCCAGGCCCATCGGCTTGATCGTGGCACAGATCATCGGTCTGGCGGGGACGCCACAAAACTCACGGATGCCCTGCAGGCCATAGCGCGGGCCGCTGAAGCGTGCCAACATCTCCGGCGGGAATTCAACATCTTCCACCCGCACATTGGGGATCATGGCAGTATTGCCATAGATCACATTCAGCACCTGGAGGATGTCTGGGGATGTGGTCTCAACAGCATAGCTGATCTCTGCGCGGTACTCTGTCTCAGAAACGGGTTTGAAATCTTCCAGTTGGCCGATGACCGCGTTCCAGTAGTCATTTGAAGGCAGCAAGTCAGGAGGAAATTCGATGGTCTCCTCGATGCAGGTGGCTTCTGCACTTTTACGAGCATCCGCCTCACTACCAAAGAAAGAATAGGTTACTTTGAACCGGATTCCGGACAACTGTTGTGCTGCTTGCTGATAGCTTGGCATCCAACTCTCCTCATAAACGCTGGATGATGAGGGTCTCTGGAAACAGACTAGATATTTTTAGAACTTTGGCTTCCTGATTTCGATGTACAACCCCTGCAGCGCCTCAGCAGTATCGAAATAAGCCCATTTGGAGGAACCGTGGGCACCCTTGCCGCTGGCAATTTGCTGGATGCCCTGTTCTTTGAGCTTTTCTGTAATCGTGTCCAGGTCTTCTTCGGTGAAGCGAATATGATGAAGCCCAGGTCCATGATTTTCCAGGAAGTCATGGAAAACACTCTGGCCCTCCAGAGGTTCAACTACCTCTAGCTGGAAATTACCAAAGTCTCTGAAAGCCATCTTGACCTTGAACTCATTCGGCTGGCCGTAGTAGCTTGTCTCAGGGTCAATGTCTTCTGGCGGATACTCGATAATTTCAAATCCATCCAGCCCCAACAGTTCTTTCATTGATTCCAGGAAAGCGTCGAGGTCTGAGACAATGATCCCTACCTGATCTGCTTGGCTGAGTAAGTTGTTCATAACATGTCTCTGGTGTTTGTAAAAAAATTAGGCTATGATTGCGCCTCCCCCTGTTTCCAGGGGGAGGATGGAGTGATTATTTACTTATTTGCCAGAATTTCTTCGGCGACTTGCTTAATCTCGGCGATGCATTCATCTTCACCGAAACCGGTCAGCAGCGCCACCCCTTTGACCACCGGCACGTCAATTTTGTCGACGATCGGGCTGGTGGTGACCACAAAGTCAATATCACCACGCTCTACGTAGGTTTTGACAGAAGTGGGCAGCAGGCCAATGACCTTGACATTTGCGACCGAGCCGAGGATATCTGTCAGTTTCTGCTCAATCATCGAGGAACTGACTACGCCAGATCCGCAAACGGCCAACACGGTTAAACTCTTTTTTGCCATTGAAATTTACCTCCAGGTAGTTTCTATGTATTCTAATCCAAATCCGGCAGGTATCTGGATGTTAGTCAAAAACCTCGTTCAGGTAGCGGACCACCTCGGAGACATCGGTTGCATTGCGAATGGTGGAGAGGATTTCTTCATCTTTGAAGACAGTCATCATCTTCTGCAGCCAGGGTACCTGGTCTTTAGGATTTTTAAGTGCAATCACAAAGACCATCTCAGCCATGACAGTTCGTTCAGGGGTGCCCATCTCCTGGAACGCGACGGGGGAAGTAACAGTGCCAAAAGCAATTGCGCTGCTGTGAACATGTTCAGATTCCGTGTGGCAGATGGCCATCGGGATGATGGTCGGCAGACCAGTGGGGAAGACTTCTTCGCGTTTGAGCACATTCTCAAAGAAACTGTCTTTTACAAATCCTTCGGCGAGTAGTTTATCGCTGAGGATTTTGATGACAGTCTCTTTATCCTCTGCCTTAATCCTGAGCTCAACCAGTTTTTCATTGAATTCAACAAAGCTCATTGGGTTGGTTTCCTTATGAGGGAGCCGGGCACTGGGCTCGGCCCCCTCGTCTTAATTGTTTCTGCTTTTTGAGATGCACAGCAACTCGATATTATTCCTCCATTACGTCCAGGGCGGCCTGTGCTTCCATGAAGTCGTGGATCTTGACCTTGTTGCGCCGCCAGAAGAAGTAGAAGGGGAAGTAGATCACCATCAGGACGGCGACAGCCACCCAGCCAAAGTTGAGCGCGGGCAGGAATATCAGCCCGCCTGCAATTGGTTTGTTGGCGATCATGCCGGCGGTCACCAGGGCACCCTCGGCCAGAGGCTCAGCAGCAAATTGGCTGTACACCTGGGTGAAGATCGGCGCTGTCCAGGTACAAATGTAGAGACCGATGGAGAACCAGATGGCGCTCAGGATAACGGTCTTGAAGATGTTGCCGTTGGAGACAGCCACGATCGGCTGGATGATAAAGGAGATGGCGATCAGGTCAACCAACAGCAGGGTCTTGTTGCCGGGCAGAATCGCACAGAGCAGCAGCATGATCGGGATCAAGATGATGCCGGAGATCAAGGTGGCGGGTTCTCCGTAGCCGGTAGCATCGTTGATGCCGATGTAGAGATCATCACCCTGCTTCACGCCCTTAGTGGTCTGGCGGCGGGCAGCTTCGGTGATCGGCATGAAGGCGGAGGCGAAGATATTTGCCACACGGGGGAAGATGGCCATCACGGCAGCGGTGGAGACTGCAATTGTGAAGATATTGCCCCAGGCGGCCAACGTACCGAGATCGGTCAGGTGCCCAAAGATGCCCAGGATGAACCCCAGGATCAAGCCGAGGATGATCGGCTCGCCAAGGAAGCCCAGGCGCTTTTGAAGGTCTTCTGGGCGCCAGCGGATTTTGTTAGCACCCAGTTTGTTGAGTACCCAGTTGCCGCCGATGGCAAAGGGGGTGGAGGGAGCGATATGGAGCGCTGGGGGCACACAGTTCTGGTAGCCGTAGTAGGTGGACCAGCGTTTTGAGTACATTTCTACGAAGATGGCGTTGTAGAGTACTTGGACAAACATCACGGCCAAGGCCAGCCAGATATCTTCGGTCACCACGTAGATCAGCGAACCCCAGAACATGTAGGAGTAGTTGTTCCATAAATCGCCGGGCATAAATACGTTTGTCCAGCGGGTTAGGAAGAGGATGATCTGGAAGAGCAGACCGAATCCCAGGAACATCATTCCCGCGCGGGTGGCGTAGGCGATCACCGAGGTGGCTTGCCAGCCGATATCCACAGCCGGCAGGTCCAGTCCGGTGGAGTTTACAAAGTTTGTAACTGCGGGAACAATGATGGGGATATAGGAGTTGATCAACCAGCCAAAACCGGTGAGACCAATCCCAGCATTAATACCGGACATCAAGGCTTTCTTACCCTCAACCCGCAGGAACAGGCTGATGATAATGATGATGAACGGTACAAAAATCGCAGAGCCAAAAGTATTGAAAATATCACTTAGGCCTTGCATCATGGTGTCAATAGTCATTTTTATCTCCGTTTGCCTTACTAGTAGTGATTAACAATTTCCTCAAGTGCTTCCTTCCTCTCTTATTCTCCTTTGTTTCACCTCCTTGTGAAATAACTCACGATATGATTGTCAAAAAATTGGCATTTTTCTTCCACGGATTAGTAAGCTTGATGGTAGATCGCCGCTCTGAAAATATTTTTACGGCGATGAAATTATTTTCATTAATTGTAGAAAAAAAATTTTTGCATGTCAATCGCTTTTGAGTGCAATTTTTTGCGAAAGCGCAGCGATCTCATCAATCCGGACTTGCAGTTCTTCACAAGCTGATAATGGCTGTTTGTTGACTTTGAGATAAGCACCCAGCCACGCTGGTGTGAAGTTCAAACGGGTGCGGACGTAGTCTGGCTTGGCGGGCACCGGCCAAAATTCGGATTTGTGCGGGATCAGCTTGATTTGCCTGGCAATCTCGGCTTCCCATCTGGGGAGCAAGTATTCAAAATAGGTTTCCACGGTCAAGCTGGGGGTGTGTTTCCGGGCGTTCTTTAGCTCGCTGAGCGCCATCTCCATTGTGATCTTGCGGGCCTGATCGTACTGGCGTTTGCCATACAGAAAAAAGAACAGCCAGATGGCAAGCAACGCGCCTGTAAGATAGGGTGAAAGGGCTGGAAAAAATTGCATTGGCGCTCCTAGAGGTTAGTGGTTGTTTCTGGCCAGCATGGCGCGGGCGGCATCAGAGTCGGTGATGACCACGTTGATCAATCCACCCCGAATGGCTCCCAGCAGCGGATCAACCTTGTAGATGCTGGCAGCAACGCCGATCACGGTTTCGATTCTTGCAAGGTCGGTAAGTTGGATTGAGACGGTGCGTTTGTTAAATTCGAGGTCAAGTATTTGCCCGTTCCGGTCATAATGCTTGCCGCAAATCTCACCAACAGCGCCAGCCGCCCGGAACTCGTTCAACTCTTTGAGGGTGATTAATTGATTGCGAAGGATGGTGGAATGTGATGGATCCATAGACCCCATACCGACCAACCCGAGGTTTGCCTCCTCAGCCATGGTCAGATAACGCTTCACTGCAGGTTCGTTGATCAGCGCCTCGCAGACTTCAGGGGTGGGCAACAGCCAAGGCGCGGGGACAACCATGGCGCGTCCGTTGACTTTCTCTGCCAGCACCTGGGCAAGGTTGGTTCCCTCCATGATCTCAAAATCAGCCGCCCCCTGGAAGCGCACGATGCGGCTGCCTTTCTTTTGACCGCCGTTATACGCCCTGATGGTAGCAGCTACAGAAAGCCCAAGTGAGATGCCAAGCGTGCTTTTTTCTTTAAAATAGTTATCCAGCACCACGGCGGCAACCTGACCGAGACTTTGCACCAGATCGTAGTAAGTGGCACCAGTGGTCGGGAGTACATAGGCATCTTTTAAATTAAATTTTGCTTTGAGTTCTTTGGCCAGTGAGGGGATCGTGGCATAAGGATATTTAATGATGATCTCAACCATCCCAAGCTCTTGAGCTTCTTTCAGCATCCGGGAGACAGTTGAGACCGATACATTCATAATCTTGCTGATCTCTTTCTGGTTGAGGTTTTGCTCGTAATACAGATGAAGTACCTCTGTGAGCTGATTGAGCCGTTCCTGACTGACCATGATATGGATCCCTCTGGTGCGAGAAAACTCCCGCGCTTGTGAAAATATTTTCAAATATTATACCCCGATTGAAATTGATTTCAAAGAGGTGGTGTGCGGTGACTGGGAGATACTATGCACTTTTTGAGGTTTTGGTACCCCGAATACGTTGATGTTGGAAGGTTGTTTTGTTCACTGTTGAATGGTTCATGTTGCCAGGCAATCAAGAATCGTCCCCTACGGAGGATCAGCCCAGCACGGCTGTTACAAGTGCGGCGAGGGTGCCGCCGAGAATCTTATGCTGGCTGGCTTCGAGATGGACGCCATCCATGGAACTGGTGGTGATGTGCCGGGCGGCGTCGAGGAAATAGCAGCCGTACTGATTGGCTACCTGTTGATAGTGGCGGGCAAGCTGCTTTGACTTTTCTCTCGCACCAATGTACTGGTCTTCCCAGGTTCTGTTGGCGGCCTGCTCGATAATGAGCGCTGGGGAGACGATGATGATCTCAGGGGTGGTGCCATTTCTGCCAACCCCGGCTTTGAGAATGATCTCCACCAGGGCAGCCAGGCCGCGGCTGATGTCGTAGGCGCTGGAGGAAAATTTCATTTTCAGGTCATTGGTGCCCAGCATGACGATCACCAGATCAAGCGGCATGTGGGTAAGCAGGCAGGGGAGGAGATAGGTCTTGCCGTTGCGGCCTTCGGTGGGCGGGTCATCATAAACGGTGGTGCGGCCATTGAGTCCTTCTTCGATGATCCAATGGCCAGTGCCCAAATTGGTGCGCAGCACACCAGGCCAGCGCTGGCTGGCTGAGTGGCGAGATCCGTCAACAGGGTTATAGCCCCAGGTGTTGGAATCGCCAAAACAGAGGATGGTTTTCATCCCGGTTCAGTCTGCCGTATAGGCCGGGAAGGTGACCCAGAAGGTGCTGCCGGCGCCGGGGGTGGACTCATATCCTGCCGAGCCACCGCCCAGTTCTGTCAGGGCGCGGGTGGTGGCCAGGCTGAGCCCCCAGCCCTTGTGCGCCCGCACTTCTTCCACCTCGGAGCGGAAGAATTGGGTGAAGATGTGGGGTTGGTCGGCGAGGGCGATGCCGATGCCGTGATCGGTGACCAGCAGGCGGACGGTTCCCCCAACCGACTCAGCGCGGATCTCAATCGGGCTGCCTTCGGGGGAGTAGCGCACAGCGTTCTCCAACAAGTAATTGACCATTTGGGCGGCGCGTTTGGGGTCGGCAAAGACCATCGGCAGGTCGTTGGGGAGGGAGACAGACACTTTTTGCCGGCGGGCTTCGATCTGGTCAGCGGTCAGGTCTAGGCCGGCATTGACAGCGCTGGCAAGCGGCATGGGGAGGGCCTCCAGCTTGAGGCGCCCGCTTTCGATCTTGTAGATGTCGGAGAGGTCGGCTACCAGTTTGGACATGCGCCCGACGTTCTCGCGGATCACGGTGAGGAAGCCTAACTGGCTCTCGTTGAGTTCGCCCATCATGCCGCCTTTGAGCAGGTCGGTGTAGCCCATGATCGAGGTCATCGGGGTGCGCAGTTCGTGGGCCACGGTGGAAACGAAGGCGGCTTTCTCATGTTTGGCCTCGGCGGCCAGTTTGATGATCTCATCCAAGATCTCAGCGGCATCCGGAGGCAGGCTGGCCTGCTTGAGGTCAGCTAGGCGGGCTTCCAGGGCGGACAGGGGGTTGGGAGATTCGGTTTTCATCGGTCACTCTTCCAGGTTCTGGTAGTAATCGCAGTATGCGGTGAGAGGGCATTGTGTGCACTTGGGCTTGCGGGCGTGGCAGATCTCGCGGCCCAGGCGGATGATGTTGAGGTGGGCGGGGTAGTAGGTCTCCGGGGGAAGCAGGGATTCCATGTGGGGGTGGGCTTTGTCGGCGCTCATCTTTTCGGGGCGCAACCCCAGCCGTCCGGTGATGCGGTAGATATGGGTATCGACGGGGAAGGCGGGCAGCCCGAGGGAGAACTGGAGCACGATGGCGGCGGTTTTGGGCCCGACGCCCTTGAACTGCACCAGCCACTCGGCGGCCTCTTCCAGGGTGTAATCTTTGAGGAAAGTGAGGTCGAGGCTGCCGCGCATTTCGGTGATCTGGCGGAGCACGTTCTGGATGCGGGGGCCTTTCTGATTGGCGAGGCCGGCAGGGCGGATAACCTCGATGACTTCCTCTTCGTCTGCGTCGCGCGCTGCTTCCCAGCTGGGGAATTTTGCCACCAGGGCGTTGAAGGCGACGTCGCGGTTGACGTCGTTGGTGTTTTGGGAGAGGATCGTGGAGACGAGTTCGTCCAGGGCGGGGAGCGGGTTACGCCACTCCGGGTAGCCGTAGAAGTCGATCAGGGTTTGGTGTACGGCGAGTGCTTTTTGTGCCAGGTCCATAGAAGGTATTCTAAACCATGTGGGGGAGATGTGGGTGGTTAAAGGGAGATTAAGTTTGAGAACTCCTCACCCTGTCAATCTTGGCACAAACAATGACAGGTAATTATGTCATCTAGACCAGCTTAAACACAGGGCGCATTTCGCCGACGTCGAGCTTGCGCCAGTTCTTGACCGGGCGGCGGGGGCCGAACTCGGCCAGGGCATCGAGCTGCTCGGATGAGAGTGCGCCCAACTGGCGGAGCACTTCCAGCGAGACGGCGGCGCGGGCGCGCCCGTAGCCGTCCCCGTCAGTGATCTTGAGTGCTACACCCAGTCCAGGGGAACCTGGTGCGAGAGCGCCGGGGAGGATACCGATACCTTGATATCCCTCGGCGCCGGCTTTTATCACGATCTTACCCCCGGCAAGGGTCATCAGTTGGGTGTCGAAGCGGTTGGGGCCGCCGACCATGAAGGGGTGGGCGGTCATGGCGGCGGTGATTGTGCGGCAGGCCTCGCGGCGGGTGGGGGGCAGGCCGGCGGTGTCCGGATCGGCGAGGCGGGCCCAGGCGAGGGCGCTGTGGTACAGCGAGAGGGCAAAGTTGGGGGCGGAGCAGCCATCTACGCCGAGGTGAATCTCGTCTGGGGATGCGCCGCTGATCTCCGAGAGGCAGGTGAGGATGCGGGCCTGGAGGGGGTGATCCAGTTCCAAGTAGGTGGGCAGGTCTTCACCGTTCATGCGGGCGAAGGCGAGCATGCTGGTGTGCTTGCCGGAGCAGTTGTGCCGGTTGGGGGTAGGCTGTTCTCCGCGGCGGATGAGGTCCTCGGCGGTGGCTTTGTCGTAGGGGGGATGCGTGCCGCACATCAGATCGGTTTCGGCCACGCCGGTTTTGGTCTGGATGCTGGAGAGGACTTTGAGATGCTCGTCGGTGCCGGAGTGGGATGCGCACATCAGGGCGATCTCCTGGGGAGTGAGATGGTAGTGGTGATGCCCACCGGCTTCGATGAAGGGCATCACCTGGAA
>JAFGDK010000020.1 GCA_016932165.1 Anaerolineales bacterium
TATGAGACCTCTTTATGTCATGGATGGTCGGCCGGACCAGCAGTGTGGCTGCATCAGGCAGTGTTAGGGGTAAAACCGGGCAACCCCGGTTTTACCCGTTTTCATTTCCAGCCGAATCTCGGGGGGTTGAACTGGGCTGAGGGGGATGTTCCCACCCCACATGGAACCATTCACGTCCGATTAGAATCAAGAGCTGGAGAAGCACCTTCAGCATGGGTGCAAGTACCCAAAGCAGAGGATCACCCTATCTTTGCCATCATCCCCGATTCTATCCAACGCACATGGCACATCACTATCTTAGAGAAGTAATCTAATGGCTATTTCTTTGAAATCTGAGTATCTACTTGATCCCGATATCATATTCCTGAACCATGGTTCCTATGGGGCATGCCCGCGCTCTGTTTTCGAAACGTATCAGAACTGGCAACGCGAACTTGAACGTAACCCGGTTGCCTTCATTGGTCAACGGCTACCAGCGTTGATGGAGGATGCCCGTTGCAAGCTGGCAGCTTACCTGGGCGTAGCTTGCCAGGATGTGGTTTACTTTACCAACCCAACGACTGCTTTCAATATGGTCTTGCGTAGCCTGGAACTTAATCCTGGCGATGAGGTATTGACGACCGACTTCGAATACCCGGCAATGAATCAAGCATGGGGTTATATTGCTCACAAGACTGGCGCGCGCTATATTCATCAATCGACTCCTCTGCCCATGTTCGCGCAGTCTGATTTTACAGAAGCTTTTTGGGCAGGTGTGACTGAGAAGACCCGTATTATCTTTTTGAGTCACATTGCCCCATTTATTGCCATGATCCTGCCGATTGAGGAGATATGTAAACGAGCACGAGCTGCAGGTATTCTCACCATCATTGATGGTGCTCATGCTCCCAGCCAGCTACCTCTGGATCTGCGAAAAATTGATGCTGATATCTATATTGGCGCTTGCCACAAGTGGCTGAGTGCTCCTAAAGGGACGGGGTTTCTTTATGCGCGACCCGCTGTGCAAACTAGGCTGGAACCCCTGGTGATTTCAATGGGTTGGGCCCGTGAGAAACCCTTGAGGGATGCGTATGCCCCAGATGGTCGCTCGTGGTTGGTTTACTTTAATGAAGGCCAGGGAACACGCGACCCCTCGGCGTTTCTTACCGTGCCAGCCGCGATCGAATATCAAGAAACGCGAAACTGGCAGGCTCAACGCCAGCGCTGTCACGCGCTGGCTGTTGAAACTCGTAGGCATATCAATGCTTTCACCGGTTTACCGTCCCTGTGCCCTGACAGTACCGAATTCTTCGGGCAAATGGTTAGCGTGCTGCTGCCTGAAACCGACCTGAGCATGCTAAGTAAACGCCTTTTCGAAGAATTCAAAATTGTGGTGCCCATCCTCACCATAAACGAATTTCGTTGCATACGCCTTTCCTTCCAAGCATATAATGAACAAGCAGATGCGGATGCCGTCATACAGGCGCTTGAAAAGATTTTACTCAGAAGTTAATAGAATGATTCATTGTAGTCCAGTGCCTCAGGAGAATTGATATGCACCAAATCCCTCAAACCATAAAACAGTTTTCTTGTGCATAGCAAAGCATGAATATCGATAATGGAATTATCCGATTGGAGTTTGAGCCCAACCATGGCAGTCTGGTGCAGATCAGCGATCTAAGCCAAAACCTGCAGGTCCTGAGCGACCCACGCGAAGGACGGTTATTTCGCGTTTTTACGCAGGATGATGAGGCGTGGATTGACCGTTGTCCGAAATCCCCCAGATGGCGCGACACGGGCTGAAGGTGGATACGGGTGCTGAAGTCACCGCCGCAGTGTATGATGTAGGAGATAGACATGGCATAGTCCTGGGTGAAGGCAGTATCGGGCAAGCAGGTGGGGGCAAGGTCACACTAGCGCTAAGCCCGGAGAGTATGGGCGAGCGGCGGATTGCCAATCTAGTCCTTTACCGCTGGAGGCCGCGGTAGTGGAAGTGAAAATGGGCTGAGACTGTCATCATAAAACCATATGAGAAATCAGAATGTCAGAAATATTAGTTCACTTCCCTATCACCCACGGTGGGATTCGTAAAGTCATCCATCCTCGTCTGGGCGTTGAAATAGACAACCAGACTTGCGTTCGCTACCTGCGCTTTGTCCGTCAGGTCGTGATCGACCATCTGGAAATCCCGCGCGGTGTCTATGGGCGTTGGACGCCAGCAGTGCCAACCCACCCGGCGCACCTCATTTTTTCGGTTCCAGATAGCCGGAGCGGGTGCTACCGGGTTATCAAAGAGATCGATCTGCCCTATGACCCGCGCATTGCTGGCGAAGGGTTACGGCAGGATATGGGTTTAGCCGAGGTTGAAGCAATTTTCGCCGCGATCTTGAAAGAGCCGCCGCTGCGGATTGATCTGCCTGGTTTGCAAACGGATTTGCTGCGAGTGGAATGTGATCGCGAGCATCCGGTATGGCCCAACCACGGTGAATGCAACGGCAGCCCCTTCAGTGTGCCGTTTGGCATCTTAAACAGCCTGGTTGCCTACGGTTCAGGTACCCACCCCTACAGTCACGAGTTCTCTTACCTCCGCGGGCTGCGCGTTGAGCAAAGCAAGCCGTCCGCGCCGGAGGGGATGCAGATGAAGGAGACACCGCTAGGTGTTTTTTATTCGGGCCCACGCTTCAGCGTTGGTTTTTCGCTCAAACGGCCGATGCTCTTATACCTGGGCTGGGATGTATTAGGGAAAGGGCAGGCAGAGCACAATCGCCTTAAGGCAGATTGGGCGATGGGGGTGGGAAACCAGCTGGCAGGCTTGAGTGGGCCGCTCTTGCGCACGCCAGAGCAGGATTTTGGCGCGCAGCACTGGGGCGGTGAAGTATCGGTGCAGGGGAACCGCGTCGAATACCGCAGCCTGCAGGTGGTGGAGGGTTTGAGCATCGACGCGACCTTCACGGTACGGGCGGACGGGATGCGCGTTGATCTGGTCCAACGTTGCGATCGCCCGGTCTCTGCTCTGGAGTATGAAGCTTGGCGCTTCGCATGGGACCTGCGCCAGGGGATGACCGCCACGGCAGCAGTGCCGACCTGCGCGGCGGGTCGCAACGGGCAGGTGACCCTGCCGTTGGCCTGGGCCAGCGATGGGGTGGGCTGCCTGTCTGTGCGAGAAATTTCTTCGAGCGGAGGAAAGTGGCAGGGTCAGGTGGAGAGTTTCCGCGAAGCGGCAGTGGTCGCCAGTGGGTTTAGTGCCTTCCATCCGGGCCCTGATGATGTGGGGTCAATCCAGCCTGGGGAGGCGCGCCTGGCGCTGGACATCACGGTGGATGTCTTTATGCCCCAAGGTTCGCTGCCTATCCAGGAAGAAGGGCTGGTGCGGCACTGGGGCAGTGTGTTCTCTTGCTTCCGCCCTGAGCACCGTGGCTTTTCTAACAATGCTGCCTCGGTTAATTGCCATCTTTCCCAAGCTGGCCTGAGTGAGATCGTTGGGACAACCAGGAAACTCGTCAATGGGCTGGCTCCAGCGGACCTGGAGCGTTTTACGCTCAAACGGGCATTGCTGGACGGTGGCGGGTATGGTTACTGGCGCAATTTGTATCTGGATTCGGACCCTTCACTGCTGATTGCGACCGGGCGA
>JAFGDK010000121.1 GCA_016932165.1 Anaerolineales bacterium
TTCTTTAATATGCACGTACCATGCCGAAATACTAGATAGGGCCTTTTGCACCCATCTAACCTATTTTGAGTATACCCGTCAATCATGCCCACAATATGATAATTTCAGGATAGTTTCGAATTGCATTTTTGGCCCCCTGGAGGCAAGCTTTTCCAGACGAATAAAGCTCAGGCCGGGTCAACGCCGGGGCCAGATCCATCAACCTCGCGCAGCATGGATTCTATCTGAAATGGAACGTCGATCACAACAATATTGGGATTCGAACGCAGCCAAGCCGCGTACCTTATCCAATCTCTCGTGAATCTCGTGGCTGGTCGGGAATGGATCCCCAATCAAGAATTTTTTCAAATTTTCAGTCGCCATAATATGGCTAACATCCCGTCACAATTAAATACATATCCGCAGATCCCGCCGAAGCATCGCCTGCGGAGCAACTCGTTAATTACAATCCTGCGATCTATTAAACAAAAGGGTGCTAAAAGAGGGGGGAAGGTTGAGAAGGAGGAAATTCTTTAAATCAGCTAAGCTGGATCATCCAGATTAGCCTCCCAGGAAATCCTGCACGGTTTTGATGAAGAATTCCGGCTGATCCAGCATCGGGAAATGGCCGGCATCCGGCATGTAGACCACTTGAGGAAATTTGGCATATTGCTGCACCAGTTCATGCTGGTTGGGATTGACAATCACATCTTTCTTGCCGTAAATTCCCATCAGGGGCACCGGAATGGTGTGCAGTTGCTCGGTCAGATCCGTGTAGCGCAGCGATTTGATGCTCAACAAAAATGACTCCAGCGTGGTCTGTGAGAGGTCTGCCGCGATCATCTCTGGCCAGCGCTTGTCTTTGGTCACCAGCGGGCGGGCAACCCGGACGCCAAGATTCAATGCCCATAAGGCATTGTGCACGATTGAGGCAAACAACCGCATCCCGGCCAGCTTGAGCAAAAACGCCAAAGACTCTCCCTTAACCGGAGACCCAATCACCCCCGCTTTGGTCACCCGGTCCGGGTTCTGGATGGCAAACGCCATCGCCACCGTGCCGCCCATGCTGTGCCCGATGATCGGCGCCTTCACAATCCCCAGTTGATCCATGAACTGCCCCACCAGACTGACAAAATCATCAATGTTGTAGGTGTCCCGCTTCTTGCCAGACTCGCCAAACCCCCAAAAATCCAGGGCATAGGTGCGGTAGTGCTGCAGCCCTTTCATCGTCTCCTGCCATAGATACCAGGAACCCAACCAGCCATGTAACAAGATCACAGGCCGGCCGCGACCATATACCTCATAGTGAACGATCCCTTGGTCTGTGGTGATGGTGGACACTGTTTTTCCGTTTGATTTTCCAGAATAGCAATAGGCTATCCCGATATTTCGTTGAGGATATTGGTGAGCAATTCAATCAGTACCGTTTTGACAGATTCCTTATCGCGGGCAACCGCCGACAGCAGGGGAACATCATTTTCCAGCCGGAGGGCGATGCGCATGTCTTCCACATCCCAGGCATCGTCCATATCCTGCTTGTTGGCTGCCACCACATAGGGCGTGGGCGCATAGGCGCGGAAAGTTTCCAGGATCGAGCGCGCCTCCCGGAAGGTTTCAGGGCGGGTGCTGTCGATCATCACGATAAAGCCCAGCATGCCTTCTGAGAGAATTTCCCACATAAAATCAAAGCGTTTCTGACCCGGCGTACCAAACAGATACAGCACAAGTTGATCATCCACCGTAATGCGGCCAAAGTCCATTGCCACCGTGGTGGATTCTTTCACTTTCTCAGCCTCGGCAGAGATTTTGCGTTCGGTGGAGACCACATCAATTTCACTGACCGTCTGGATAAACTCTGTTTTGCCAGAATTGAATGGGCCTGTCACTACCATTTTTACTGTTTGCATAACGCCAATTCCTTCAAAATAATTTCAGGGCACTGCCTACAATTGCCGGATCCGCCCGATCAAGCGATTGACCAAATTTTCTTGTTCTTCCTTGCTCTTGCCTGCCATGGTTTGATCCAGACCTGGCAGGGTACGCACCATACCCTCCGGACGGACCAATTCAACCAGCCCGGCCTGGAGCAGGCTGTACACCACCCGGCGGATTTCCATCTCAGACATTTTGGCGGCCTTTCCAATCTGCCGGATGGTATTCTTGGGGTTAATATATGAGACCACCTTCCACTCTTCCACGCTCATATTCAGGTTCTGGATATTCACCCCTGGGCGGTCGGTAAACTTGAGCGCCAGATCAAGATTGGGAAGCTCATCCTGAAGCTGCTCCCATTCTCGCAGCCGGCGGGAGCCCTCGATGATAATATTTTCCAAATCCATCTTGATCGGTATCCGGTCTGGCGGGGGTGTTTCTCCGGGGTTGAAATAAAAGATTCCCTCCACCCAGCTGAACAGGCGCTGGAGAATATCCATAAAATGATTTTGCAGGCTGATGATCACATCCCGCTGGTCTACATATCCCGCGTTGATCAACATCAAGCCCAGTTCTTTGTCGCTGATCGTTTTCGCCCTTTTACTGATCGTATTATATTGCGCTCTGGTAATGATCTTATTTTTGTGCAGCACAGCCCCCAGACCATTATCCTCATTACTGATCTCGGCATAGGCTAATTTTCCCTCGCGGAAGGTGATCCGGGCAGACTGGTTTGCTCCTTCAACAACCAGCGTGCCGGTTTTCTTCGCCAGGTTTACCAGATTGAGCAGTTGGGTGATCGTAAAATCTCGTAAATTGCCCTTTAATGCCATGAATGGTCTCTTTTATGATCTTGATTGATCTGTTTTGATGGTCTGGAAAAAATTATACTTGAAAAAGAATATTCCCATCGTGATTTTTTCGTGACGATTGCTTACAGCTTTGTTGAGTGCAAGAAAGCTTCCAAGTGGGAAGAGTTTTCTCCGCAAGCCGTGATTAATGCAATTCATCCCCAGCCAGGATTACAATCGGAGCCCCATCCAATTGGGTCAGAAAGACAGTCAGGTGCTCTTCCCCCTCAAGCCTAAGCTGCTGGATCAAATCCTCAGGCAGAAGAGGGGAGCCGCGTTTCTTCACCGTCACCTGGCCGATGTTGCGCTCGCGCAGCGCCGCCCGCAGGTTCTTGAGTTGAAACGGCATCCATCCCTGCACTGGCCAGACGCGGGCAAACGGCGTTCGGTGAAGACCATCTGCGGTCAGGTAAGCGATCTGTGGGTCCAGCTGGGCTGCATCCAGCTGCGCACCGACTGTCTCCACCAGACCGGCTCGCAGGACCGCCGGGTCAGGCTCGTACAGGTATGCCCGCGGCTCAGAAAGAGGGAGCTCTGGCTGGGTGTCTGCGGTCAGGGTGTGGGTTTGCCCGTCCGACAGCAGAGTGGCCCGCCGTTCCGCTGATTTAAATCGCCCAAACCACAGGGCGGCTTCCTTCAACGCACCGCTTAGGGAGACAAATTCCACCTCACAGTCATAATCAGCAAGCTGCGCCAGCTTCACGCCCGGGGATATTTTTACCCCTACCCCATCGGTGAGTTCCAGCCACTCCCTCACAATTGCCAGCCGCGGTTGGTACTGATCCACCGAAAATGCACGCTTGGAGTCTGCCCGCCGGGCTGGATCGAAGAAAACTGCGTCGTGCGGAGAAAGTGGTAACGGCAGAGACAAGATATCCGCATTGATCACCTCAACATCTGCCTGGAGCGCCAACGCATTCTGCCGTGCCATGGCTGCCCGCAGCGGATCCAATTCCACACCGATCACAGCCGCAGACCTGGAAAGCGGGACCGCATCCCCGCCGATCGAGCAGCCCAGGTCAAAAATCCACCCCTCTCCCTGATAGCGTTTTGCTCGTTGGACAGCCACCTCCCAGGGCGTGGCTTGCTCAAGCGCCTCACGGGTAAAATACATCTTTTCCGCCTGTGGGAACTTGCTCTCTGCCTCACCGCGCAGGATGGCAGTTGTCAGCGCGGCGCGGGCGGTCTCGCGCGGGAAGCGCTTGGCCAGCATCTGGAACGTAGGGAGGAAATCTTTCTCGCGCGGCGCAAAGGCCATCGCCGATTCCAGCGCCCACTGGCCTTCACGGGTGAACAGGGTATAGAAGTCTTCCAGTCTCACGGCAAGTTACCTGAAGATCACTTCGCCGCGGTATTGGACCCAATCGATCACTTGCTGTTGGGCAAACCCAAGTGTGTCTTGCGGAATATCCTCCGGGGCAAAGAACCTGGCTTCACAGATCTCGCTTTCCTGGATTGAGAGAGTGGAAATATCACCCTCCATTAAAAAGAGCAAGTTCAGCGGCTGGATCCGGTCTCCATTCGGGTAAGCGGCCGTCCATTGCGGGTGGCTGTAAAGACTGATCAGCCGGGTGGCTTTCATCTCCAGGTTCAGCTCTTCCTTGATTTCGCGTTCCAAGGTCTGCTGGATCGATTCACCGATCTCCTGCAACCCACCAGGGGTCTGCCATTGGCCATAATCTTTATTGCGCACCAACAGGATTTTGTCATCACGGATAATCGCGGCAGACGCGCCAGTGAGGATCAAAGTATCCTGGCCGTAGGCCGCTCTCAGGTTTTGCCAATAATCCATTCCGTTCTCCAATAGAGTCGGTTATTTTTCCATCATCAACCGGGCTGCCCGGCGGCCGATCTCAACCGCGAAGTTGGTGCCCCGGTCCCAGGGGTAGACCTGGCTCATCGAGGCGAAATACAGGCCGTTGATCGGAGTCTTGATCTCCGGGATATGCTCCGAGTGGTTGAGCAGCGGCACCGGCTGGGCGTATTCCGCCTTGTACACCCAGGTGTTTAGCACCCACTCCTGGCTGAACTCAGGATTGATCCGCTGGATGGCGGGGATGAAGCGCTTCAGCAGTTCTTCCTTGCTCAGCGAGAAATACTCGTGCCCCGGTTGCAGATAATCCCCGGCGTAGACGATGTGCTCCCCGCCGAAGTGATCCGGAGAAACGTAATTGGTATGTTCCACCAGTGCCAAGAAGGGGAAGCCCTCACTCTTGGGCATGTTGAACCAGTAAAAACCGTCTTTTGAGAGCTGGTGCTTCAACGACATGGTCAATACCACCGCGCCCATACTTTTGAGTGCCAGTAGTCCTTTGAGATAATCTTCCGGCAGCGCTGGGACTGTCTTCGAGAGCAATTTGGGCGAAGTGGTCGAGAGCACCCGGTCGTAAGTCAACATATCATACGCATCAGTCTTAACGGTTAACTGATCGTCTACGGTGGGGACGATCTCCCGCACCGGCGTGTTATACCTGAAGATCACACCCATTTCAACCAGGATTTCAGCAAAGTCATCCGCAAAGACCTGGAAGCCGCCCTGGTAAGTCCCCAGGCGGGAGGTGCGCGCCTTCAGGCGCGCCCACATCCAGGCCATATTCACTTCCTTGGCATACTTCTCGCCAAATTTGCCGATCACCAGCGGCTCCCACATCTGGCGGTAAACCTTCTCCCCGGCCCATTTGCGCATCCATTCATCCACAGTGACCTTTTCAAACCCCCGCCAGTTGTTGGTCAGCTTCAGATACAGCCCCACCAGCCCAAAACGGATCTTATTGATCCCCCAGCCCAGGCCGGGATAGAGGATCGCGTTGGGGATTGAATCAAAGGGATACCACTTGCCCCTGTGCATCACTACCGTCAGGGGGCGGGGATAGAGCACCTTATGGCGCAAGCCGAGCTCATCAATCAAGCCCAGCATGTGGATATCACTCTGGAACCAGTGATGGTAGAAAATTTCCACCGACCAATCCCAATGCGGCTGCTTGAAACCGGCAGCCAACCCGCCGGGATGCCCGGCAGCCTCGTAGATGGTTACCTTGTGGCCGGCTTTGGCCAGATCGTAGGCCGCCGACATGCCAGCATAGCCAGCGCCAATGATCGCAATATTCATAGCTTCACTCCAGAACGACTTGCGAGTCGTTTTCATCCGGCAAGGTGGTGACCTTTTGCCATTTAATCCCCTCGCGCCACATATAATACAGACCCACAGCGGTCACCGGAAACCAGAGGGCAAAATGCAGCACAAAGGTATAACTGGCAGCCAGTTCGGCAGGGATGCCGTAGGCCCCCAATACCTTGATCCCCGGCAGGTCAAAGGTGCCCAAATAGCCCGGCGCAGAAGGGATCGTGGTGGCCAGGTTTACCACCCCGTTCATCAGCATCAGGGCAAAGAAACTGATCACGAAGCGGAAGGCATGCATCACAAACCAATACTTGACTGTCTCCAGCAGCCAGATGACCACCGAGGTCAAGAAAACCATCAGCGCTTCGACCGGCGAACTCAGCGAAGCCAGTCCATCCAGAAAACGGACGGCGATATCCATCACCTTCTGCCGGAAGCGTTCCGGCACCAGACGTTCTGCCAGCCAGCGGACCACCTTCAGAGTAAATTTGGGCATCATCGCCGCGGCAAGGAACACCACCAACACCCCGAAGAACAGCACGCTCCCCCACAAGGCCACATCCTGGATGGTGAAATCCCGGAAGAGGACAATATCCTCGGTCAGGCGGGAGAGTTCCGCCAGGTTGACGAAAATGAAGGCCAGCATCACCACCCCATCATAGACTCGCTCCACGATGATCGTGGCCAGCGAAGCAGAGATGGGCACCCCTTCCTTGGTCTTCAATACCACTGCCCGCAGCACCTCGCCAGCCCGCGCCGGGAAGATGTTATTCCCGGCGTAGCCCATCGCCACAATCGGGAACATGGCTTTGGTAGAGACGGCCTTGACCGGACGCAGCAGGTAGTGCCAGCGCCAGGCTCGCACCCACAGCCCGACAAAATAAGCCGCCACACCCGGCAGGATCAGCCAGTAATTGGCTTTAAGCGTCTCCTGCCAGAGAACGGCAAATTCAATATCCTTGAGGACCAAATACAGGAAAAATGCGCTGATGGCCACTCCGAGCCAGAATTGCCATTTTTTCATCTCAGGCTGATTCTACCATCGGGGAGAGAATTGCGTGGGGTGGGGAGAGGGAGAAACCAACAATAAACAGCAGCCCTGTGTTCAGGACTGCTGCCATCATCCTCAATTTGTGTTATCTACATCGAGATCGTGCCGCGGTTGAGATCCTCAAAATACGCTTTGGTCTCGTCATCGTTGTAGAACACCAGCACCAGAATGCCGCCGGCCAGGCTGAGGAAGTTGGCCCACAGGATGCTGGCGATCTCCAGTCCGGCAACCAGTTGGATATGTTTGGTCAGCTTACCGTTGAGCACATTCGCCCCGGTGACGATCTCAAAGATACCCACTCCGATTGGGATCACCAGGATTGGCAGGCAGATCAGACCAAGGAACAGCGTCCCGATTACGATCCCGACTGCAATTCCCGCCCCAGCCAGGATGTTGAGCACCCCGCTGGCAATCATCATAATCCCGATTATTTGAACATTTCCCGGTTTTGAATCCATGTGCATCTCCTCATGAAAAGTCAGTTGGTTCTGATTTGATTGTATCAGAAATCCAGTTGTCAGTTGTGTGTAGACAGCAGGCAGTTGGGAAAAACAATCTAACCTCCAGCCGAAAATATCATTTAGAATATGGTTACTATGGATATCCGCCGGATCATCATTCTAGGGGTGATCGTGCTCCTCGCCTCGGTTGGGGGCACAGCCCTGCTGCTGCGCCCAGAGGTGGTATCCACCTCA
This sequence comes from Anaerolineales bacterium, assembly GCA_016932165.1. Lineage (GTDB taxonomy): Bacteria > Chloroflexota > Anaerolineae > Anaerolineales > UBA11579 > UBA11579. Next base: position 7,630 of record JAFGDK010000121.1, read on the forward strand.
CCGCAAGCCGCGCCCGGCGGGCTGCCCAATACCTCAACGATCGAGATTATCTTCAGCCGCCGCATGCAGCCTGAAAGCGTGATTGAAAGGCTGACCATCTCTCCAGCAATCGAAGTGAAATCCGTCTGGGAGGATCAGACCCTGCGTCTGATCCCAATGGAAGCCTGGCCTTCAGGTGCAGAGGTCACCGTGACGCTGGAGAGCGGCGCTCAATCCCGGATCGGACTGCCAGCCGCTGCTGGGGTCAGCTGGAGCTTCCGGATTTCGCCGGTCTCGCTGGCTTATCTGTGGCCGGCGGGGGGCAGCAGCCAGCTCTATTTGCTTGATCCACAATCAGGGGAGACGATTCAACTCACCAATGGCAGCCCGGTGCTGTCCTTTGTTTTTTCACCAAACGGTCGCAGCGTGTATTTCTTTGCAGAAAACAACCAGGGCGGCAGCGACCTGTTCTCTCTGCCGCGTTTTGACCTGGAAACCGAACCTGCCCGAATGCTCACCTGCCAGCGAGCGCGCTGTGATAACCTTGCCATTGCGCCACAAGGAACCGCACTTGCCTATACCAGGAATGACAATCAGGTCTGGCTTGTAAATCTGGAAACCGGCACCCAGCCAATCCAGATCAGTCCGGAAGGCGAGTCGGCTTACCAGCCAGCCTGGTCATCAACCGGTAACCTCAGCTATTACAACGCCACCCAGATGGTATATACCGTGGTTGATCCCACCGGAAAAATCATCTCCACCTGGCCCAACCAGAGCGGGGAACATGCCGCCTGGGCGCCAGGCGGGACTGCCTTTATCGCCCCTGATGCCTTCCTGCAAGAGACTAACATCCTGCGCGGCCCCTCCGGAGAAGCTGAGAATGAAGAGGTGGACGAATCAGAACTGGAACCGGTCCGGGTACTCAACAGCCAGTTGATGGTTTACCAGCTTGGCAGAGATCAAACCACCGCCCTGACTGAGGACCAGCTGGCCGAGGACTTCTGGCCCACTTTCTCTCCGGATGGATCGGTATTGGCCTTTACCCGCCGCTACCTGGATGAACAGCGCTGGACCCCAGGCCGCCAAATCTGGCTGATGTCGCTGACCTCCGGCACTTCCCCTGAGCAGATCAAGCCGCTGACCGGGGCGGAAGATTATCTCTACACTAGCCTGAAGTGGCATCCTGACGGAAAGCAGCTCGCCGCAATGCGCTTCAATGTGACCTTGCTGACCGATCCGCCGGAAATCTGGTTAATCAGCCTGGACGGGAAGGCCATCCGGCTGGTGATAGGAGGATACCAACCCGCATGGATCCCATAATCAAAACCGGGGCTCCAGCGCCCAGCTTCACCCTCAAAGACCTGGAGGGAAAATCCCACACCTTGTCAGACTACCACGGCAAGCTTGCTGTGATTGTATTCTGGTCGGCAGAGTGCCCATGGTCTTCCCGCGCCGATCACACGCTCAACCAGATGAGATTGGAATGGGGAGAGGATATAGCCGTGCTCGCTATCGCCTCAAATGCCAATGAAAGCCTGGAAGAGAAAACCGCAGCTGCCTCAGCGCGGGGCGTCTCCCTGGTGCTGCTGGATGAGAAAGGAAGGGTGGCCAGGCTGTTTGGCGCAATGATCACGCCAGAGGTGTTTTTAATCGACCAGGAGGGAATCCTGCGCTACCAGGGCGCCTTTGACGACGCCAGCTTCCGCCAGCCGGAGCCGACCCGCAACTACCTGTGGGAAGCAGTGGAAGCCGTGCTGGCTGATGAAAACCCCGTCCCCAGCGAGGTGCCGTCCTACGGCTGCACGATTGTTTTGCCTCCGGAGGCATGACAATTTAAGAGTCTGCCTTTCAAACCCCGATCTTTCTCACTCGTCAAGCTTGTTTAACATCCAACAGTGATCTTTGCGTTTCCGAAACAGAATGCCGGCAAAGGCCCCTAGGTCAGCCCTTGGCTGACCGGCCTTTCACCGCGTTGATCAAATCTGCCAGCAAGCCATAGGCAGTCGTAATCGGGCTGGGGTCGGCCTCGATCAGCGACAAAGTGCCCAGCACATCGCTCTCCAGGGTGACGATCGAGGTCGTGCCGTCGATGGTATAAGCAGGCGTATCTGGTCCGACCATCGCCGGCGCAACTTTCGCCTCAATCCCATCCGCACGTTTCTCGGCAGTGCAGATCAATTTCCAGCGTTTGCCTTCTGCCTTTGCGGCCGCGATCTTCTCGGGGGTGATCTCTTTGATCCCATCCCGGTTGACCTTATCCGGCGTGAAGGGGGTCTTCATCAATACGGTGATCAGCGCTGAGATCTTGATAGCTGAATCCCAGCCGTCCACATCCCCGCTGGGGTCGGTCTCGGCGATCCCGATCGACTGAGCATAGCGTACGGCCTCATCAAAGCTCTCGCCGTTTTCCATATGCGTCAGGATCAGGTTAGTCGTCGAATTGAGCACGCCCTCAATCCGGTGGATGTTGGCCGCCGGGATGGTTTCACGCGTCATACCAAACACCGGGGCGCCGTCCATCACCGTGGACTCGAACAGGAAGCGAACCCCCTTCTGTGCTGCCAGTGCGGTCAGAGTGTGGTAGCCGTACACCACCGGACCCTTGTTGGCGGTCACGGCGTGCATGCCCATCTCCAGCGCAGCGCGGATGTGGTCTATCGCCGGCTGCCCGTCCAAGTAGCTCACCGGGGTGTTCTCAAAGAGAACATCTGCCCCGCTGGCCTGGATGAAGGCGATGTTGTCCTCTGGGGCTGGTTCCGCGGAGAGGTTGTCAAGCATCTGCCCAGACTCGATCAAGTTCAGAGCAGCCCAGAGATCAATCCCGTTGGGATCAATCGCCCGGCCGCGGCTGCCAGTGGCAATCGCCGTGACCACAGGCTGGATGCGGTATTCATCTGCCAGCTGGTCTGCCTTGCGCATCAGCAGCCGGGCAAAGGCCTGCCCGACGTGGCCAAATCCAAGCAGAGCAAGTTTGTATGTTTTCATAGAAACTCCTTTGACTTATTTAAACCGGCGGCCAGGGGGTCGAGGGCCAATCCTCGCTGGGATAGGGGAACTCTCCGGCTTCCAGCAGCTGATCGATCCGGCCTGCCATTGCCTGAAGCTCGCGGCGGGAGAGGTACGAATCCAATTCCTGGAACAGGCCGGTTTTCGAAGCCAGGTTGGCACGCAGGGTCATCAACTGCTCCTGTTCCACCGTGGTCAGAGGCAGGCCGGCAAAATCCCAGATCACCGTACGCAGCTTGGGCTGTACGTGGAAGCAAACCCCGTGATCGATCAACCAGAGCTTGTCTTCAGCGTCGATCAGCACGTGGCCTGCCTTGCGGTCGGTATTGTTGACCACCACATCAAACAGGGCTGCCGGACGGGCGCGCTGCCGGTCAGCAGAACTGAAACTGAGGAAATGATACTCCGGGTCGTGCTCGATGTAGAGCTGGATTGAGCCCGGCCCGGCAGGCGCTGTCTGCCGTAACACCGTCGGCGGCACCATTCCCCACCCGCCGCCTTCACTGACCAGGTATGCTGCCACCTCGCGCCCGCCCAACGATTCGCTAGGAAAATCCCACAAGGGGCGCTCGCCGCGCACTGGCTTGTACACCGCTTTCAACGCTTTGTCTTCAAATTCTATCTGGCAGAAAAATGTGTAATTCGACCCCCACATGAACTGCCCGGTGACTGTGATCTCACCGCGGTTAAGGTGGTTGACCAATTGGGCTGAGGTAGGCAAACTCATTTGAGTTCAAATACTGATCAATACTTATGGCCGTTCTTGCGAGCGCAGAAGTGCCCTTCAGGGTCCATCGGCTCGCCGCACTGCTCGCATAGCGGTCGTCCCCGGCTGGCAACCTCGATTCCCCAGTTCACCAGAGCGCGCGCCTGATCCCGCGTGCACCACAGCTTCACCACAATCCCCTCCTCGGGCTCATCCGATCCTTCCGGCGGGGCGGGCACCTCGCGGGCGAAGATGCCCAGCAAATCTCTCTCACCATCGTAGGAGAGCCCAAACTCTGCCACCCGGAAGAGCGGTTCTACCGGAGGGAGGATGTGCATCTGATCCTCATTATATTCATCCGAGGCTTCCCGCAGCAAAGGGATTCGTGTCTGCACTTCAGCCATGAACTGATCGATCCCGATCGTCAAAGTTTGAAGCTGAAATTTCTCAATGATCAGAGTGACCGTCTTGGCATCACTGACTCCCTGCAGGTAAAAAACCCGTTTTCCAGGCGGTCCGATCGCGTCAGCGGTGATGTGGCTGACCGGGTTAAGTTCAATTTCCCGATTCTCATAATCATCCATGGTGATCCCTCAGGGTCAATTTTTCGATCTGTTTTAGCAATTGTACCACCCCGTACCAAAGCATGTCATCTGGCCTGGGATTAACCAGGCAAACACACTTCAGAACAGAAAAACTATTCATCAGACAACCGGTAAGCGATGTGATTCAAGTTGAGCAGCCGGGCTCCTTCATCTGGAGCGATGTGCAGGGTGGTCACCGAAGCTGGCTGGATGATCAAACGCTGGAAGAAATCCAGGGGCTGGCCGATGAAATATGCCGCGGCCAGCTTGATCATATCTGAATGGCTGACACACACAATCACCTCTTGTTGTTTATGGGCAGCTGCCAGCCGGTTTAGCTCATCAGTAATCCGCAGCTGGGCTTCAGCAAAGCTTTCGCCTCCCGGGAATCGCATCATAGCAGGGGAATTTTGCACGGTTTTCCACAGTTTTCGCCGCCTGAGCTGCTTCAGCGTTCTATCCTGCCACTCACCGTAATCCACCTCAAGCAGCCCATCATTTACAATCACTTCCAGCTGGTGAAGTTCTGCAATCGGAACAGCCGTTTCCATGGTGCGCACCAACGGACTGCTGTAGACTGCCTTGACCGGAACCTGCCTTAACGCTTCAGCCAGCGCGGCTGTCTGTGCCTGGCCTTTTTCATTCAGATGCACCCCAGGTTTCCGCCCGGCCAAACGCCCAGACTTAACATATTCATTTTCAGCGTGACGGATCAACATGACCACTGGCATCGGCTTTCCTCGCGTAAAATGGATAAGATTACTCTATTTTACCAGCCTTTATGAAGCTGTGATTAGCCTTTCCCTGATCTTCAGGTGCCCCGGCGGCTGATAACTGGTTTTCTAAAATCCGAAGGTATCAAACCAGACATTCGCCTTATAATTCTGCAGGGCTTGGAAGATATAGGGGACAATATTCTCCGGTAGAGCATTCAGGCGGAACCAGCGCAGGTCGCTGCATTTCTCCGGCTCAGCGTTGAATGGTTCTCCCACCCAACTGTGGACGCGGGCAAAGAAATCGATGCGTTCCTCGCCATCCCGGCGGTGCATCACCCCGACCACCTCAGTATCTTTGGGCAGGATCACCACCCCCGCCTCCTCAGATGCCTCGCGCACCGCCGCCTGGAGAACGGTTTCCCCGGGCTCAAGATGCCCGGCAACCACGCTGTAATGCCCGTCCATGTAGCCGGTGTTGGCCCGGCGGGAGAGCAGGACTTGGTCGTCATCGATGAAGAAGAGGTGCACGGCGGAGCGGAATTGTTGGGACATTTTTAGTAGTCAGTAGGCAGATGGCAGCGGGTAGTTTTATTTCTCACGGTTGAGACCATTGATCAATCCAAATAGCATTTTACGAACTTCCAACATCAATTCAGAGAGTGAACCCAATCCTATTCGTAGTTATCGCTGAAAATCTTTCGGAGCATTACGCCCCTGCCCTTCTGCAATATTTGAAGGAATCGATACCACACATCGCCGAATCTGGTTTGTTAACCCATACAGTTCATCTTTTAGGAAGCTTCGAGTTAGGTCATCAACACGATCAACGATATCCAAAGATTTCTGCCACACAAGCAAATCTTGATGATTATTCGATGCCATTTCTGCCGACTCCCTACTCCCTACTAGTGTTCTGTCAAGGTCTTTTGAGTAGTTGGATTGTTGATTAACAGTACACTTAATACTTTGTCAAAGGCTGCATCCAGGCGTTTTAAAATTGATTTTTTATCAGCTGCTTTTCTTCTAAATACACCTTTTTGTTTTGACAAAGTACTAGTCCAACATCGGGATTTTGATCCCATGCCGCTTGGCAGCATCAATTGCCTGCTGGTAGCCGGCATCGGCGTGACGGACGATGCCCGTACCGGGGTCAGTGGTCAAGACGCGCTCCAGGCGGGCGGCTGCTTCAACCGTACCGTCTGCCACGATCACCTGCCCGGCATGCTGGCTGTACCCGATCCCCACACCGCCGCCGTGATGGAATGAGACCCAGGTGGCCCCACCCACGGCATTGATCAGCGCGTTGAGGATCGCCCAGTCGGAGACGGCATCGGTGCCGTCTTTCATCCCTTCGGTCTCGCGATTAGGGGAAGCCACCGAGCCGGAATCCAGGTGGTCGCGCCCGATCACGATAGGAGCCTTGACGATCCCCTCGCCGACCAGGTTGTTAAACAACAGTCCAGCCTGGACGCGCTCACCGTAGCCCAGCCAACAGATGCGGGACGGCAGCCCCTGGAAGGGGACCTGCTCTTTGGCCATCTTCAACCAGCGGTGCAAGTGCTGGTCTTCGGGGAACATCTCCATGATGGCTTCGTCGGTGCGGTAGATATCCTCCGGGTCGCCGGAGAGCGCTACCCAGCGGAAGGGCCCTTTGCCTTCACAGAACAGCGGGCGGATGTAGGCGGGCACAAAGCCGGGGAAGTTGAAGGCGTTTTGTATGCCGCCCTCAAAAGCCCGTTGACGCAGGTTGTTGCCGTAGTCGAAGACCTCGGCGCCGCGTTCCTGGAAGGCCAGCATCGCCTTGATGTGGTCGACCATTGAAGCGACTGACCGGCGGGCATATTCGTCCGGGTCTGATTGGCGCAGACTGGCGGCTTCCTCCACCGAGAGTCCGGCTGGCACGTAGGCGTGAACATCGTGCGCCGGAGTCTGGTCGGTGACCACGTCCGGGGTGATGCCGCGGGCCACCAGCTCGGGATAGACATCGGCAGCATTGGCGATCAAGCCGATCGATTTGGCTTCTTTTTTCTCGACAAATTCATTCACCAGCGCCAAAGCTTGGTCCAGATCATCCACCAGCAGGTCAACATAGCCAATCTCATGGCGGCGTTTGGCGCGGGCAGGGTCCACTTCCACAATCAATCCGACGCCTTCATTCATCCTGATCGCCAGCGGTTGTGCCCCACCCATCCCCCCCAGGCCGGCGGTCAGGGTGAACTTTCCCTTCAGCGAGTCCCAGCCTTTCTGGGCAGCCAGCGAACCGAGGGTCTCATAGGTCCCCTGGAGGATGCCCTGGGTGCCGATATAGATCCACGAGCCAGCAGTCATCTGACCGTACATCATCAAGCCTTTGGCGGCTAATTCATCGAAATGCTCCTGGGTGGCCCAATAGGGCACCAGGTTGGAGTTGGCAATCAGCACCCTGGGTGCATCTGTGTGGGTTTTGAATACTGCCACCGGCTTGCCAGACTGAACCAGCAGGGTTTCATCCTCATCCATGTTTTCCAAGGTGTGGAGGATGGCATCAAAGGCCTCCCAATTACGGGCTGCCTGACCCCTGCCGCCGTAGACCACCAACTGATCGGGGATCTCGGCAACCTCAGGGTCGAGGTTGTTCTGGATCATGCGGTAAGGGGCTTCGATCAGCCAATTCTTACAGTGTAACTGTGTGCCCCGCGGGGCGCGCACAACTCGTGGACCAGACATATCGCCTCCGATAGTAGTTGTTATTGGGTACCCTAATTATGCCATGAGAACGAACCTATGGGGAAGACCCTCTGGAAATTCTTTAGCCCTGCCTGCTTTCCCTGAATACAAATGGAGGGTTCAGACCTTTTTGGCCAGAATCCTCCACGGCAATCAAATTAATCGATGGATCGGTTTGCGGAAATCACTCCGCCAATTCAAACGAGTTGATCACATTTTTAAGCGACCGTTCTGCATCGGTGTAGCGTTCTGCATGGATAGATGCGGTAATCGTCAACAGCCCGGTATCCAGCTTGATCATCATCAAAACCTGCCTCAACGGAACGCCAAAGGTGCTGATGGGGTGAGAGATGATCAGGCTGGCATACGTGATGCCTTTCGAATTTTCTTCTATCGATTGATAGAGCACATCCGAGTCTTCAAAAGTTTCCTCAGCGGAGGCGACCGCGTCATCCAGAATGGTCTGCAGCTCTGCTTCTGGGTTCGCACTCTCGTCGAAGACCATCTGGATATTGTTGATGAAGTTTTCTTCCTGGTAGGTGTACTTTCCCGTGTAGTCCACTGCCAGCATGCGCAGTCCCTCCTGGGTCATGGCAGATTCCAAAAGCCTGGCAAGTGATTCCCGTAAATTTCCAGCAAATCCGGCAATGATCTCGTCCCGAAGCGTCTCATCTACCGGCACCGCCATCCACTCAGGCGGGAGGACTAACCGGAACCCCAACTGCTTGTCTGTAAAAACGGTGGTGTCATCCACCATCACCTGTATTTGGGTTGTGTCCGCTGAACTGCTGGGTTTTGGCGGCACGGTGGGCGTGGGGATGGGCGTGGCAGTGGGAACGGGCGGGCTGGTTTCAGTAGGCATGAAGGGTAAATTCAATTCCGATATTCCCAGGTCGAACTGGCAGGCAGCCGTGAAAAAGGCCAGCAGCATACCAGCTAACAGCATGCGAAAAACACGAGACCATCTTGGCATATCTTCCCTCCCATAGATTGTTTGTAATAGACACAAAAAACGCATGGCTATTTACTGCCATGCGTTATTCTATCAGGAAAGTGCCTAAATCAGCACTACGCCCCCACAAATTGATCAAATGTGGTTGTTTTCAACCGGTTAACCAGATCTGCCTGGGTTTCCTGCCAAATGCCGCGCATCGGGCAGCCATGTTGTGAGCAATCATACGAATCACTAACACATTCGTTGACCAGGATGGGGCCGTCAATCGCTTCGATGACTTCGAGCAGGTTGACATCTTTTGCCGGGCGGGCAAGCATCACACCGCCGCGTGCCCCGCGCATGGTTTGCAGCAATCCTGCAACCGAAAGCTGGGCAATGATCTTTGCCAGAAAGGAGAGGGGAATATCCTTCTCCTCTGCGATCTGGCTGGTAGACGCTTTTTCGTTTGGGCCCAGTTGGGCCAGGAATAGCACCGCTCTTACTGCATAATCGGCCTGGCGTGTGATTTGCATAATTTTCCTCTTTTACGTATTTTAGATAAAATTTCTCTAATATATTTTAGATTCTAACACATTTCTATCAAGGGACTTTTGTCCCTTTTCGGATGGGTCATTTGCCCATCTGGAAAATGCTGGATTGCCCTTCTAGATGAGCAGTTAATGGTATTATTGGCTGGCAAAAATTGCCTGTGGGGCAAATTTGGAATTGTGTAGAAGGAAAACGGGTCTATGCGACAGATCAGTGTGATTGGTGTGGGATATGTTGGGCTGGTGACAGCAGCCTGCTTCAGCGATCTAGGGAACAAAGTTTCCGCCCTGGATATCAGTGAGGAAAAGATCAACAGCCTTAAAAACGGGGTCATGCCGATCTACGAGCCGGGTTTATCGGAACTGGTCAAACGGAATGTTGATGCTGGTAGGTTGAGTTTCACCACCTCATACCAGGAATCTCTCAAAGATGCTGAATTTGTATTCATTTGTGTAGGTACGCCATCCGGGGAGGGTGGTGAAGCCGAAATGAAATACGTGGCTGCCGCTGCCCGTTCAATCGCAGAATCCATCTCCGGTCCGATCATCGTGATCAACAAATCCACCGTACCGGTCGGTACCGGGGACTGGGTGGCTGACATCATCAATAAATATTTAGCGAGACCGGTTGATTTTTCAGTGGTTTCCTGCCCCGAATTCCTGCGCGAGGGTTATGCCATCTCTGACTTTATGAAACCTCACCGCACGGTGCTTGGCTCGATGGACCGTGATGCGGCCGATAAAGTTGCCCAGCTTCACCTGCCGCTGCGGGCGCCGATCGTGATCACTGACCTGCGCACTGCTGAGATGATCAAATATGCTTCCAATGCGTTTCTGGCGACTAAAATCTCATTCATCAATGAGATTGCCAATATCTGTGAGGCCCTTGGCGCGGATGTGACTGAAGTCGCTGCCGGGATGGGGTTTGATGACCGTATTGGTCCGCGCTTCCTGCGTGCTGGATTGGGCTACGGCGGATCTTGCTTCCCAAAGGATGTGGAAGCGCTGACCTACATGGCCAACCAGATGGGGGTTGAACCCCGGATTCTCAATGCCGTCTCTGCCACCAACCAGGAGCGCAGGCCGCGTCTGGTTGAGAAGCTCAAAGAACTGGTCGGGGATTTTAACGGCAAGACAATTGGCTTGCTGGGGTTGGCATTTAAGGAAAACACCGATGATATGCGCGATGCCCCTTCGATAGATGTGGCCAGGGCGTTGAGTAGAGCCGGCGCCCAGGTGCGCGCTTTTGATCCGGTCGCCATGGACGTCGCCCGGCCAATCTTGCCCGATGTTGAAATGGCAAAAGATGCCTACAGCCTTGCTGATGGGGTCGATGCACTGGTGGTGACGACTGAATGGAATGAGTTCCGCCAGCTGGACCTTGAAAGCCTCAAACAACGGATGAAATCCCCAGTAGTGATGGATGGACGCAATATCTACGATCCAGAAAAAATGAAGAGGCTTGGTTTCACCTATCGCGGGGTGGGACGCGGCTACAACAACGGGCGCAAGCTCAACAACCTGAAATATTGAACCGCACATCAGATGGAAGATAGGCAAAATTCTCCAGACAGCCCGCCGGTCTGTGATTATGAAGGATCTGACTACCAGACCCGTTTCTGGGATCAGGGCGGCAGAGCGTATGAGGACGGCGCTGAAGCAGCCGCCTTGAAGCGATTGCTGCCCCCTGGCGGCAAGACCATGCTGGAGATCGGCGCTGGGGCTGGGCGGAACACCTTGCGGTACAAGCGTTTTGAAACCATCGTGCTGATGGATTATTCCCTCACCCAGATGCAGCAAGCCCAGGCGAGGCTGGGCCGCGGGGAGAAGTATGTCTACGTGGCGGCGGATGTCTACCGGCTGCCGTTCACGTCTGGTTATTTTGAAGCCGCCACCATGATCCGGGTGCTGCACCACATGGCAGAGCCTGAGCTGGCCCTCAAGCAAATCCGCCAGGCGCTGCAGCCGGGAGCCACCTTTATCCTGGAATTTGCTAATAAACAGAACCTGAAAGCGATCTTGCGCTACCTGTTCAACCAACAGGCCTGGAGCCCGTACACGCTGGAACCGGTGGAGTACATCCCCCTGAACTACGACTTCCATCCCAAGGCGGTGCGGGGCTGGCTCGCTGCGGCCAGCTTTGAGCTGCAGCGGCAGTTGACCGTCTCTCACTTCCGGATTGGCATCTTAAAACGGCTGGTGCCCACCAGCCTGCTGGTGTGGATCGATTCGATTGCCTCGCTGACCGGAGATTGGTGGCAGCTCACCCCGAGTGTGTTCACCTGCAGCAAGGCAGCCGGTGTTCCAGAGAAAGCATCTCCCGATGCCGGGATGTTCTCCTGCCCGGAGTGCAAGTCCCCGCTGGGTGAGCCGCAGGAAAACCTTCTCACCTGCACCTGCGGCCTGCGCTGGGGAATCGAGGACGGGATCTACAACTTCAAACAGCCAGTGAAATAAGCTTTAATTTGCATCTGGAAATATTTTTGAGGGAGTAGTAAAATTTGCTCTCAGGAGAAGAAGATGACAATCGGAACGGTGAATCGCCGCTCCGATTGTTGGTTAAAAGAACCTGATCTCTTCCAAAGACTCCACCACCGGCGCGCCGGTGGCTTGCAGTTTAGCGAGCGTCTGGTGTCCGCTGTACACCAGCACGCAGCCCACACCGATGGCATCGGCGACTTCCTTGTCGTGGGTGGTATCTCCAATGAAGATCACCTCTTCCGGATCGGCTCCGGTTTGTTCCATCCACCCCAGGGCAATCTCCATTTTCCCCGCTGCGTGGTGATTGTCCAACCCGTGTAAAGAAGTGAAATACTGCTTGATTTGGAAATGGGCTACCAGTTCTTCCACCATGGAGAGCTGTGCCGCTGAGATAATATATTGTTTTACTCCACGAGCATACAGCTTGCTGAACACTTCCACCGCCTCAGGGCGCAGATTGCACGCCAGCTTTCCCGCATGGTAGCCAGACATGAATTCATCGCTTAATTGCTCGAATGGATAGCGGCTCAGATCCCAGCCGGCGCGCTGGTAGTATGCCTGCACCGGGAAATCGAAGATTTCAGCATACCGTTGTGGGGAGAGGGTCTTCAAACCGCGGCGGTTGAGCATATCGTTCATCACATCAATGCACAATCCGGCATCTTGAAGCAGCGTGCCGTTAAAATCCCAGAGAACGTGTTGGTATTTTGACATGGGTAACCTTCCTTTTGATTGAAGGAATATTATAATGGATAGTGTTGGAGGCCGAGTTTGGTTGCCAGCTCTATTTGAAATAAGACCCCAACCGGCTTTGGTTTAACTGGTCTTCCCGGCTGAAGCGGATATGCCAGGAGGTGGTGAATACCAGCAGCAAGCCGGTCAGGTACAAGGCGATCGTGCTGATCATATAGCCGTGCACCCATGGTGTCGGCCACCTCTCCAACAGCCAGCCGATGTCGCCGCGCATTCCCAGACCGGGCTTGAGATACTGGTATCCGGAATTGATCAGGGGGGAGATGATCCCAATGATCACCAGGTTGAGCCACAGCCAGTGCCGCTTGAGCTTGCCCCAGTGGCAGAATAGAAAGAAGACCCCAAAAGTGAGCAGGTCCAGAAGGTAGGGGGCGGCGGTGACCAGCGTATTGGTCTCACCCCCAATCCAACTCACATAACCAAAGTAGAACTGATCGCCGCGAAAACCAGGCAGGAATACAAACTCGGTGATCTCGGCGCCCTGCTGCCAGGCGGTCAGCGCATGGGCAGCTTCATGCCGGATGGTACCGAGGATCAGATAAATAGGGACGGCCAGGAGCCAGAACAGGTCTCGTTTTTTCATTGGAACAAGGTAACAGGCAGCAAAGTGGAAAGCGGTGAGTGGGGGTTGGTATTATTTTATCAGATGTATTAGCGGGGTGCAGTGGCTATAACAAGCGCAGAGCAAAGCAATTACTTTCCTGGATCAAGGTTCGCCTGGATAGGGTAAAATGGTGCAATCCTGATTTGTAGTGAGGTATTATGAACGAAGGGTTCATCCGAAAGACTCTGGAGAATGGCCTGCTGGTGAGTTTGAAAGAGATTCGCACTGCGCCGATTGCCAGCGCGTGGATGTGGTACCGGGTCGGCTCGCGCAACGAGATTCCAGGCATCACCGGGGCTTCTCATTGGGTCGAACATATGCAGTTCAAGGGCACGGCGGCTTATCCCAACGGGGTCTTGGATCGGGCTATCTCCCGGCTGGGCGGCTATTGGAACGCGATGACCCATCTGGACTGGACCACTTATTTCTCGACCATGCCGGCAGAGCATATTGACCTGATCCTCAAGCTTGAAGCTGACCGGCTGCACGGCAGCCTGTTCACCGAGGAGCATGTGGCTTCAGAACGGACGGTGATCATCTCTGAGCGGCAGGGACATGAGAATAACCCGGGTTTTTTACTCGGTGAAGCCGTGCAGGCGGCCGCCTTCCGGGTGCACAGCTATCACCATCATGTGATCGGCGATATGACGGATTTGGAACGCCTGACCCGTGAGGATCTCTACTACCATTACCAGACCCATTATCAACCCGGGAATGCCGTTCTGGCTGTGGCCGGGGCATTTGAACCTGAAAGCATGCTGGAAAAAATTGAAGAATTATTCGGCCGCATTCCAGGCCATGAATTGCCGGTTTTTTCGGGGCGGGAAGAACCGCTGCGGGTAGGTGAATACCGGATCGAGATGGAAGGGCCCGGAGATTCCACCTTTATCGATCTGGTTTACCCTGCTCCCCGGGGTGCAGATGAGGATTTCTTCCCCTACCTGGTTTTGGACAGCCTGCTGACCGGGGCCAGTAACCTGAACTTATTTGGCGGTGGTATTTCCAACAAGACTTCGCGCCTGTACCAGGCATTGGTGGAGAGAGAGATCGCCGTTTCGGTCAGCGGCGGCATCCAGGTAACCATTGACCCATTTCTATACCAGATATCCATCACCATTCACCCGGGACGCAAAGTTTCGGAGGCGGTGCAGGCATTGGAGGAAGAGGTTGAACGGCTAAAGTCTGAGCCGCCGCCAGATACCGAACTGGAAAGAGCGGTGAAGCAGGCGCGGGCCTTGTTCGCCTACGGCTCCGAATCGATCTCGTTCCAGGCCTTCTGGCTGGGATTTGCCGAAATGTTCGACACCTATGACTGGTTTGAGACCTACCTCGACCGGCTGGCAGCAGTCACCCCGGAGGATGTGCAGCGAGTTGCACAGGAGTACCTGGTTCGCCAGCAGCGAGTGCTGGGCGTTTTCCGCCCGTATGACCGGGAGGCGGCACATGGCTGAACCGGCAAACAACCTGAGCGTCTTTCCCGGGCCGGAGGATGTTCTGCGGCGTGAACTGCCCAACGGGATTGTTGTGCTCGCACGCGCCAATCTTTTCAGCCCATCTGTGGCGGTGAGTGGCTATTTACCAGCTGGCAGTATTTTTGATCGTGATGAAAAACTTGGGACGGCCGATTTCACCGCTTCCTGCCTGAAGCGCGGCACCCGCACCCGCAGCTTTCAGCAAATTCATCAGCAACTGGAATCTATTGGGGCTGGTTTGGGTTTTTCTGGCGGTACACATTCTGCTGAGTTTACCGGACGTTCGCTGGCTGAGGATTTGCCCATGCTGCTTTCTCTGCTGGCCGATACTTTACGCTTTCCGGTTTTCCCTGCCAGACAGGTGGAGCGCCACAGAGCCTCAGTACTGACCAGCCTCGACTTCCAGTGGCAGGACAGCCAGGACCGGGCCGGGATGGCCTTTGACGAATTGGTTTACCCGGCACATCCTTACGGCCGCCCCGATGAAGGTTACCGGGATACCGTGAAAAGGATCCGCAGGCGGGATTTGCTTCAATTTCACCGCAAACACTACGGGCCAAAGGGGATGGTGATCTCGATCATTGGCGGGATAGACCCAGAGAAAGCCGTTTCTCTGGTAGAAGCTGCTTTGGGTGAGTGGCGGAACCCGCAGCAAGCCGCTCCTCCAGATCTGCCGGAGTGGCAGCCGCTGCGCCAACGGGAGGACCGGCGTATTCCAATGGAAGGAAAAAGCCAGGCTGACTTGGTGATCGGCACCGCCGGGCCGCCGCGCAGCTCGGATGATTTTATCCCGGCCGCGGTTGGCAATCAGATCCTGGGAAATTTTGGTATGATGGGACGCTTGGGGGAAAAATTGCGCGAGGAAGCCGGACTGGCGTATTATGTGTACAGCGGGTTGGGCACCAGCGTAGGCCCTGGGGCCTGGTTTGCGGCAGCTGGCGTGGCGCCCAAGGATGTTGACCAGGCGATCGAGATTATTTTGTCAGAAATCCAGCGTTTCGTCACAGAGCCGGTTTCTTTTGAAGAACTGGCTGACGTGCAGGCCAATCTGATCGGTTCACAGCCACTCCACCTGGAATCTAATTTAGGCGTGGCTTCACTTCTGCTGCATCTCGAACGGCATCAATTGGGGCTGGACTATATGCAGGGTTATGCAGATTTGATCAACTCGGTCACCCCGGAGATGATCCTTTCATCCGCTTCTCATTACTTACAGGTCGACAGGCTGGCTGTGGTGGCTGCCGGCAGGCTAGAGCAGGATTCGCCACGGGAGGAAGGCGGCGGTGACTAAGCTGGCAACCGGAGTGGACTTGATAGAAGTGGCGCGGATCGGGGCTGCCATAGAGCGGTATGGCGAGCGATTTTTGCGCCGGATTTTCACCAGCCGGGAACTCACCGTCACACATGGGCGGGTGGAATCGCTGGCGGCGCGCTTTGCCGCCAAAGAGGCGGTCGCCAAAACATTAGGGGTGGGGATCGGGGAGGTCGCCTGGCTGGATATCGAGGTGCTTTCCGGCCCCAACCGGCAGCCAGAACTGCACCTAAGCGGCAAGGCGGCCAAACTCGCGGCGGAACAAGGGCTCACTCGCTGGGCGATCAGTCTCAGCCATTCGCAGCTATTTGCCATCGCTATGGTCACAGCAATGGGGGAGTGACATCACCCGCCCCGAATTTAATCCCAGAGAGGGGAGAGACTCATCATTTCCCCAAGTCGCTGCCTTGCCAGGAGAAAACCAAAGAATAACCTTAGCCACGTGAAA